>USLX01000073.1 GCA_900555665.1 uncultured Eubacteriales bacterium | reverse complement strand
CGGAAGCGTCGGACGAGCTGTCCGCCGGAGCGGCGGTGTCCGCCTTGGCGCTGTTGTCGCCGCAGCCTGCGAGGACGCAGGACAGCATCGCAATGCAAAGCAAAAGTGCAAGAATCTTTTTCATTTCAATTCCTCCTGTGTCCATGTACAACGGACAAGTGTACACGGAAAATCTATGCTTGACATTATAGCGTCGATGGAAGAAAAAAGCAAGCCTTTTTTACGCGGTTTGATGGATTTTGTGAATTTGGCCGAAATTGCGTCGGAATGGGGACAGAAAAATGTCTTTGCTGTGCTAAATGAAAAAAGCTGCAGTGGACTTCTGTTCATGACAGGGCGATTTTGCACCGCACAGTCGGCTATGAATGTAGGGGCGGACGACTCTGTCCGCCCGGAAAGGCCCCCTCTACCAGGAGGGGGCTGTCAGGCCGACGGCCTGACTGGGGGAGTTTCAAAATCTTCTCCCCCCTGATCGCCGTTGGCGATCTCCCCCCTCTACGAAGAGGGGGGCTTTTCCTGCTCCGGTGATAAATGACAAAAAGCCGCTTCTCCTGCATGAAACAGAAGAAGCGGCTTTTTTGATTTGCTTACAGGTCGCAGTTGCCGACGGTGCGCGGGAACGGGAGCACGTCGCGGATGTTCGAGATGCCGGTCAGGTACATGACGCAGCGCTCGAAGCCGAGGCCGAAGCCCGCGTGGCGCGTGGAGCCGTATTTGCGGAGGTCAAGGTAGAACTGATAGTCCTCCGGCTTGAGGCCGAGCTCGTTCATGCGATTCAGCAGCGTATCATAGTTGTCCTCACGCTGGCTGCCGCCGATGATCTCGCCGATGCCGGGCACGAGGCAGTCCATGGCCGCGACGGTCTTGCCGTCGGGGTTGAGCTTCATATAGAAGGCCTTGATTTCCTTCGGATAGTCGGTGACGAAGACCGGGCGCTTGAAGATCTGCTCGGTGAGGTAGCGCTCGTGCTCGGTCTGGAGGTCGCAGCCCCAGAAGACCTTATAGTCGAACTTGTCGTTATGCTCTTCGAGCATCTTGACGGCCTCGGTGTAGGTGACGTGGCCGAAGTCGGAGGTCATGACGTGGTGCAGCCGGTCGAGCAGGCCCTTGTCGACAAACTGGTTGAAGAAGGCCATCTCCTCGGGGCAGTGCTCAAGCGTGTAGGCGATGACGTATTTGATCATGTCCTCGGCGAGCTTCATATCGTCGGACAGGTCCGCAAACGAGATTTCCGGTTCAATCATCCAGAATTCGGCGGCGTGGCGCGTGGTGTTGGAGTTTTCTGCGCGGAACGTCGGGCCGAAGGTGTAGATGTTTTTGAAGGCCTGGGCGAAAGTCTCGCCATTGAGCTGGCCGGAGACGGTCAGGTTCGTTTCCTTACCGAAGAAGTCCTTGGAGTAGTCGATCTTGCCGTCGTCGGTCAGCGGCGGATTGGAAAGATCCAGCGTTGTGACCTGGAACATCTCGCCCGCGCCCTCGCAGTCGGAGCCGGTGATGAGCGGGGTGTGGACGTAGACGAAATCACGCTCCTGGAAGAATTTATGGATCGCGTAGGCAATCACACTGCGCACACGGAACACAGCCTGGAAGGTATTCGTCCGCGGACGGAGGTGGCTGACGGTGCGGAGATATTCCATCGAATGGCGCTTCGGCTGGATCGGGAAATCCGGCGTGGACGGGCCCTCGACGGCGATCTCGGCGGCCTGCACCTCAAAGGGCTGCTTGGCGTCGGGCGTGAGGACGAGTGTGCCGGTGACGATGACAGCCGCGCCGATGTTCAGCTTGGAAATTTCGGCAAAGTTCGGCAGCTCTGCGCCGTACACGATCTGCACCTGAGAGAAGAACGTGCCGTCGGAGAGGTTGATGAAGCCGAAGTTTTTGCTGGCGCGCAGATTGCGCACCCAGCCGCCGACCTTGATGGTCTGCCCGGCAAATTTTTCGGTTTCTTTGAAAAGGGAACGCACGGAGACGAGCTGTTCCATATTGTTTTCCTCGCTTTCGGAGTGTATTTATAATGTATCCAAAGGCCCCCTCTGCGGAGAGGGGCTGTCAGGCCGACGGCCTGACTGGGAGCGTGGTACACACAAAACTCCCCCCTACCGCCTGCGGCGGTTACCTTAATAGAGGGGGCTAAAGACAAATCAGAGCAGCAGGATGCCGGCATCGCGGCAGGCGGTCTGCGTGGCCTCGTCCCAGAGGCTGGACTGCACCTCGCCGATGTGGCAGGTGCCGATCATCAGCATGCAAAGGCGGCTCTGGCCGATGCCGCCGCCCATGGTCAGCGGCAGCTCGCCGTTTAAGAGCATCTTGTGGAACGGCAGCTCGCGCCGCTCCTCGCAGCCGGCCAGCTTCAGCTGGCGCGCCATGGATTCCTCGTCGACACGGATGCCCATGGACGAAATTTCAAACGCGCATTCCAGCACCGGGTTCCACATCAGAATATCGCCGTTGAGCGCCCAGTCATCATAGTCCGGCGCGCGGCCGTCGTGCTTCTGACCCGATTTCAGCATTCCACCGATCTGCATGAGGAAGACGGTGGGGTGCTCGCGCAGGATGGCATTTTCGCGCTCCTTCGGCGTCTTGTCAGGGTACATGTCCTCGAGCTCCTGCGTCGTGATGAAGAAGACCTCGCGCTCGAGCTTCGTGTGCAGGCTCGGGAAGGCGATGCCGAGGGCGTCGTTCGTCTCGCAGACGGCGCCGACAATGTCGCGCACGGTGCGCTTGAGGTACGCCTCGTTGCGGTCCTCGCGGGAGATGACCTTCTCCCAGTCCCACTGGTCGACGTAAATAGAGTGGAGGTTGTCCACCTCTTCGTCGCGCCGGATGGCGTTCATATCGGTGAACAGGCCCTTGCCGACGTTGAACTCATAGCGCTTGAGGGCCAGCCGCTTCCACTTGGCAAGCGAATGGACGACCTGCGCGTTGATGCCGACATCGGGAATATCGAAGGAGACGGGGCGCTCGACGCCGTTGAGGTTGTCATTGAGGCCGGAATTTTCATCGACAAACAGCGGTGCGGACACCCGGCGCAGATTGAGCGCATTGCCCAGATTCACCTGAAAATTGCTCTTGATGAACTCGATTGCCCGCTGCAGCTCATAGACGCTGAGCGGAGCATGATAATTTTGCGGAATGGTCAGCTTGCTCATATGACAAACCTCACTTTCTGAAAAGAATACGCTATATTATACGCGATTGTACGAAATTATGCAAGGAAATTTGAAAAAAATCCCGCTTCCCATGCGACACCGCCGCCTGGCCGAAGGCCGGGCGGCGGTAGGTGGCTTATTCTGCCTGAGACGGCGTCTGCGGGCCGTCGGACTTGGGCCGGTTTCCGCGCGGACGGCGGCGGCGACGGGGCCTTGTCCCCTCCCCTTCCGGTCTTGCTTCCCCGGCGGATTGGGGCTTCTTCTCCTGCGCCCGGCGCTCGGGCTGCGCTTTGCGCTCGGCGTTGGCCTGGCGTTCTTCCTCCGCAGGACGCTCTGCGCCGGACGGCTTTTTTCCGCCTCTTCTTCTGCGGCGGCGCGGCGCGCCGGTCTTCTCGCCGGTCTGCTCCGGCACGGCATTCTCCGCCTCCGCGGGATTGACCGGATCGACCTTGTCACTGTTGAAGATCAGCTCCGGCAGGGCCTCAAACTCTTCCTCCGCCTTCCGCTTCGGACGCGGCCTGGACGAGATCGGCGCGATGTCGCGCGGAATGGGCGGGTCATTCTTACGGGCCTTGCCGTTGCGGATGACATAGATCTCGGCGTTCGGATAGGTCCCGATGGTCTCCGGATGGTCCTCCATGCGCACCTTGACGCACTGGCGGAGCAAATTGACTTCTGTCACCGTGCCGCGCCCGTCGGGTGTATCGACGAAGGACTCGTTTTTCGGTGCGGTCTTGAGCAGATCTTCATAGGCCTCCTGCTCATATTTCAGGCAGCACATGAGCCGCCCGCAGGTGCCGGAGATCTTGGTGGGGTTCAGACTGAGGTTCTGCGTCTTGGCCATCTTGATGGAGACGGGCTGGAAATCGTCGAGGAATTCCTTGCAGCAGAACGGACGGCCGCACACGCCGAGTCCGCCGACCATCTTGGCCTTGTCGCGCACGCCGATCTGCCGGAGCTCGATGCGCGTGCGGAAGGCGGACGCCAGATCCTTGACCAGCTCGCGGAAGTCCACGCGGCCCTCGGCCGTGAAGAAGAACAGGATTTTACTCCCGTCGAAGGCACACTCGGCAGACACCAGCTGCATCTCCAGCTTATGATCCGCAATTTTCTTCTGGCAGACCTCGAAGGCCTTCTTCTCCCGAAGCTGATTGTCAGCATTGACCTTTTCGTCCTGTGCCGTCGCCCGGCGCAGCACACGCCGCAGCGGCGCAACGACCTCTCCCGCCGGGACGGTATGGTTTCCGGCCGCGCAGAGGCCGAACTCGTCGCCCCGCGCCGTTTCGATGATGACATGCTCTCCGGCCTTCAGCGTCAGGCCGTTCGGATCAAAATAATAATTTTTCGCATTGTTGCGGAAGCGCACGTCGACAACCTCGACGCGCTTCGGCGCCGCCGGGGCAGCCGGGCACTCCGGCTGCGGGCACGCTTGCTCCGCTGTCTCTTCCGGCGCAGACGCTTCTGTTTCCGCCCGTGCCGGTTCGTCCGCCGTCTGTTCGGCGGGGCATTCCGGCTCTGACGCAGCCTTTTCCGGCTCCACCGGCTCTTTGGCTGCGGATGCGAGTTCCTGCGCCTCCGTCTCTTCCACAGGCAGCTCCTGCCCGGGGATCTTGATTTCTTCCATGGGATTCTCCTGTCTGCCGCGCTGGCGGCTTAGCGTAATTGAAGGGTCAGCCAGCCGATGACCGCGCCCGCGCCGACGTTGGCGTTCAAATCGTCGATGGCGGTCTGGAGGCTGTTTGCCGCAGTGAGCAGCTCTGCCCCGGTGCGGCTGCGCAGAATTTTCGCCTGCAGCTCATCCGGCGTACCGATCCCGCTGCGAAGCAAAAGCAGATCTGCAAAAAAGGCGCGCAATTGCTGCAGAATCAAAATCAGCGCCTCGCGCTTGCATTTTTCCAGCGGCAAAAGCAGCCGCAGCAGCGCCAGCGTGTCCCGCGCGGCATAACACTGCGCGAACTGCGCCGTCTCGCTGCGCTCCTCTTCCCCGCGCAAAAGCCGCACCGCCTGGCCCAGATAGCCTCCGGCGCGGAGCACTGCCCGCTCCAGTTCCGAGGCCGGCCGCTCCGGAAACTTCCCGTGTAAAAACACCTGGGCCTGCGCCTGCGGCACCGGCGCAAGATGCAGCTCGGCGCAGCGGCTGCGAATGGTCGGCAAAAGCTTTTCCGCGCGGTCGGACAAAATCAGGAAGGCTGCATAATCGGGCGGCTCCTCCAAGATTTTGAGCAGCGCATTCTGCGGCGGCTCGGCCATATCCTGCTCGATGAGATAAATTTTCCGCCGCCCTTCGTTCGGGCGGAGGAAGACGTCTGCGCGCATGTCGCGGATGACGTCGACGGCAATGGTTTTATGCGCGGGGTCGTTCACCGTGATGACGTCGGGATGAACGTTTTCCATCACCTTGCGGCAGGCCGCGCACTGGCCGCAGGGCCGCACGGCCCCGGTACACTGCATTGCCGAAGCCAGCAGCCGGGAGAGCGTATGCTTGCCGGAACCCTCCGGCCCGCAGAGCAGATAGCTGTGTGAAAAGCGATCCTGCGCCGCCGCAGCGGCCAGGCGCGCCTTCAGCGCGTCGTTGCCCAGCAATTCGCCAAATCCCATGCTCTGCCCCTTTCTGCAGCTTCATTCCATTCCTAAAGATATAGTATACCAGATTTTCCTCCGCTTTGCTAGACTTTTTTCACGCTTTCCATACTTTCCTCTCCCGCGCGCGGCGCAGAAAAAAGCAGCTCCCTCCAGACGGAGGGAGCTGCTTTGAGACTGTCAAAAAACGATAAAATGCAGCTCCGCAACAGAGCAGCGGGGATAGCGTGAAAGGGGCAAAAAGCCCCTTTCGCGTTCAATCAAGCAGGTTTTTGAACTTTTTAAAGTTCAAAAACCTGGACGGCAGCGGGTCGAAAAGGCTTTTTTGACACGCTGCATCCCCGCCCGCTGGAAAAGCGGGCGGGGATCTTTTACTGCTTTGGGACGTCGCGGATGGAGAGGGAGATGCGTTTGCGCGTTTCGTCGACCTCAAGGACGACGACCTTCACCACGTCGCCGACGGCGAGCACCTCGGATGGGTGCTTGATGTAGCGGTCGCAGACGCGGGAGATGTGAACCAGACCGTCCTGATGGACGCCGATGTCGACGAAGACGCCGAAATCGATGACGTTGCGAACCGTTCCGGTGAGCACCATGCCGGGCTTGAGGTCTTTCAGCTCGAGTACGTCGGTGCGGAGGATGGGCGCTGGCAGCTCGTCGCGAGGGTCGCGGCCGGGTTTGACGAGCTCTTTTGCAATGTCCTGCAGCGTCGGGACACCGACGCCGCATTCCGCCGCGGCTTTTTCCGCGCCGTAGCGCTTCAGCGCGTCGGGAAGCGATCGCATTGCGTCCGTTCCGGCATCCTTTGCCTGATAACCGAGGAGATCGAGCAGCGTTTCGGCGGCAGCATAGCTCTCGGGATGGACACCGGTATGATCGAGAATTTGACGGCTCTCGGGCACGCGGAGGAAGCCGGCGCACTGTTGAAATGCCTTGGGGCCGAGCTTCGGCACCTTTTTCAGCTGGCTGCGGGCGGTGAAGGCGCCGTGCTCCTCACGGTAGGCGACGATATTTTTTGCCGTCGTGGCGTTCAGGCCGGAGACCTGCTGCAGAAGTGGCGCGGAGGCCGTATTGAGATCAACGCCGACGGCGTTCACGCAGTCCTCGACGACGGCGTCCAGCGCGGCGGAGAGCTCTTTTTCCGGCATGTCATGCTGATACTGGCCGACGCCGATGGCCTTCGGGTCGATCTTCACGAGCTCCGCCAGCGGATCCTGCAGGCGGCGCGCGATGGAGACGGCGGAGCGGAGGTTGACGTCGTACTGCGGGAATTCCTCAGCGGCGAGCTTCGACGCGGAATAGACCGAGGCCCCAGCCTCGTTGACGATCATATAGGAGACGCTGCCGCCCACTTCGCGGATCAGCTCGACGGCCATCGCCTCGGTTTCGCGGCTGGCCGTGCCGTTGCCGATGGCGAGGTGGATAACATGGTATTTGCGGATGAGCGCGGCGAGTTTGGCGATGGCCTCTTTTTTCTGGCGCTCGCCGAACGTCGGGTAGACGACCGTGGTGTCCAGCACCTTGCCGGTCGCGTCGACGACGGCGATCTTGCAGCCGTGACTGTAACCGGGGTCGAGGCCCATCGTGACGAAACCCTTGACCGGCGGCTGCATGAGCAGCGGCTTGAGGTTGAGGGCAAACATTTGGATGGCCCCTTCGCTGGCGCGGTCAGTCAGCGCGGCGCGCATCTCCCGCTCAAGCGAGGGATAGATAAGGCGGTCGTAGGCGTCCTCGGCGGCGGCCTTGACAAACTCCATTGCGCTGGAGCCGGGCTTCACCACCGCGCGGCGCAGGAGCGGCAGCGCAAGATCGCGGTCAAGCAGGACGGTTGCCTTGAGCTTTTCTTCTTTTTCGCCGCGGTTGATGGCGAGAATCTGGTGCCCCTGCAGCTTTGCAACAGGCTGCGAAAAGTCGTAGTACAGGCGATAGACGCTGTCCTCTTCTGTCGCGGCGAGGGAGCGGAGCGTGCCGCGCTTTTCCAGCAGCTCACGCAGGCTTTTGCGGATGGCTGCGTCGTCGCTGATCCACTCGGCGATGATGTCGTTTGCGCCCTGCAGCGCGTCGGCGATGGTCTCGACGCCCTTTTCCGCGTCGAGGTAGTTCTGCGCGAGAGCGTCAGGCGCGGCCAAGTCGCGCGTCTGGGCAAAGATTACCTCGGCCAGCGGCTCGAGGCCCTTTTCGCGGGCGACGGTCGCGCGGGTGCGGCGCTTTTGCTTGTAGGGGCGGTAGAGGTCCTCGACCTCGGCAAGCGTCGCGGCCTCGTCGATGGCGGCGGAGAGTTCCTCTGTCAGCTTGCCCTGGGATTCGATCGAGGATTTGACCTCATCGCGGCGGGCCTGCAGATTTTTGAGGTATTGCAGGCGCGTCTCGAGCGTGCGGAGCGTCGTGTCGTCCATCGCGCCGTGCGCCTCCTTGCGGTAGCGGGCGATGAAGGGGATCGTATTGCCCTCGTCCAGGAGGGTGATGACGTTTTGAATATAAGCCTCCGGCTGATTCAGCTCGGCGGAGAGGATTTGGGAGATGGTTTTCATGGTGTGCTCCTTTTGGTTGAAACTTACGGCATACTATGTTATCATACCAGAAAAGCACTGGGAGGCGCAAGATGAAATTTCGGGCCGTGTTTCTGGATATTGATGATACGCTGTTTGATTTCCGCAAAAGTTCGTTTGAGGCCCTGGCGGCGGCGTTTGCGGAGCTCGGTGTGTCGTTCACCGAGGCGGATATGCCCCATTACGAGGTCTACAACGACCAGATGTGGCAGATGTTCGAGCGCGGCGAAATTGAAAAGGCAGACATCTATGAAGAGCGCTTCCGCCTCTATTTTGCCGAGCGCGGCATCGAGGCCAACACGGCGGCGTTCAACCGCAAGTATCTCTATGAGCTGGCCGAAGGCGTGAATTTCATGCCGCACTGCGCCGAGCTGCTGCAGGCACTGCATGGGCGATGGAAGGTGTTTATCCTGACGAACGGCGACACCTATGCACAGGAGCGGCGGATTGAAAAATCCGGCTTTGCGCCGTATTTCGACGGAGTATTTATCTCGGAACAGCTCGGCTGCAAGAAGCCGGAAAAGGCGTTTTATGACAAGGTGTTTGCGCTCGTCGGCGAGGAATATCGGGGCTGCACGCTGATGGTGGGCGACAGCCTGACCTCGGACATGCAGGGCGGACGGAACGCGGGGATTCCGACGTGTTTTTATGGGGAGCGCGAGAAGGCGGATACACGGTGCGACTATGTGATCGGCGATCTCTTGGAGCTGGTTCCGATTTTGGAGCAGAGCTGAGATTTTTCCCGCCTCAGACTTGACAAACCCCGCCGGGCAGGCTATAATATCTCTGTTATTTGGGCCTGTAGCTCAGCTGGGAGCGTAAGCGGTACGGTTTTAGCTATCGTGTTGTATCTCATGCGGGAGCCACGCGGTTCA
>USLX01000072.1 GCA_900555665.1 uncultured Eubacteriales bacterium | reverse complement strand
CGCCGACGGTGCCGTCGCCGCCCAGACCCCAGAACTTGCACTCGATGGTGCCTTCGGCCGCGGTGTTCGGGCAGTTCTTGTCTTCCTCGAGGGAGAGGTTGGTGACGTCGTCAACGATACCGATGGTGAACTGATGCTTGGGCGCATCCTTCTTCAGCTCGTTGTAGACCGCAAACACGGACGCAGGAGGCGTGTCCTTGCTGCCGAGGCCGTAGCGGCCGCCGATGACGGTTGCCTGCACGCCGGCGTTGGCCAGAGCGGTGACAACATCCATGTAGAGCGGTTCGCCGATGGAGCCGGGCTCCTTCGTGCGGTCGAGCACGGCGATCTTCTTGGCGGTAGCCGGGATGGCCGCGACGAGCTTGTCAGAGCAGAACGGACGGTACAGGCGAACCTTCACGAGGCCGACCTTTTCGCCGTGGGCGTTCATGTAGTCGATGACTTCTTCCGCGACGTCGCAGATGGAGCCCATGGCGACGATGACACGATCAGCGTCGGGAGCGCCGTAGTAGTTGAAGAGCTGATAGTTGGTGCCGAGCTTTTCGTTGACCTTGCCCATGTACTTTTCCACGACTGCGGGCAGCGCGTTGTAGTACTGGTTGCAGGCCTCACGATGCTGGAAGAACACGTCGCCATTTTCGTGGCTGCCGCGCATAGCCGGATGCTCCGGATTCAGCGCGTGGGCACGGAACGCCTCGACGGCATCCATGTTGCACATTTCCTTGAGATCGGCATAGTCCCAAACGGCGACCTTCTGGATCTCGTGAGAGGTGCGGAAGCCGTCGAAGAAGTTCAGGAACGGAACCTTGCCTTCGATCGCGGCCAGATGCGCGACGGGGGACAGGTCCATGACTTCCTGCGGGTTGGTCTCGCAGAGCATGGCGAAGCCGGTCTGGCGGCAGGCCATGACGTCGGAATGATCGCCGAAAATGTTCAGCGCGTGGGTGGAGACGGTACGGGCCGAGACGTGGAACACGCAAGGCAGCTGCTCCGCCGCGATCTTGTACATGTTCGGGATCATCAGCAGAAGACCCTGAGACGCGGTGTACGTCGTGGTCAGGGCGCCGGCGCCGAGGGAGCCATGCACCGTGCCGGAAGCACCGGCCTCAGACTGCATCTCCGCGACCTTGACGGTCGTGCCGAAGATGTTCTTCAGACCGGCCGCAGACCACTGGTCGACAAAGTCGGCCATCGGGGACGACGGGGTGATGGGGTAAATGCCGGCGACTTCGGTGTATGCGTAGGATACATGAGCCGCAGCATTGTTGCCGTCCATCGTTTTGAATTTACGAGCCAAAACAAATTACCTCCTAAAAGTAATTACATAATCATGCTTTTTAACTATATCACATTTTTCTTCGTCTGTAAATCATAATTCATATATTTTTTATCGAATTCGGGCAGATACCAGCCGGGGCCCGGATGGGGGCGAAAAAATGATTTTATGGTTGGCTTTTTACGGAAAATGCGGTATGATAGAAAAGAAAAAACAGGCCGGACGCGGTGATAAGCGGGCGGCCTTGCGGACGTGAAGGAGGGGACGGGCGAATGCTCAGCCGTGTGCGATCGATGGGATTGAGCGGAATCCGCGGATATGAGGTTTCGGTGGAGTGCTACATTACAAACGGGCTGCCGGGCTTTGAGATCGTCGGATTGCCGGACGCCGCCGTCAAGGAAGCGCGGGAGCGCGTGCGCGCGGCGGTGAAAAACTGCGGCTTCCGCTTCCCGGTCAGCCGGATCACGCTGAATCTGGCCCCTGCGGGCACGAAAAAATCCGGCACGCTCTACGACCTGCCCATTTTGCTCGGGATTCTGGCGGCCAGCGATCTGATCCGCTTGCCGAAGACAGAGTGCGCCTTCCTCGGCGAGCTGAGCTTGGAAGGAAAGCTGCGGCCGGTGCACGGTGTGCTGCCGATGGCGCTTGCTGCAAAGGAGCTAGGGGTGCAGGAACTCTATGTGCCAGCGGAAAACGCGGCGGAAGCAACGCTGGCGGAGGGGCTGACGGTCTATGGCGTCAGGTCGGTTCGGGATTTGGCGGCACATTTCACCGGGGAGGCCCCGCTGGAGCCTGCGCCACCCTGGACGCCGGAGGCAGAGGGGCAGATTTTGCCGGACTTTGCCGACGTGAAGGGGCAGGAGAACGCAAAGCGTGCGCTGGAGATCGCCGCGGCAGGCGGCCATAACGTCCTGCTCATCGGCCCGCCAGGCTCGGGCAAAAGCATGCTCTCCAAGCGCATCCCGTCTATCCTGCCGGATATGACACGGGAAGAGGCGCTGGAGGTTACAAAAATCTATTCTGTGATGGGGCTTCTGCCGCCGGAGCGGCCGCTCGTGCAGACGAGGCCGTTCCGCGCGCCGCACCATACGGCCTCCGCCACGGCGCTGGCCGGCGGCGGGACAACACCGCGGCCCGGCGAAGTGTCGCTGGCGCACAAGGGCGTGCTGTTTCTCGACGAGCTGCCGGAATTTCACCGCGATACGCTGGAGGTTCTGCGCCAGCCGCTTGAAGATGGGTATGTGACCATTTCCCGGGTTCAGGGATCGATGACATATCCGAGCGAATTTATGATGGTCTGCGCGATGAATCCCTGTAAATGCGGCTGGTACGGCGACCCGAGCGGGCGGTGCACCTGCTCACAGGCCTCGGTGGATCGGTATTTGTCCCGTGTGTCGGGGCCGATGCTGGACAGAATTGATATGATTGTAGAGGTTCCGGCGGTGAAGTTTGAAGAGCTGAGCCGCCGCGGGGCGGCGGAGCCGTCCTCCGAGATCAAAAAGCGCGTCGACGCGGCGCGGAGCATCCAAAACGCGCGCTTCGCGGGAAAACGAACCCAGTGCAACGCATTGATGGGGCCGGCAGAGCTGCGCGAGAGCTGTCATCTGGATGAGGCATGTACGGCGCTGATGCGGCAGGCGTTTTCCGCGCTGCACATGACGGCGCGGACCTATGACCGCGTGCTGAAGGTCGCGCGGACGATTGCAGACCTCGACGGCAGCGCGGACATCGGGCCGGGGCACATTGCGGAGGCCATTCAGTACAGAACGTTCCAATTCGGGAACGATCGATAAAAAGGAGATAACATGAAGGAACTATTTTTGCTGAAACTGGGCGAAATCGTCCTGAAAGGACAGAATCGCCGCACATTTGAAGACAAACTGAAGGCCAACACACGCCGCCGGATGGCGATGTTCGGCGATTTTAAGGTGACGATCACACAGTCGACGCTCTATGTCGAGCCGAAAAACGACGACTGCGACCTCGACGGCGCGTGGGAGGCCTGCGGCACGATCTTCGGCATCGCGCAGATGTGCCGCTGCCGTGCGTGTGAGAAGGATTTGGATGCGATTTTCAAGACCGTGGTGGAATATCTCGGCGACGAGCTGGCGGGGCAGAAGAGCTTCAAGGTGGAATCGAAGCGATCGGACAAGCGGTTCCCGCTGAATTCCATCCAGATCTCGCAGGAGATCGGCGGCAGAATTGCCGAGGAGTTCCCGCAGGTTGCGGTCGACGTCCACAATCCGAGCTATGTGGTGAACGTCGAGGTGCGTGAGACGGCGGCGTATGTACATGGGCCGTCGGTGCCCGGTGCGGGCGGACTGCCGACCGGCACGGGCGGACGAGCCGCGGTGCTGCTCTCGGGCGGCATCGATTCGCCGGTTGCGGGCTACATGATCGCAAAGCGCGGTGTGGAGCTCGAGTGCATTCACTTCTTCTCCTATCCGTATACGTCGGAGCAGGCGAAGGACAAGGTGCTGGAGCTGGCGCGGATCATGACGAAATACTGCGGGCGGATGACGGTGGACGTGGTTGGATTTACGGAAATTCAGGAGGCCATCCGCGACAATTGCAAGGAAGAATACTTCACGATTATCATGCGCCGCTTTATGATGCGCATTTCCGAGCGCATTGCGCGCGAGCATGGGGCAAAGTGCCTTGTGACGGGCGAGAACCTCGGGCAGGTAGCCAGCCAGACGATGGACGCGATGGCGGTGACAGGCGCGGTGCTGAATATGCCGCTGTTCTGCCCGCTGATCGGCATGGACAAGGAAGAGATTGTAACCATTGCGCGCAGAATCGGCACACTGGAGACCTCGATTTTGCCGTATGAGGATTGCTGCACGGTCTTCACGCCGAAGCATCCGAAGACAAAGCCGGTGCTTGCGCTCGTCGAGGCCGAGGAGGCGAAGATGGATGTCGAAGGACTGATCGCACGGGCGATCGAGAACACAGAAAAGGTGGCGATCCGCTATTATGACCCGGAATCTGCCGTTTGAGGTATTGCGCCATCTGCGCGCGCAGGGGAGAACGCTGGCCACGGCGGAATCCTGCACAGGCGGGCTGATCGGCAAGCTGCTGACCGATGTGCCGGGCAGTTCTGAGGTCTACATGGGCGGCGTCATCTCGTACACAAATGGTGTGAAGCACCGGTTGCTCGGCGTCAGCGAGGACACGCTGCGCGTGTATACGGCCGTCTCGCGCCAGACGGCGCATGAGATGGCGCGCGGCGCGCGCGAGGCCATGCAGGCCGACATCGGCGTGAGCGTAACGGGCCTCGCCGGGCCGGACGGCGACGGGACGGGACGGCCCATCGGTCTGGTCTACATCGGCATCGATCTGGAGGGATTCTCGTTTTCCCGGGAGCTGCATCTTGCGGGCAACCGCGAGGCGGTGCGGGAACAGGCCGCCGAGGCGGTGCTGCAATTGATCTTGGATTACGCATAACAAAAGGCCGCCGATTGGCGGCCTTTTTGCGATGCCGGGGCCGGGAGGGAAGATGGCAGAGGCGCTCAGAGCTCCGGGCCAGTGGGGGCGTTTTCTGGTTTGGTGGGGCAGCCGGAGCTGAGCAGCCAGACGGACAGCGCACACCAGATGAGCAGGGGATAGAGGCGCGGATGGCTGCCGAGCAGCATGGGCTCGAGATATGCGAGTGCGGTATAAACCGCCGCGTCGTAAAGGGGTGCCACAGGCAGCGCCTTCTTCAAAGCGGACGCTCGTCAAAAGCGCCTCGAGCTGGAGCAGATAGAAATAGCCGTTGCGAATGGTGAGAAAACAGGCAAATGGGGGGCGTGAAGCGGGCTTCATCCGCAGGCTCCAGCCAGGTGAAATAGAGCATCTCGCCATAGCGTGCGCGGGAAACGCACCCGGTCGGGAGAGAGAAGAGGACTTCAATCCAATCCGGCGTAAAATATTGGAGGTCGACCTCTTCGGGATCGATTTTGGCACGGTCTGAATTGCTGAGGCTGGCCCAGCAGCCATAGATACAGAAGGTGAGGCAGCGCATTTGCACGTTTGCGGTATAGAAATAGGCCTCCTCTGGCGTGAGTCCCTCTTCCGGGTATTCCAGACAGCCTTCTGGTACGTCGAATGTGATGTGGTGGTCTTCGTTTTCGTAGAGGAACGGGCCCGGAATCGCGTTCCAATCCGATGCCGGTTCTTCGGAAAGACCGGCCGCGTCCGGGGTATCATTTTCTGCGGCCTCATCTGATGCCTGAGCGGGCAGACACAGGCACCCGAGGAGGCACACAAAAAGCAGGAGGACAGCCAAATTCTTCTGCATCTCCGGAGGTCCCTTTCCGTCAGAAAGATATTAGAATATAGATTCGATATAACAGATTTATAAAAATTTGTCAATCCGGAAGTTATTTGGAAGCTTGGCTGACTGACGTACAAAGGGAATTCTGCGGGCTGCAGACCGGAAACGATGGATCAACGGCCAAATTTGAAGCACAAACCCGTGACCCAGCGAAGCGGTCACGGGTTTGAACGAAGAAAGACCTTTGGTGTCGAGGCGGGCGCGCCCTGCGCGGCTGCCTGACATACAAAGGTCATTTCTGAGTGGTGCCGGTGACGGGACTCGAACCCGTACAGTGTTGCCACCGAGGGATTTTAAGTCCCTTGTGTCTACCATTCCACCACACCGGCCTGAACTTTTTTATTTTATCATCAATTCTATGGGACGTCAAGGACAAAGTTCTGTGCGGAAATCCGATTGACAGCCTATTTTCAAGCGGATATAATAGGGACAAATCCTGCAAAATGTGAAGGAAACGAAGACAATGGACAAATTTGCAAGACGGCTCCTGGCGCTGGCCCTTGCAGTGGTGATGCTGCTGGGGCTGAGCGGCTGCGGCGAGGAAATCCCGAACTTGACGGAGGAGATTTTCTCTGAGGCGGGAAACACCGAAGCGGCCGCTGCGGAGGCGCTGCCGGACGAGCCTGAAACACCGGAGGTTTTGGAAGATGATCCCGGCACGAGCGACAGCGCCGTCGCAGAAGGGGTCTGCTACTATGATCTCGAGCATGTGGTGCTCTATCTCGATCAATACGGCGCGCTCCCCGACAACTACATCACGAAGGAGGAGGCCCGCGCGCTTGGCTGGGAGGGCGGCAGCGTCGAAAATTACCTGGACGGCGCAGCTATCGGCGGCGACCGCTTCGGCAACCGGGAGGGGCTGCTTCCGGAGGCGACGGGGCGCAGCTACACCGAATGCGACATCGATACAAACGGCCAATTAGGCCGCGGCGCGAAGCGGCTGGTCTTCTCAAACGACGGGCTCTATTTTTACACCGAGGATCATTATGAGACATTTTCCGAGCTGGCCGTGACGGAGGCGCATACGGTGGCATGGAAATGAAAGACTATGTTTTGAAGGCGTCGCGCCTTGCTGCGCGCGGGGAAGCACACGAATATCTGCGCGAGCAGCTTGGCTTGCCGGGTTACTACGGGGCCAACCTCGATGCGCTTTACGACTGCCTGCAGGAGCTTGGCGGACGGATTTTTTGGGAGCCGGATGTGCCCGGCGGGACATATGCGGCGCGTATTTTAACAGTTTTACAGGAGGCGGCGCGGGAAAATCCCCGGCTGCAGGTCATATTGGAAAGGAGTAATTCCCAGATGGATCAGGTACAAAAGACGTATACACAGTGGCTCGGGCAGCCCGGCATGGACAAGGCGCTGCTGGAAGAGCTGCGCGGCATGGACGAGCAGACAAAGTACGACAGCTTCTACCGCGACCTCGAATTTGGCACGGCCGGATTGCGCGGTGTGCTCGGTGCGGGGACAAACCGGATGAACATCTATGTTGTCCGGCGGGCCACGCAAGCCGTTGCGGATTATTTAAACGGCACGGCGCTGCCCAAGTGCGCCGCCATTGCCTACGACAGCCGTATTGGCTCTGACGTGTTCGCGCGTGAGGCCGCAGCGGTCTTTGCCGCAAACGGCGTCACTGCGCATCTCTATCCCCGGCTCGAGCCGGTGCCCGCACTGAGCTTTGCCGTGCGGGAGCTTGGCTGCGGCGTCGGCATCTGTATTACGGCCAGTCACAATCCCGCGCAGTACAACGGCTATAAGGTCTATGGCGCAGACGGCTGCCAGATCACGCCGGAGGCTGCGGACGTCATCTTGAAGATGATCGAAAAGCTGGACTTCTTTACGGCGCCGAAGCGTGCGGACTTTGATGCGGCCCTCGCCGCCGGGACGATCCGGTATATCCCGGACGCGGTGCTCGAAAAATTTGTCGATACCGTCTATGCCCAGCGCGTCGGTGACGGCGCAGGCATCGCCGATCTGAAGCTCGTCTACACGCCGCTCAACGGCTCCGGCCTTGAGTGTGTGCGGATGCTGACGAAGAAGCTCGGCATTCAGAACATGACCATTGTGCCCGAGCAGGAGCATCCGGACGGCCATTTCCCGACCTGCCCGTATCCGAACCCCGAGATCCGCGAGGCAATGCAGAAGGGACTCGAACTCTGCGACAAGGTCAAGCCCGACATCCTGATCGGTACCGATCCGGACTGCGACCGCTGCGGCGCGGCTGTACCCGACGGCAAGGGCGGATACCGCCTGATTTCGGGCAACGAAATGGGTGTCATCCTGCTGGATTTCATCTGCCGAAGCCGCATTGCGACGGGTAGAATGCCGAAAGACCCCGTCGCGGTGACGACGATTGTCTCCACCGACATGGTTGATGCCGTGGCAAAGCACTATGGCGTGGAGCTGCGCCGCGTGCTGACCGGCTTCAAGTTTATCGGCGAGCAGATCGCCCTGCTCGAGCAGGACGGGCATCCCGAACGCTTCATCTTCGGCTTTGAGGAGAGCTATGGCTATCTCTCCGGTACGCATGTGCGCGATAAGGACGGCGTGAACGCGGTGCTGCTCATTTGCGAGGCGGCCGCGTGGTACGCCCGCAAGGGCATGACGCTCGGCGATGCGATCGACGCGCTCTATGACCAGTATGGCTACTACCGCAACGGTCTTTGCAGCTTCGCCTTTGGCGGGGCGGAGGGCATGGCGAAGATGCAGTCCCTGATGGACGGCCTGCGTGCAAACGCGCCGAAGATGATCGCGGGATTGGCCGTAGAGACCGCCATCGACTATGAACAAAGCGGCACCGGCCTGCCGAAGGCCAACGTGCTGGAATACCGCCTCGCGGGCGGCGAAAAATTCATCGTCCGTCCCTCCGGCACCGAGCCGAAGATCAAGACCTACTTCACCACCAAGGGCAAGGACCTTGCCGAGGCTGAAGCCAAGAAGGAAAAGCTGGCCGAGGCCTGCAAGCCGTTGCTGGCGTAAAATTTAGGATAGCGTAAGTAAGCGCACCGTGTCTGTTTTTGGACGCGGTTCGCTTTTTTGTCGCCGCCCATGTAGGGGCCGGACATGCCCGGCCCCTGCCGCCGCGCCCTATATTTCTGCTTGCGAAACGCCCCACCCTGCTGTATAATAAAAGCATCAACAAACAGGAGGGCACGCCATGACTGCCAATGCTGCCGATTTTGCCGGTACCGGATGCGGACGCCGCTATGAAAAAGAGTTGGAAACACATTTCCGCGATTGTATGCTGTTTTATCTGGATGGCCGCATCCGGTTTGAGCGCTACTGCTATGGCGAGGCCGCCTGCCTGGTGTTCAGCGTATGGGCGCACGGCTTTGACGCTGACGGTAAAATTTTGTGGGACCGCGAGCCGGAGTTTGAGAGCCAGCAGACCGCCATCCCCCGCTATCTGACCGACGTGCAGGAAAGTGGAAATGCTTTACAGTTCGATAATGCCCGCAAATGGTACGTGCTGACCGAGGAATTTGACGCGGACAAGGCGAATGGGTACAGCAAATTCAAGGTGTTCTGGCTGAAACGGAAGAAGAAATAAAAAGAGCCTTGCAGCGTGTTGATGCGTTGCAAGGCTCTTTTGTTGTAAAGGCCGCGCGG
>USLX01000071.1 GCA_900555665.1 uncultured Eubacteriales bacterium | reverse complement strand
ATGGCGCGTGCCTCCATCTCCTGGCTCTTGGGATCGCCGTTGTCGCCGGACTTGCGCAGGAAGGCATAGCCATACAGCTTCTCCACGTTCTCCATGGCGGCGTAAATCTCGCCCAGACCCTTTGCGAAGGATTCAACGGACTCACTCAGTGTGCCGGGAATGGTTGCAAGCGTCTTGATCTGCTCGGTGGTCGCCTTCATCATGGCTTCCCACTCGTCCTCCGTCTTAAAAATCGGCGTGAGATCCCATGTAAATTTGGAATCCATCTCCGCTCTGTTTTTCAGTTCCATTTGCGTCATCCTCCTTGCTCATATGGATGGTTCTACCTTCAAAGTATAACCAATTTTAAACAAAAAAGCAAGTATCCGCGGGTTAATCCGTGAATTTCATCAGGATCGTCCGCGGACAAAAAAGCGCCCCTCCCCCCGCGAAATTGCAGGGGAAAGGGCGAATCTGCTTACGCATCCCGCGCGTCGGGGCAAGCCCGGCGCCGCACACTCTTCGGTTGAATTACTTCAGCTCGGAGAAGTACTTGATGGTGCGAACCATCTGAGAGACGTAGGAGTTCTCATTGTCGTACCAGGAGACGACCTGAACCTGAGAGGTGCCGTTCTCGAGGTTGACGACCATGGTCTGGGTGGCGTCGAACAGGGAGCCGAAGCGCATGCCGATGACGTCGGAGGAGACGATCTCGTCGGTGTTGTAGCCGAAGGACTCGGTGGCTTCCGCCTTCATCTGGGCGTTGACCTGATCAACGGTGACAGCACCCTTGACGACTGCGTTCAGGATGGTGGTGGAGCCGGTGGGGGTCGGGACGCGCTGTGCGGCGCCGATGAGCTTGCCGTTCAGCTCCGGGATGACGAGGCCGATGGCCTTGGCTGCGCCGGTGGAGTTCGGGACGATGTTGACAGCGGCTGCGCGGCTGCGGCGGAGGTCACCCTTGCGCTGCGGGCCGTCGAGCGGCATCTGATCGCCGGTGTAGGCGTGGATGGTGCACATAATGCCGGACTCGATGGGAGCCAGGTCGTTCAGGGCCTTGGCCATCGGGGCGAGGCAGTTGGTGGTGCAGGAAGCGGCGGAGATGATGGTGTCTTCCTTGGTCAGCGTCTTGTGGTTGACGTTGAAAACGATGGTGGGCAGATCATTGCCGGCCGGAGCGGAGATAACGACCTTGCGGGCGCCTGCGTCGATATGAGCCTGTGCCTTAGCCTTGCTGGTATAGAAGCCGGTGCATTCGAGGACGACGTCAACGCCGAGCTTGCCCCAGGGCAGATCAGCCGCGTTGGGCATCTTGTAGATGACGATCTTCTTGCCGTCGACAACGATGTAGTTGTCTTCGCCTTCGCCCTCATGGAAATCAACGGTGTGGCCCTGCGCAACGTAGTTGCCCTGCGTGGAGTCGTACTTCAGCAGGTGCGCGAGCATCTTGGCGGAGGTCAGGTCGTTGATGGCGACAACTTCGTAACCCTCAGCGCCGAACATCTGACGGAAAGCCAGACGGCCAATACGGCCAAACCCATTGATAGCAACTTTAACAGACATAATGAACTTCCTCCTTCAAAAATAACGACCCTCTTCAAAAAGACGGGCCGCAACTGCCCTGAATCCACACCGCGCGCTGTGTGCGGTGATGTGGTTTGTCTTAGTATTTCTTACGTTCCTGTCCGATTATACCTTAAATTTTTTGTGCTGTCCACTATGATTATCGACAAAATCACACGCATGATCGACCGAATTCTCCATCATTTTGTAGATTTCTGCCAAGCGCCCGCCCTACTGCGCCAGTTTTTAGCATCCCCCGGACTTTTCGCGAAGATTTTTCCCCACATCCGCCCGGAACATACATGATTTGTTCACATTTCGCAGCTATACTTTTCTTATCATTCTTGTTCAAAGGGGCCTTTCCATGCTGCAGTTGAAGAACATCGTCAAAACCTATCAGGCCGGTGAGGATTCTGTGCCCGCGCTGCGCGGCATCTCGCTTGCCTTCCGCGATCAGGAGTTTGTCGCCATCCTCGGTCCGTCCGGTTGTGGAAAAACCACATTATTAAACATCATCGGCGGCCTCGACCAGTACACCTCCGGTGATCTGATCATCTCCGGCCGGTCGACGAAGGAATTCCGTGACCGCGACTGGGACACTTACCGCAATCACTCCGTCGGCTTCGTCTTCCAGAGCTACAACCTCATCCCGCATCAGACGGTTCTGCAAAATGTCGAGCTGGCACTGACGCTCTCCGGCGTCAGCAAATCCGAGCGCCGCCGCCGCGCTGTGGAAGCGCTGGAAAAGGTCGGCCTCAGCGACCAGCTGAAGAAAAAGCCGAACCAGATGTCCGGCGGCCAGATGCAGCGCGTCGCCATCGCCCGTGCCCTTGTCAACGATCCCGAAATTCTGCTGGCCGACGAGCCCACCGGTGCACTCGACTCCGAGACCTCCGTGCAGATCATGGATATCCTGAAGGAAATTTCGCACGAAAAGCTCATCATCATGGTCACGCACAATCCCGAGCTCGCCGAGCGCTATGCCTCGCGCACCGTCCGGCTGCTCGACGGGCAGGTGATCTCCGACTCCGCGCCGTTCGAGCCGGAGGCGGACGCCGCACCCGCCCCGCTCACGCAGAAAAAGACGTCCATGTCATTCTTCACGGCCCTCGGCCTCAGCCTGAACAACCTGATGACGAAAAAGGGCCGCACGATTCTCACGGCCTTCGCCGGGTCCATCGGCATCATCGGCATCGCGCTGATCCTGTCGCTGTCCACCGGCATCCAGGACTACATCGACCGCGTGCAGGAGGATACGCTTTCCTCCTACCCGATCACCCTCGAGGCAGAAACCATGGACATATCCTCCATGGTCACGTCGCTCATGGGCGTCAGCGCAGATTCTGAAGCGTCCGGCGCACACGACCGCGACGCCGTCTATTCCAATACCATCATGTACGACCTGATGACGAACCTCGCCAGCACGGAGACGCAGCAGAACGATCTCAAGTCCTTCCGCAGCTATCTGGAGCAGGATAACTGCCCCGTCGGTGCGCACGTCAGCGCCGTGCAGTACAGCTACGACCTCGGCATGACGATCTACGCCGAGGATGCCGACGGCAAGATCTTCAAATCCGACGTGACCGACCTGCTGCAGCAGTGCATGGGCACGCTCTACGGCGGCGATTACAGCTCTTATTTTGACCAGTTCGGCGCGGCCTATTCCAAGATGGAGGTCTGGGAAGAGATGCTGCCGCCGCAGACTGCGGACAGCAATTCTCTCGTCAATCCCCTGCTGACCGAGCAGTACGACCTGATCTATGGCAGCTGGCCGCAGAACTATGATGAGGCCGTCCTGATTGTCAGCAAGGACAACGAAATTTCCGACCTTGCGATCTACTGCATGGGCCTCGGCTCACAGGACGACGTGATCGAGACCATGCGGAAAATGATGAACGGTGAGGAACTGGACACCTTCCAGGAGCGCTGGAGCTACGAGGACATCTGCAATATGCGCTTTAAGGTCGTCCTCCCGGCGGAATACTATCAGTATGATTCTGCCGCCGGCACCTACTCTGACATCAGCACGACCGACGCCGGCATGGATTTCCTCTACCACTCCGACACCATCGGCACCACCGTCAAGATCGTCGGCATTCTTCGCCCGAACGAGGACGCCGTCGCCTCCATGATATCCGGCGCCATCGGCTATACTTCCGCCCTGACCGACCACCTGATCGATCAGGCACAGTCGCTTGAGATCCTGCAAAAGCAGAAGGCTGACCCGGCCACCGACGTCCTTTCCGGCCTGCCGTTCCTGACGGACGATTATTCCATCTCCGACGAACAGAAGAAAGCCGATATCTCCGAATATCTCAACACGCGCTCCGCGGCCGACCGCGCGGCCATCTATACCGCGCTGATGTCGGTGCCCTCGGAGGACTATGTCGACGGCATCGTCGCCCAGCAGATGGAGGGCCTGACGCGGCAGGCCATCGAAGAACAGGTCGCCCAGACCTATGCCGACCAGATGGGCATCGACGCCGCCACCGTCAGCTCCTACATCGCGCAGATGGATGACGAGACGCTCTTCGGCTATGTGGAGCAGAGCATCCGCGAGCAGGTCGCGGAGCAGTACGCCGCCGGCGTGCAGGCACAGCTGTCCGCCATGTCGAGCGACGACCTCTCCGCCGCGCTCTCCCTTGCAATGTCCGACGCCCCGGCGGCAGACGCCGCGGCCGCTTCCGCCGCCGCAATGGCCGGCATGGATTCCTCTGCGCTGGCCGGCATGGACCCCGCCGCAATGGCGGCCATGGGCGCATCCGCACAGCCGTCCGTCCAGCCGCTCACCGACGAACAGTACGTCTGGCTCTACGACAACTATATGCCGCCCGTCGTTTCCACCGGCAGCTATGAGGAAAACCTGAAGCTGCTCGGCGACGTGGACTACAGCAGTCCCAAGACCATCAACCTCTACGCCTCCACCTTCTCCGACAAGGATGCAATTGCCGACTGCATCGCGGACTACAACAAAACGGTGGATGAAGACCACGAGATCACCTATACCGACTATGTCGCGCTGCTGATGAGCTCGATCACCACGATCATCAATGCCATTTCCTATGTGCTGATCGCGTTCGTGTCCATCTCGCTCATCGTCTCGTCGATCATGATCGGCATTATTACCTACATCTCTGTGCTTGAACGCACGAAGGAGATCGGCATTCTCCGCGCCATCGGCGCGAGCAAGCGCGACATTGCACGCGTGTTCAATGCCGAGACACTTATTGAGGGTCTGATCGCTGGCGCGCTCGGCATCGGGCTGACCGTACTGCTGATCCTTCCGATCAACGCCCTCATCCACCACCTGACCGGCATTGCCAGCCTCGGCGCGGTGCTCCCGCCGGTGGCCGCCGTGCTGCTTGTCGCGATCTCGATGCTGCTCACGTTCATCGCAGGTCTCATCCCCTCGCGCCTTGCCGCGAAGAAGGATCCCGTCGTTGCCCTCCGCACCGAATAATCCAAAAGCTCCCTCGACGTCAGAAGAAGGCTGCTCCATTGCGTTTCCGCCGGGGCGGCGAAAACTCCATATCCGCAGTCTCCTTCTTCCTCTCCGAAAGGCAACCGCTTCGCTGGGTTGCCTTTCGGTTTTTATATCCCCTCCGCAGTGGAAAAGCCCCCCTCTTCACAGAGGGGGCCCTTGCGGGCGGCCAATGGTCGCCCCTACAACGTCTATCGCAGATTTTTCGATTTCCATACACCGCATATTTTGATTGACAAATCCCCCGGCCTGCACTATACTTTTTTCATAAAAATTTTTATATAAATTTTTGAAAGGAAGTGCCTTTTGTGGTTCAGTGGATTCTCCGTCTGCAAAACTGGCTGCGGCTGGAGAGCTATAAAAAGATGTTCCATACGCTGCGTGAAAAAGCCGGCAGCCTCAGTGCGACCGAGGCCTTCTCCGCCGATGTCATCCATCTGCTCGGCCGTCCCACGCTCGGTCAATTTGCCGCCACGCTCGGCATTTCACAGCCCAATGCCACCTACAAAGTCAACAACCTCGTCGCCAAAGGCTATCTGGAGAAAATCCCCGGGGCAGACCGCCGCGAGGTACGCCTGCAAACCGCCGGCAAATTCAACACCTATTATCAGGATAACGAACAGGCGCTGCAAGACGCCCTTGCCTCCCTCTCCGGCCAGTTTTCCCCGGAGGAGCTTGCCGTTGCAAGCCGTGTCTTGCAAGCACTCGTTCAAACCGTCGAAAACAGGAAAGGAGCCTAAGTATGCTCGATCTCTTTGAAAAATGCAGCAAACCCTCTCTCGCCGCCGAAGCAAAGCGGCTTGGGATCTATCCCTACTTCCACGCGCTCGAATCCAAGCAGGATGTCGAGGTCATCATGGAAGGCAAGCGCCGCATCATGCTTGGCTCGAACAACTATCTCGGCCTCACCACACACCCCGAGGTCATCGAGGCCGGCGTGAAGGCCTATGAGCAGTTCGGCTCCGGCTGTTCCGGCTCCCGGTTCCTGAACGGCACACTGACGCTGCACCTGGAACTCGAAGCGGAACTGGCAAAATTCCTCGGTAAGCCCGGCATCGTCACCTTCTCCACCGGCTTCCAGTCCAACCTCGGCATCATCAGCGCCATCGTCGGCATGCGCGATTACGTCATCATGGATCGTGAAAACCACGCCAGCCTCTATGACGGCTGCCGTCTTTCCTACGGGAAAATGCTCCGTTTCCGCCACAACGACATGGAGGACCTGGAAAAGAAGCTTCAAAAGGTTCCGGAATCCGCAGGCTGCCTGATTGTGACCGACGGCGTATTCTCCATGGCGGGCGACATTGCGAACCTGCCCGAGATCTGCCGCCTTGCCAGGCAGTACGGTGCGCGCGTCATGGTCGACGACGCGCACGGTCTCGGCGTCCTCGGTGAAGGCGGCCGCGGTACAGCCAGTTACTATGGTCTGGAAGATCAGGTGGACATCTACATGGGCACGTTCTCCAAATCGCTTGCCTCCCTCGGCGGTTACATGGCAGCCAGCGAAGAGGTCGCCGATTATGCGCGCCACAACTCCCGCCCCTTCATCTTCTCAGCCTCCATTCCGCCCGCGAACTGCGCCGCCGCGCTCACCGCACTGCGCATTCTCGAACGCGAACCGGAGCGCGTTACCACGCTGCAGGAAAACGCGCTCTATCTGCGCGCCAAGCTTGATGCGAAGCACATCAAAATGCGCGAATCCAACGGCCAGCGCGTGCCCATCGTCCCGATCTACACCTATGAAGAATTCGCTACGCTCACCATCGCCAAGGATCTCTACGAGCACGGCGTTTACGTCAACTCCTCCCTTCCGCCTGCGGCCGCGCCGCATGAATGTTTGCTGCGCACCAGCCTCATGGCCACGCACACGCATGCCCTGATCGACGAGGCCGTCGACATCATCGCGGAAGTGCTCGGGAGGTATGAGCTGTGAGCAAAGTCTGCATCATCACCGGCGGCACGTCCGGCATCGGTCTTGCCACGGCGCGGGCCATGCACGAGGCCGGCTATCATGTCTATGAACTCTCCCGCCGCGAGACCGGCACCGACTGCGCCGTCCATATCCAGGCCGACGTCACGAAGGAAGAGACGCTGCAGGCCGCGGTTGACTTTGTCCTTGCGCACGAAGATCATATCGATGTTGTCATCAACAACGCGGGCTTTGGCATCTCCGGCGCAGTCGAGTTCACCGACACCGCCGATGCCCTCCGCCAGCTCGACGTCAACTTCTTCGGCATGGTGCGCATGAATCACGTCGTCCTGCCCATTCTGCGCAAACAGGGCTATGGCCGCATCGTAAATCTCAGCTCCGTCGCAGGCTCCATCCCCATCCCGTTTCAGACCTATTATTCCGCGTCCAAGGCCGCGATCAACTCCTATACCATGGCCACAGCCAACGAAGTCCGGCCCTTCGGCGTGCAGGTCTGCTGTGTCCAGCCCGGCGATATCCATACCGGCTTCACCGCCGCGCGGCAAAAGAATCCTGCCGGCGATGACGTCTACGGCGGGCGCATCGCCCGCTCCGTCGCGGGTATGGAAAAGGACGAGCAGAACGGCATGACGCCGGAGCAGGCAGGCGCGTTCGTCGCCCACACCGCGATGCGGAAAGGCTGCAAGCCCATCCGCACGATCGGCCTGCAATATCAGTTCTTTCATTTTCTCTCCCGCGTTCTCCCCTGCCGCTTCCTCAACTGGCTCGTCGGCCTTATCTACGCAAAATAACCGCTTCGCTCCGTCCCCGCCCCGCAGGCGGGGACGGGTTTTCTTTCGTCAAAACCGCCAAATTCGATGTGAATTTCATGTTCAAAACGCCGATTTTTAAAAGTTTGTACATTTTCCTCTTCCTTCCCGCAAAAAATGTAGTATAATATGACCATGGTTTTGGAAACGTTTCCAAATCCGACAAAAAAATCGTATACCCAAAATTTTTAGGAGGAACACAAAATGAAAAAGATCATCGCAATGCTTCTTGCTGTCGTGATGGTGCTGGGTCTGGTCGCCTGCGCGTCCTCTTCGGACACCAAGGCCGACACTTCCACCCCCGCCGATACCACCGACAACGCCGGTACCGAGACCGCCGATACCGAAACCAAGACCGACGACACTGCCGCCGACACCGAGACCTCCGCTTCCGGTAAGGTCTACTACCTGAACTTCAAGCCGGAGTTCGACGAGGCGCTGCAGAAGCTCGCTTCCGACTACACCGCCAAGACCGGCGTTGCCGTCAAGGTTGTTACCGCTGCTTCCGGTACCTACTCCGACACCCTGACCGCCGAGATGGGCAAGAACGAAGCGCCCACCATCTTCAACATCGGCAACATGTCCGGCCTCGCTGACTGGGACGATTACGCACTGGATCTGACCGGCTCCGCCATCGCCAACGAGCTGAACACCGACTCCTTCAACCTCTACAACGAAGCCGGCGAGCTGAAGGCCATCGGTAACTGCTACGAATCCTTCGGCCTCATCGTCAACACCAAGCTTCTCGAAGAGGCTGGCCATTCCCTCGACGAGATCAAGGACTTCGACTCCCTGAAATCCGTCGCCGATGACATCCATGCCCGTGCTTCCGAGCTCGGCTTCGACGCCTTCTCCGCTGCGGGCCTCGACAGCTCCTCCAGCTGGCGCTTCTCCGGCCATCTGGCTAACATGCCGCTCTACTACGAGTTCCGTGACGACGACGTGACCGCACAGCCCGCCACCATCACCGGCGCCTACATGGACAACTTCAGAAACATCTGGGACCTCTATGTCACTGATTCCGCCGATGATCCCACCACGCTCAGCACCTCCACCAAGGACGAATCCTGCGCGGAGTTCACCGAAGGCAAGGCTGTCTTCTATCAGAACGGCACTTGGGAATACTCCGGCCTGATCGACGCCGGCATGACCGACGATCAGCTCGCCATGATCCCCATCTACTGCGGTGTGGACGGCGAAGAGAATGCTGCCCTCTGCTCTGGCACCGAGAACTGCTGGGCCATCAACTCCAAGGCTTCCGAGGAAGACATTCAGGCTTCCATGGACTTCCTGGTCTGGCTCGTCACCGATCCCGACGCTTCCGCAGTCTATGTTGAGCAGCTCGGCGCTGTTCCGTTCAAGAACTGCCCGGCTTCTTCCAACAAGTTCATCGTTGACGGCAGCAAGCTCCTCTCCGAGGGCAAGTATGCTGTGACCTGGGCCTTCAACTACACTCCGAACGTCGATTCCTGGCGTGCTACCGTTGTCACCGCTCTGGCTGCATACTCCGCAGACATGTCCGATGCCAACTGGGATGCGGTCGTCTCCGCATTCGTCGACGGCTGGGCCATCGAATACGGCGTTGTGAACGGCTAATTTCTGAATTCCCGGAAATCCTAATCAATATGCCGGCGGGGCGGGCGTCTTCCCG
>USLX01000070.1 GCA_900555665.1 uncultured Eubacteriales bacterium | reverse complement strand
AAGAGGGGGCCTTTTGGAAGACGCTTGGAAGATCCACTGGCTTGCCATGCCAATGTGCGCACTGGGGCACCTCCCCCGGAGGGGGGAGGCTTTCTGCAGAGAGCGGGGATTTCTCCCCCAGTCGCCTGCGGCGACAGCCCCCTCTGCCAAGAGGGGGCCTTTTGGAAGACGCTTGGAAGATCCACTGGCTTGCCATGCCAATGTGCGCACTGGGGCACCTCCCCCGGAGGGGGGAGGCTTTCTGCAGAGAGCGGGGATTTCTCCCCCAGTCGCCTGCGGCGACAGCCCCCTCTGCCAAGAGGGGGCCTTTTGGAAGACGCTTGGAAGATCCACTGGCTTGCCATGCCAATGGGCGCACTGGGGCACCTCCCCCGGAGGGGGAGGCTTTCGCTGCGGCGGAGAAAAAATCGATTCGGAAAGGAGGAAGGGCGGATGCGGAAGCTTTGCTGGTTTGCGCTGGGGTTTGTGCCGGCGGTGCTGGCGGCGGTTTTGCTGCTGAATGGGCAGGGCTGGTGGCTCGGCGGAATGGCGTTTTTGCTGAGCGTATTCGCATTCCTTCTGCGCAGGCCCTGGGCCAGGCGGTGCGGCATTGCGCTGCTGGGGCTCGGCTTGGGGCTGCTCTGGTGCGGCGTCTATCAGGGCGTATTTCTCCGTCCGCTGGCGGATGTCGACGGGAGCACGGCCGAGGTGGAGGCGGTGGCGCTGGAAGCGCCGCGCGAGACGCGATATGGCGGGAGCGTATTGGTGAAGATTGCGCACGGCGGAAGAAACTTCCGCGGCGTGCTGTATTTTTCGGAGCAGGAGGCGCTGCCAGAGGCGGGAGACGGGATCCGCTGTCAGGCGCGGCTGGTACGCAGCGAGGAAAAGGACGACACCTACTATTCCGGAAAGGGCGTATGGCTGGTCGGGACGGTGAAGGGAAGCTGGACACTGGAACGGGCGGCGGCGACGGCGGGCCTCTGGCCTGCGCGGCTCGCGGCACGGCTTGCAGCGAGCGCGGAGCGGATCTTTCCGGTGGACGTGGCCGGATTTTTGAAGGGTTTGCTGCTTGGAGCGCGGGACGGGATGGACTATGCCCAGCGCAATGCACTCTCCATCGCGGGCATTTATCACGCCGTGGCGGTGTCCGGGATGCATGTTTCGATTCTGTTTGGCATGATTTTGCTGCTCTGCGGCGGAAACCGGCGGCTGGCTGCGGGAATCGGGCTGCCGATGGTGGCATTTTTCGTGGCGATGACCGGCGCGGCGGCCTCCAGTGTGCGGGCCGGGTGTATGCTGACGCTTTTGATGCTCGCGCCGCTGATGGGGCGCGAGGATGACCCGCCGACGTCGATCACCTTTGCGGGCTTGGTGCTGCTGATCGCAAACCCGTGGGCGATTCTGGATGTGGGCTTTCAGCTCTCCTTTGCGTCGACGGCGGGGATTTTGCTCTTTTCCGGCAAGCTCTACCGCGCGGTTCCGGTTTCGAAGGGAATCAAACGGGTTCTCTCGCGGCACCGCTGGTTGGCGCAGTTGGTGCGGGCGATGGGAGCGGCGTTTTGCTGCTCGCTGGCGTCGATGGTGTTTTCCCTGCCGCTCACGGCGCTGCATTTCCAGACGGTTTCCCTGGTGGCGCTGGTGGTGAATCCGCTTTGCCTGTGGGCCGTTTCGATCCTGTTTACGGGCGGGCTGCTGCTCTCACTGCTGGGGCTGGCCCTTCCGGCAGTGGCAGCGGGCTTTAGCTGGATTTTGGCATGGCTGGCACGGTATGTGCTGGGCGTGGTGGAGCTGGCGGCGAAGATTCCGTTTGCGGCGGTGTATCTGAACAGCGCATATTGGGGGCTGTTTGCGGTGGGGCTCTATGGACTGGTGCTGCTGCTCACGCTGCGGCCGGAACGAGTGCGGAAGCTGGACGCACTGAGCGCGGCCGCGGTCTGCTTTGCGGTTTGCCTGACGTGTGTGCGGATCGAATACTGCGCGCCGGAGTTTACGTTTACAATGCTCGATGTGGGGCAGGGGCAATGTCTGGTGCTCCGCACGGATGAGGGCGTGACGGTGGTGGACTGCGGCGGCGTGCCCGACGAGGCCGGGGAGACGGCAGCGCGGTATTTGCAGAGCCGGGGCGTGTTCCGCGTGGACGATCTGGTGTTGACGCACTATGATGCCGATCATGTGAACGGTGCGCTGCAGCTTCTGCGCCGCGAGGCGGTCAGCACGCTGTGGCTCCCGGATGTGGAGGATGAGAGCGGCTGGAGGCAGCGGATCTGCGACGCGGCGGAACGCGCGGGATGCTGCGTGGAATCTGTGCGGGAGGACTGCGCGATTTCGGACGGCGTGCGGCTGTTTGCGCCGGTTTCCGGGAAAAATGACAACGATTCCGGCGTTTGCTGCTTGGCAAGCGTGGGAGAATATGATATTCTGATAACCGGTGATTTGTCGAAGATGGCGGAATACCGCATTCTGGCACGGCATGAGATGCCGGACATCGAGCTGCTTGTGGCGGGCCATCACGGCGCGAAGACGTCAACGAGCGAGGCGCTGCTGGAGCTGACACAGCCGGAAACCGTGCTTATCTCCGTGGGCGAGGGAAACCGGTACGGCCATCCGGCGGCGCAGACACTGGAGACAATCGAGGCCTACGGGGCGGAGATTTCCCGCACCGATGAACAGGGAACCATTGTGGTTCGGGGGGAGTAAAGATGGCGAAAAAGACAACGGGAGAGGAGCGCGGCGCGGCGCTGCAGCGGCTGAAGGCGGCGCTGAAGAGCGGCGGCGTCGGGAATTTCTATGTCTTTTTCGGAGAAGAGGCATTTTTGAAGGAACATTATGCCAGGATGCTGGAGAAAAAGCTCCTCGAGGGGCCGGGGGCGGAGTTTAACTTCCACCGGTTCAATGCCGACACGCTTTCGCCGCAGACGCTGAGCGAGGCCGTGGACGCGATGCCGATGATGGCGGAGCGGACGCTGATCCGCGTGGACGACGTGGACTTTTTCAAGCAGGCGGAGGGGCTGCGGGAGCAGTACCGGGCGATTTTTGCCGATCTGCCGGACTATTGCTGCCTGGTGCTCTATTATGATACCGTGGAATGGAAGCCAAATGGCACGATGCGAAAGCTGAATGAGGTCTTCCAGACAAGGGCTGAGCGCGTGGAATTTGCCAAGCAGTCGGAGCGCGATCTCGTCGCTTGGATTCAGCGGCATTTTAAGGCGCACGGCAAGTGGGCCGACGACAAGCTCTGCCAGTATCTCATCTTCCTGACCGACGGGACGATGACGACGCTGGCGGGAGAGATTGAAAAGGTGGCGTCCTATGCGAAGGGACAGGAGATCACGAAGGGCGACATGGACGCCGTGGTGATTCCGGCGCTCTCGGCGCAGACGTTTGACATTTCGAACGCGATTACGGAGGGAAAATACGACGTGGCGCTGCGGAAGCTGCAGGATCTGTACGCAATGCAGACCGAGCCAATCTTAATCCTCGGCGCGGTTGGCAGTCAGCTGCGGCGGCTGGCCTATGCCAGGGCTGTGATGGGGGCAGGGCAGGGGCAACAGGCGCTGATGGAGCTGACGGGCATGAAGAGCTATCCGGCTGGGCTGACCATGACAGCGGCCCGGCGCGTCGGCGACGGATTTTGCAGGAGGGCCGTGGAACTCTGTCTGCAGGCCGACCGGGATATGAAATCCAGCCGCGACGATCCGGAGCGCATTCTGGAGGTGCTGCTTGCGGCGCTGGCTGCGGAGGTGCGCCATGGTTAAGGTGCGGCAGGCCATCGTGGTCGAGGGGCGGTATGACAAAAATACGCTCAGCCAGATTGTGGATACGGTGATCTTTCAGACGAACGGTTTTTCCGTGATGCATGACAAGGCCCTGCTGGCGCTGCTGCGCCAGGCGGCGCAGACACGGGGGCTGATGATCCTGACGGATTCGGACGGCGCGGGGCTGGTGATTCGGAACTTTCTGCGCGGCGCGCTCCCGAAGGAGGGCGTGCTGCATGCCTATGTGCCGGAAATTCCGGGCAAGGAGCGGCGCAAGGCCGCGCCCGGAAAGGAAGGGATCCTCGGCGTGGAAGGCATGACGCCGGAGATTCTCCTGACGGCGCTGCGAAACGCGGGCGCGGACATGGACGGCGCGGCGGAGGCGGCAAAAGAGCCCATCACAAAGATGGATCTTTATACGCTGGGGCTGAGCGGCGGGCCGGGGAGCGCAGAGCGGCGGCAGGCGCTGATGCGGGAGCTGGGGCTGCCGCGGTATCTGAGCACGAAGGCGCTTTTGGACGCTTTGAATTTGAGAATGACGCGGGCGGCGCTGTTTGCCCGCTATGGGGAAGAACAATGATCGACATTTCGGTGAAGGAGCTTGTCAAAAGCTTTGACGCAGACACGAATATTCTGGACGGCATCACGTTCGATGTGCAGTCCGGCGAGCGGGTGGGCCTGCTCGGCAAGAACGGCGCGGGAAAGACGACGCTGTTCCGCATTCTGACGGGGGAGATCGACTATAATTCCGGAGAGGTGCGCTTTGCACCGGGAAAAAAGGTGGGTCTCATCTCGCAGATCCCGCACTATCCGGCGGGATATACGGTGGACGATGTGCTGCACACGGCGTTTTCCGGCTTGGAGAAGGTGCGGCGGCAGATGCGCACGCTCGAGGAGCGGATGGCGGAAACGGCGGACGCGGAGATGCTGCGGGAATATGATGCGCTTGCCAACCGCTTCCAGGTGGGCGGCGGATATGAGATGGACACGCAGACGGATAAAATCTGCAATGGCCTTGCCATCCCGGCCGAACAGCGGGAACAGGCGTTCGACAGCCTCTCCGGCGGCGAGAAGACGCGCGTGAACCTTGCGCGGCTGCTGCTGGAGCAGACGGACATTTTGCTGCTCGACGAGCCGACAAACCACCTCGACATGCACGCGGTGGAATGGCTGGAGGAGTACATTGCAAAGTTTAAGGGCACCGTGCTGGCCATTTCGCATGACCGCTATTTCCTCGACCGCGTGGTGAGCCGCGTGATTGAAATTCACGACGGGAAGGCGGAATTCTATTCCGGCAATTACTCGTTCTATGTGCAGGAAAAGCAGGCACGCTTTGAGTTGCAGCTAAAGCAATATGAGAAGGAGCAGGCGAAGCTAGGCCAGCTCGGATTTACGCTTGAGCGCATGAAGGGCTGGGGCATCAACAACCGGACGCTCTATCGGCGGGCCATGTCGATCCAGCACCGGATGGATCGCATTCAGAAGACCGACCGGCCCACGCAGGAGAAGACCATGCGGGCGCGCTTTGCGCAGCGGGAATTTTTCGGCGATGAAGTCCTCTCGGTGAAGGGGCTTGGGAAAAGCTTTGACGGGCGGACGCTCTTTGAGGATGTGGAGCTGGACGTTGCGGGCGGGGAGCGCATCGCGCTGCTCGGCGACAACGGGACGGGCAAGAGCACGTTTCTCAAGGTGCTGCTCGGGGAGCTGGCCCCGGATTGCGGCAAGATCAAATTCGGGCCGACGGTGAAGTGGGCCTATCTGCCGCAGATCATCCATTTTGACCATCCGGAGCGGACGCTGCTCGACACGATGCTCTATGAGAAGGGCTGCTCGGTGCAGGTGGCGCGCGACCGGCTGGGCGCATATCTCTTTGAGGGGGAGGATGTGTTCAAGCCCGTCTCAGCGCTTTCCGGCGGGGAGCAGAGCAGGCTGCGGCTTTGCATGCTGATGGATGAAAAGATCAATCTGCTCATCCTCGACGAGCCGACGAACCATCTCGACATCGCATCACGCGAGTGGGTGGAGGATGCGCTGGAGGAGTATGAGGGTGCGCTGATTTTCGTGTCGCACGACCGGTATTTTGTGGACAAGTTCGCGACAAGAGTCTGGGAGCTGGAGAATGCGCACATCCGCGACTTCCTCTGTGGGTATCAGAAATACCGCGCGATCAAGGAGAAAGAGGCCATCGCGGCGCAGGCACAGAGCGTCCCGGAACGGCGCGAGCGCAAAGAAAAGCCGAAGATGGCAGCGCCGAACAGCAAAGCCGTCGAGAAAAAGCTGCGCGCGGTGGAGCGTGAGGTGGAAAAACAGGAGGCCGCGGTGGCGGCGTTTGATCCGCTGATCGAGGCGGCGGCCAGCGACTATCAGGAGCTGACGCGGCTGATGGCCGAGAAGGCCGGGGCCGAGGCGCAGCTCTCGCAGCTGATGGAACAGTGGGAGGAACTGAGCCTCGCGCTGGAGGGCGAGGGATGAGTATTTTGTGGTTGGCCGCGATTTGCGCGGCGCTTGGGATCGGGTGCCTGCTGACACCGTGGCACATCGGGATGACGGGTGTCTGTCTGCTGCTGCTCGCTGCGGTGATGACGGCGTGCCATTTTTTGCGCGGCGAGAAGGGAAAACGCTGGCGGCGGGTGCTCTGGAGCCTCGCGGCGCTTGGGATGGCGCTTGTGTTCGGTATGATGGGCTTGATCGCCCTCGACGGGCGGGACAACGCGCCGGAGGACGATATCCCATTTGTGCTCGTCCTCGGGGCGCAGACACACGGCGACCGGCCGAGCCGCACGCTGCGCGAGCGGCTCGATCTCGCGGTGAGCTATCTGGAGGCGCATCCGGCGGCGCGCGTGATCGTCTCCGGCGGACAGGGCGCGGACGAGACGCAGACGGAGGCCTCCGTCATGGAGGCGTATCTGCGGGAAGAGGGGATTGCGTCGGAGCGGATCGTGCAGGAGACGCAGGCGCGGACGACGCGCGAAAATCTCATCTATGCGAAAAAGCTGGCCGAGCAGGCCGGAATTGCAACCGAAACTGTGCTCATCATCACAAGCGAATATCATCTCAGCCGCGCAAAGTTCATTGCGCGGTCGCTCGGAATGGAGCCGTATGGGCTCGGAAGTACGACCACGCCATGGATTTTGAAGGTCAACTATGCGCTGCGCGAGGTGTTTTCCTACGTCAAGGCGCTTGTTCAGGTGGGTTGATTTTCGGAAATGGACATACTATAATAAAGAAAACTACGGCATTTTGCCGAAAAGGAGAACCATCATGAGTGAATCTTGCAGCGGCAACTGCTCGAGCTGTGGCTCAGACTGCGCAAGCCGCAAGCCGGAAAGCCTGCTGGCCCCGGCCAATGCGCATTCGAATGTGAAAAAGGTGATCGCCGTTGTGTCCGGCAAGGGCGGCGTCGGCAAGTCGACGGTGACAAGCTTGCTCGCTGTCGCGATGCACAAGCTGGGCTACAAGACAGCGATCCTGGACGCGGACATCACGGGACCGTCCATCCCGCAGGCCTTCGGCCTGCATTCCTCCGCCGCGGGCAGCGACGAGGGGATCTTCCCGGTGGAGACCGGGCAGGGAATGAAGGTCATGTCGATCAACCTGCTGCTCGAAAACGAGACAGATCCGGTCGTTTGGCGCGGGCCGGTCGTGGCCGGAGCGGTGAAGCAGTTCTGGTCTGACGTGCAGTGGGGCGATGTGGACTATATGTTCGTCGACCTGCCGCCCGGAACAGGCGACGTGCCCCTGACGGTGTTCCAGTCGCTGCCGGTGGACGGTGTGGTCATCGTGACGAGCCCGCAGAGTTTGGTTTCGATGATCGTGTCCAAGGCGGTCAACATGGCACGGATGATGAACGTGCCGGTGTATGGCATTGTGGAAAATTACAGCTATTTTGAATGCCCGGACTGCGGCAAGCAGGTTGAGATCTTCGGCAAGAGCAATGTCAGCGAGATCGCCCTGCAATACAGCCTGCCGGTGCTGGCGCGGCTGCCGATCGACCCGGCCATTGCGGCCCTCTGTGACGCGGGTAAGATGGAGCAGGCGGATGTCAGCAAGGTCATGCCGGCGGCAGAGCTGATGGCAAAGGCATAAAAAGAAACGGTCTCCTCGGATGAGGAGGCCGTTTTTGCGTTTGGGGCCTCACGCAGGAGCAGATGAGGCCGATGAAAGCTGGCGTCCATAATGCGATGCCTTCGGAGACTTGGATGGACGCGCTGTGGCAGGCGGGGTGTCATACTGATATTCAATTAAAAACTTTCATTCATGGAATGGAAGTTTTTAATATGAAGATCATTATGAGACGAGATTCCGTGATTTTATCAAAATCACGGAATCGGTTACGCCAAAGGCGGAACCTTTCTGATTAAAGAATTTAATCAGAAAATAGTATCAGTCCAGGCGCTCGAAGCTGCCCTCGTCATCCCAGGTCAGGATGTCGGTGTCAAAGTCGAAGACGCGATAGCGGACGCCGTCGTACCAGTAGGAATCGGCGTAATAGGTGCTGGCTTCGCCTTCGGCTGGGGCGAGGAAGCCGCAGTCGAGCTCGTTGCTCTCCGCGTCGCCGGGGGCGCGGGAATAGTACGTCCAGTCGCCGAAGGCATCGATGACGAGATAGCGCTCTGCCGCGCGGTCGCCGCCAAAATACCAGGTGCCTTCAAATTCCGAGACGTCGACGTGCGCATTTTCTTCCGTCCAGCCGTCGTCTTCTTCCTCCAACCAGTTGTTGGTCTCCTCAACCCAGGCGTCATAAGCTTCGGCGTCTTCATTTTGCGCATCTTCGGCCCAATCGACGGAATCTTCGGCGCTGAAATAGCCGTAAGAGGCCAGATAGACGCCGTCGTCGGTCACGTCGAAGCGGCAGCCGCTGCCGTCCACGTCGTTGTAGGCATAGACGGTTTCAAAGTCCTCGTCGTATTCCAGCCAGCCGGTGAGCTCGGCGGCGGAATTGAACAGTGTCCAGCTGCCGTCGTTCCAAATGGAAAGTTCGTCCCACTCGGCGTTGGGTGTGGTGCAGAGATAGCTGCCGGCGAAGGCGGAAAAATCGGGCGCTTCGGCCTCCTCTCCGGGCAGATCGCCGCCCAGACCGTCATCGGCAGGAATTTTCTCCGGTATGTACGGCTCTGCTTCGTCGGGGGTGGACGCGCCGCAGGCGCAGACCAGCAGGCAGGCGATGAGCAGGATGGTGATGGACAGCAATTTCAGGTATGGTTTCATAGGCCGCTCCTCTCCGAAAAGAAAATGGGTTCTGTCTACAGCATAGCGCACAGGCGGGAGAAAGGCGACTAACCAAAGGTTAGTTTTTCAGCGTGAAAAAAACGGACAACCGGGCGGGGCTTCGGCCACGCCCGGTTGCAGAAGAAAGGGGATTATCTGATTCCAAAGTTGACATAATCCATAAACGGCGCGCCGAGCAGCGGGCGGCCATCGTCTGCGAAGCCGCCGATGGCCTTTGCCGCTGCGGTGAGGTTGGGCGTGACGCCGTAGCGCAGCTGTATGCTGCACGGCGCGGCGCGCAGGCCGCAGAGCACCTCGTCGAAGAGGAGCACAATGACCTCACGGCCGCAGATCTCGCGCACCTTTTGCAGATAGCCGGAAACAAAGGGTCCCGGTTTTGCCGGACAACGAGGAATTGCGCCCCGCAGTAATACTATTTTCTGATTAAATTCTTTAATCAGAAAGGTTTCGCCTTTGGCGTAACCGATTCCG
>USLX01000069.1 GCA_900555665.1 uncultured Eubacteriales bacterium | reverse complement strand
CTCTAGCGCCTTTTCCTGTGTCATGGAAGTGATACACGCGCCAATTCTGCTTGCGAAGAATAGGAATCACATAGTTGTCAATTTGGTTATGCGCACCGGTTTCCCAATTCGATTCGCTATGGCCCCGGCCAATGTTGCTTTCATTGTCCCATTGACCATGATAACAGAAATACTCTTTTTGGAAAATCAGCCGATTGTCGTCTGTAGGAACCAAAACAAAGCCGTAAGAGTTCTGCCCAAAGAATACTTCAAAGTCGATTTCCTCCGTTACTTTTCGCCCTTTGTACAAGAGGGAGGTTAAACCACTTTGACCGACAGATACCTGAAGATTCTTAGATAGAATATTTTGAAGGAAAGAAAAAGAAGAGATAAAGTTGCTTTTTCCTGCACCGTTGGAGCCAATCAACACATTGATTTTTCCGAAAGAAATGTCGCAGCTTTTAATTGATTTGAAGCCATGAATCGTCATGCGACTCAGCTGGTCTCTCTGCAATGGCATATGACCCCTCCGAACTAAGATGAAATTATTGTTTTTATTATAGAAGAAAATGCAAGGAATAGCAAGCGAATTATGATGCACTGACACAATGTAAGCGCTCTATCTCGGCTATATATTTTTATTTTTATTTGAAAAATTTTTGATTATTGTGCAGAAAAAAGCGAAGTGCCCTCTATTTTTTAAGTGTAAAGACCCTCAAGCAATGCACCTTGACAACCGAACACCCATCTGGCAGGGAGATACAGCAGCCGCAGGCAGTATGCGACGATATGAGCGTACCCACGGCCTAACGCTGCACAGCAGCGACTGCAATACGTGCTCTTGACCGGAGCGCAGGAACGGACTGCCGGATGGCTAACCCAACTAACAGGAGGATCAAAAATGAAAAAAACATCGCCATACAGCAAGCGCTCGCTGAAGCGTCTCGCGGACTACCCGGATGTTTTGACCGTAGAGGAAGCCAGTGAATTGCTGGGCGTTTGCACGAAAACTGTGTACAGTCTGATTAAAAAGGGTGATTTGAAGAAACTTAATGTTGGTCGGCTGTTCCGCATCCCCAAGCGTGAAATTTTACGCTATCTGGGAATTCATGAAACAAAATAAGAATTCATGCAGAATTTGATGGAATGTCGTTGAAATTCGTGGACATCTGCCGTATAAGTTTTATATAGGCAATGGCAGGTGAGTTTACGGCTCGTGAAAGGAGCAATGAAATTTGTTATCGGGTCATCTGCGAGAAAAAAACAACACATATTATGCCGTCTTGAACTGCAAGCACAGCGACGGCAAACGCTATTCAAAATGGGTTTCCACAGGAATTGCTGTAAAGAAAGGCAACAAGCGCGCAGCGGAGAAAAAGCTGGAGGAATTCTGCACAACCTACGATGAGTACGGGAATCTTCCGGGTGAAAAACCGGAAGCACAGCAAAATGCACAGCTCGCGACAGTCGGTAAGATTTCCTCTGACATTCTCTTTTGCGACTATATGCTCACATGGCTGTCCTATGTAGAAACAGAGGTCGATCCTGTCACATACAGCGGCTATTGCAACTGTGTCGAAAACAACGTTTATCCCTATTTCAAAGAAACCGGCATTAAACTGTCTGAGCTGGAGCCGGCGCATCTGCGTGAGTTTTACAGGTATGAACGAAAGGGCGATCCAGAGCACGGACGAAAGCAGAAAAAGGGAACGACGGTTGCACACTATCACGCTGCCATCCACGCAGCATTGGAACTGGCACTTGAAGACAAAGTGATTTTAAGTAACGCAGCACATAAGCAGCGTCCAAAAACCGAACGTTTCATTGGCAGCTTCTATATGCCGGATGAGGCACTGGAGTGTATCCATGCAGCCGAAGGAACTCGTCTGGAGCTGGCTGTCCTGTTTGGATTCTTTTATGGCCTGCGGCGAAGTGAAATCGTTGGCTTGAAATGGCAGAACTTCGATTTCGCGAACAACCTGTTTACCATAGCGCACACGGTAACAACGTATTCACGAAAAGGAGAACATACTGTTATTTACGCCAAAGACAAGGCGAAGAATGCGTCCAGCATCCGTACTCTGCCGCTGATTCCGCTTTTTCAGAAGAAACTGCGGGAGCTTCGCAAGCAGCAAAAGGAGGATCAGCGCCTGTTCGGTAATTGCTACAATCGGAAATACCTCGGATATGTTTACGTCAATGAAATTGGCGAGCTGATCAAACCAGACTACATTACAGAAGCGTTTTCAAATCTGTTGAAGAAGAATGGCTTGCGGCATATCCGCTTTCACGATACGCGGCACAGCTGCGCAAGCTTATTGCTTCGCAACGGCGTAGCTATGAAGGATATTCAGGCATGGCTGGGCCACAGCGATTATAGTACAACAGCAAATCTTTACGCGCATCTTGAGGTGTCGGAGTCCGTACAGCGGTCAGCCAGCCGACTGAACAGCGGACTGTTCCATAACGCTGCGGATTTGTCCGAGTTGCCGGCAGGCGACAATGATCTGGAGGAAACCGGATAGAGAAAAACAGAGGCAAGCAATCGCTTACCTCTGTCTGGCGGAGAGTTAGGGATTCGAACCCTAGGTACCTTTCGGTACACAGCATTTCGAGTGCTGCACCTTCGACCACTCGGACAACTCTCCATGTCCCAACTTTATTTTACAACTTTTTCTCTCATTTTCAACCGCAACTTTCCTTGGCATTCCAGAAGTTTTCAGGAAGTAGGGGAGAAAAAAGGAGGGAAAAACGGGATTACGCGAAAAATGTGAAATCAAAAAAGCCAGTGTTCATGCGGGTTTGCGGGCGAAAAGTTTCCATGAATCCCTAATGCTTTCGAGTCAGGGCCGTTATAACCACTTCGATACCACTCCATATGAAACTTTGCCCAGCTATTATAACAGGCTGGGCAAAGAAAATCAAGAAACTTTTCGTGTTTTTCAGGTCTTTTTAATGAACTGTTCGCCGCATTTGGGGCAGCGGATGTTGATCCGGCCCCGGCCACGCGGAACCCGGACGGTCTGGCGGCACTTGGGGCAATGGTAATAGCGGTGATCCCGGTCGCGCAACCGGGTCAAAAACCGCTGCAGCGCCGCGTTTTCGCGCCGCCGGGCCTCAATATTCCGGGAATACATGCGGAAAATCGACCAGATCAGCGGCACATAGGCCAAAAGGCTCAGCCCGGCCAGAACGGTGCTTCCGGTGCGGTTGCCGATCATCCCGAGAAGAATCAACACGACCGCAAGGCCAAGCAGCCAGCGCCCCAACTGATCCGAACCATAGCGCCCGGCCATAAAGCGGCGCAGGGCGTCACCAATTTTACGAAACATAGTGCTCACCTGTTCTTCTTTTGATTGCTTCCTATTATACGGCGTCAAAAGTAAAAAACAAGAAAGGGCGCGGATTGTTTAAAAAAAGTTTATATCTCTTCCCGCAAAAGCGTCAATACCGGCAGTTCTGGCGGATTGCAGACGCGGATGGGCAGCCGGCGGCTCGGGCCGAGGCCGCGGCTGACATAGAGCTGCGTGCTGCCCTCCCGGTAAAGCCCTGCCTCGTCGCCGGGAAAAAACTCAAAGTGGGTGCCGAAGACACCTCCGAGGCCCGGAAGGCGGAGGATGCCGCCATGTGCATGACCGGCGAGCACAACGGGCACGCCGAGCCCGGCCCAGAGCGGGAGCTGATCATTCCGGTGACAGAGGGCGAGAATAAAGGTGTCCTCGCCGTGCGCGGCGCGAATCTCACGGACAAGCTCCGGTGCGGTTTTCTGGTCGGCGGGACCGTTCGGGTCGTCCACACCGGCGAGGACGATCGACTGGCCGCCGCGCGTGAGGATGCGATAGTCGTTTTCCAACCGGATCACACCGCAGAGGTCAAGCAGGCCATAGAGCGTCCGGCGTACCGCGCCGGAGATGACCCATTCATGGTTGCCGGTGACATAAAAAACCGGCGCCAACCGCACCAGTCCCTCCAGCAGCGGCCGCAGCGTGGGAAGCGCAGTGTCCTCGTCGGCCAGATCGCCGGTGATGGCGATGAGATCGGGCTGTGCATCGCGGACGGCGCCGAGCAGGCTCTTGTGATCTCTGCCGAACGTGCGCCCGTGCAGATCGGAGATCTGCACAATCCGCAGCCCGGAAAAGGCCTCCGGCAGTCCGGGGCAGCGGAGCGTAACGGGGACAGTTTGTACTCTCCAGTTATCAAGATAGCAGAGCCCGGCCGCCGCCAGCATGACCGGCAGCAGCCAGAGCTTCGAGCGCGTTTTCGCCATGCACACATCCTCCTTGTTCTGTTTTGGCCAGTGTAGCATAAAAAGCGGAAAAAGGAAAGGGAAAGCGGGCAGGCGCAGAAGGATTCTGCGGGAGAGGGGTACAGATACGACACAAACGCCACGAAAAACCGCTGTGCTGCATTGCAGCACAGCGGTTTGAGCCGGTTAAGCCCGAACCCGGCGGAGTGAGAAGGTCCCCGCAAAGAAAAGCGCAAGCAGCAGCGCGATGGTCGCACCCGCCGAGCAGCCGAGATAATAGGCGAGAATCAGCCCCGCAACAGAGGCACAGAGCGCGCCGAGCACGGAGAAGAGGTGATACTGCCGGACGTTTTTTGCGACATTGCGCGCAGCCGCCGCAGGCAGGACGAGCAGGGAGTTGATCACCATAAGCCCCACCCAGCTCATCGCGAGTGTCACGACAACAGCGATGACAACGGTGAAAAACGTCTCGTTCCGCGCCGTCTTCAACCCACGCGAGGAGGCCAGCTGTGGATGGATGGCCGTCAGAATGAGCTGATTGGAGCAGAGCACCCAGAGAATCACGACCGCCAGCAGCACGAGCGCGAGCGCGCCGATTTCGCCGGGCGTGACGGAGAGAATGTCCCCGATGAGATACTTGTTGAACTTTGTAAAACTCCCGCCGCCCATCGTGGCAATAAAGATGCCGAGGGCGACTGCTGTGGACGAAAAGACGCCGATGATCGTGTCCGCCGATTGGCTCGAGCGGTTGCGGACGAAGGAGAACAGCAGCGCAAACGCCACCGCCAGCCCCACAGCCCACCAGATCGGGAAGGCCGCACCGCAGAGCACACCGATGGCAATGCCCGTGAAGCCGGAATGGCCGAGCGCGTCAGAGAAGAAGCTCATCCTCCCCGTGACGATCATCGTCGAGAGCAAACCAAACAGCGGCGCCATGACGATGACGGCAAGCAGCGCGTTTTTCATGAAATTCATCGATAAAAACTCTGCGCCCGTCATCTCGCAGAGGGTATACCAGAGACTCATTCCGCACCACCTCCCATGTGAAACGCCCCGGCGAACTCCTCCGAATTTAAAACGTCCAGCGGCGTCCCTTTTTTGAGGATTTTTCCACCCGCCAGCAGTACGACGCGGTCGCAGTAGCGCGGCAGCATGGAAAAATCGTGCGTGGTCATGAGGATGGAGAGGTCGTATTTTTTGCGGATTTCATCGAGCATCTGCATCAGACGTTCCATCCCCTCAACGTCTACGCCGGAGAGCGGCTCGTCCAAAATCAGAATATTCGGCATCGGCTCGAGCGCGAGAGCAAGCAGCACGCGCTGCAGCTCGCCGCCCGAGAGTGTCCCGATCCGCTTGTCGATGAGCCCTTCCCCGTGGACGCGCGTGAGGCATTCGGCCACGGTTTCGCGCATGGCGCGCGTCGGGCGCAAAAATGCCGGCCGCCGGAAGATGCAGCAGGTGAAAAGATCCATCACGCTTACCGCGTCGGCAGGGTCAAATGCGGGGCTCTGCGGAACGTAGCCGATGCGCAGCCTCTCTTCGCGCCCGTCCGAGACGTGAAAGGTGATCTTGCCCTCATATTCCCGCTGGCCGAGGATGGCCCGGATGAGCGTGGATTTGCCTGCGCCGTTCGGGCCGATGAGCGCGACCATCTGCCCGCAGTGCATGTGCAGGTTGACGTCCTCCAGCGCGGCCTCGCCGCCGAAGCGGACGGAGAGATGTTCGATTTTCAGGCAGCAGGCATGCTCGCAGTCGCCACCGTGCGGGTGTTTGAGCGGGATCATCCCAGCGCCTCCTTTACCGTATCGATATTTTTGCGCATTGCCTCAAAATAATCCGGTGCGCTGATGCCGGTGTCCAGTGGGGATACGGCGCAGCCGGTCTCCCGCGAGACGAGTTCCGCCGCGTCGGCTGTGCCGTTTACCTCGGTGAAGACGGCGGGGATGTCCTGCCCGCGCACCAGAGCGATGATCTCCTCCAACTCCCGGGCGGACGGTTCGCTCCCGGCCTCGATCTCCATCGAGGCCGCAATTTCAAGGTCAAAGGCCTGCGCAAAGTAGGCGAAGCCGTCGTGGAAGGTGACGAGCTTCCGGCAGGAAAGACTGGCGAGCTGCGCTTCGCCGTAGTCCTGCAGCGCTTTCAGCTGCGCGTGCCAAGCGTCCGCATTTTCTGCGAACAGATCGGCATACTGCGGATATGCCGCCGCGAGCGCAGAGGCCACCGCGGATGTCATGGCAATCATGTTTTCCGGTGCAAGCCAGACGTGCGGGTCAAATTCCCCCTCCTCGCCGGGCAGCAGTGCAAGTCCCTCCGAGGCATCCACGACAGTCTCACACGAGGCGAGTGCATCGCCCATAAATTCCTCCAGCCCCGCGCCGTTCAGCACCACGAGCTGCGCCGATTCCACGGCGCGCATCTGCTCGACGGAGAGCGTGTAGTCGTGCACGCAGGAGACCGGTTCGGAGATCAGCGTCGCGACCGTCATCCCGCTTCCTGCCGTGACGGCACGGACGAGCTGGGCCATCGGCGCGGTTGTGGCTAGGATGTCGGCGGACGGTTCACTTTTTTGTGCGGCGCAGCCGGAAAGCAGCAGCGCCAGTGCCAAAAGGATGGCAAAAATCCGTTGTTTCATTTGAAAAGCTCCGTATCTAGTGTTCTTATTTCATTATACTAAGGTTGTCAAGCGGTCATAGTTTTTCCGGTTTTGCAGATACTACCGGGGAAAGGATGGATGAGACAATGGAGTTTATGGACACGAAGACCTGTCAGAATCTGGCGCGCGCTTTCGCCGGGGAATCGCAGGCGCGCACGCGCTACACCCTCTATGCCGCGACGGCGCGGACGGAGGGTTGGGAGTATCTGGCGCGCATCTTTGAGCAGACGGCGGCCAACGAGCTGGCCCATGCGGAGCAGTTTTTGGAAAAGCTGCAGCAGCACGGAAAGCAGCCCATCGAGAACATCGACCTCACTGCTGGGTATCCCTATACGCTCGGCGTGACGATGGAAAATCTCTTCGAGGCCGCGCGCGGTGAGGAGCAGGAGTTTCTGGACGCCTATCCTGCCTTCGCCGCCGCGGCCAGAGAGGAAGGCTTCCCCGACGTGGCGGCGCTCTGGGAGCAGATTGCGAAGATCGAGGGCCTGCACCGCGATGTCTTCCGCGAGGCTTACAGCCAGATGCAGACCGGAACGCTCTATAAGAAGGGCCATCCCATCGTCTGGCGCTGCGCGAACTGCGGGCATATCGTGCTGGCAAACGAGGCTTGGAAGGTCTGCCCGGTCTGTAAAAAGCCGCAGGGCTGGGTCATCGGGGATCTCCCGGAGCGGAAGCTGCCGGAGGGCTGAGAGCTTTTTGCGCAAGCTGTTTTTTGCAGGGGCGGACGACTCTGTCCGCACGCTTTTTCAATCTTGCACTGCGCCCTGTAGGGGCCGATGCCCTCATCGGCCCCTACAAGCCCCTCTCAATCACGGCTTCGCCGCGACAGCTCCCCCCTCGGAGGGGGAGCCTTTATTTGCTGCGGCAAAGGATGGGTCAACGGGGCTGAATGACCGTTTCTCCTGCCAGCCGGAGGTATTCGTCGCGGACATAGCCGAAGATTCCGTCATATTCCACGACGTACCAGTTGTCATATTCGCCCCAGACGGGGATAGTCTCTCCATTCGGAATCTGCGCGAGTACCGGTGCTTCATAGCTCGGTGCGCCGCGCAGGTTGAGCGTGCCGGAGGTCAGGACGACCGTGCCCTCACGCCGCTCCGTGGGCTGCAGGAAAGGGAGGCCGAAGTATTCGCAGACCGATTCGACGAGCGCGGCGGCAATCGGCTCGACGTTGCCGGTGATCCAGGCATCGTCCTCGAGATTGTCGTGGTAGCCGAGCTCGGCCAGCACGGCGGGCGCGCGCGTCCGGCGAACCTCACCGATGGCAACGGTGGAAAGCGCGCGAACCTTATTCGGCTGGGGATAGATGGGGCGGAGATTGTCGACGATGATATTCGCCATCCGCAGCCCCGCCTCGCTCATCGGGCTATAATAGATGTCGACGCCGCGGGCCGTTCCGGCGGAGGCCTCCGGCATGGCGTTCGAGTGCAGGGCCAGATGGAAGTCATACTGCCCGGCGTTGGAATCCCGGATGGACTGCGCGGCGTTGCCCGCAGGGTTGTTGCGGGTGAAGGTGACTCCAGAGGCGCGTAAGTACGGCTCCATCTCGTCGGCAATGCGGTTCATCCAGTATTGTTCGTTTCCAGTGGTGACATAGGGGTTGAAATCCTGTGTGGATGGGCTGAGAAATAAAAATGGCATAATTTCACGCTCCTTTTTCGTTTCAGACTATGCAGCAGCCGACTTTTTTGTTTACAGCGGCGCGTGGGTGTGATACGATAGATGCTGAACGACAGAGGGAGAGACGTTATGCAGTATATCATTCTGGATATGGAGTGGAACCAGGCCTGGCCCGGCTCCAGTGCGGCGCGCCAGCCGCTTCCCAGTCCCCTGCGCGGGGAGATCGTGCAGATTGGCGCGGTGCGGATGTCGCAGGAGCAGGTGGTCGGCGACGAGTTTCAGGTGCTCATCCGGCCGAAATTCTTTAAAAAGATGAACAGCAAGGTCGCCAAGCTCACCGGCATCCGCGACAGTGTCCTGCGCGAACACGGCGTACCGTTCGCCGAGGCGATGGAGCAGTTCCGCGCATGGTGCGGCGATGATATTGTAATTTTGACATGGGGATTTGATGATATCGCGATCCTGCGCGAAAACCTCACCATCCATGGCATGGACGCAGATTGGACATCGCGCTGGTATAATGCGCAGCTCATCTTCAATGCCCAGACCGACGGCTCCAGCAACCAGAAGGCGCTCAAAACGGCCATGGAGCTGATGCAGATCGAGCCCAGCCGCCCGGCGCATGACGCGCTCGGCGACGCCTATCATACGGCGCTTATCTGCGCCCGGCTGCGTCTGGCTGAAGGGATTGCGGCCTATGCGCAGGCCCTGCGGGAGCATGAAAACGGCTTCCACGGTGCGGAACTTCCGGGCTGTCTCGCCAGAAGCGTCCACCACGGCTATGAGACAAAAACCCAGCTGCTCGCCGCAATGAGCGGCCGGGAAAACCGCTGCCCGGAGTGCGGCGGCCCGATGCGCGCCGGAAAATGGTATTCCCAGCCCGGGCGGCGCTATTTCACCATGGCCTCCTGCCCGGAGGACGGCGAGTTTTTCCTGCGTGTGCGCCTGGTTTCGGACGAAGACGGACATCTGCGTGCCAATCGTCTGGTCTACGCGCCGAGCGAAGAGCTCAATGCCGTCTATGAAAAGCTGGCCAGTGCCCCCAAGCGCCGCCGCCCCCGCCGCCGGAAGCGCAGCGTAAAGCAGAGCGAAGCATAAAAAACCCCACGCCCATCCAGGATGGGCGTGGGGTTTTGCAGCGCTATTTTGCAAGGCGGGATAACCCTAGAGTGTATCTGATACTGATATTCAATTAAAAACTTTCATTCATGAAATGGAAGTTTTTAATAGGAA
>USLX01000068.1 GCA_900555665.1 uncultured Eubacteriales bacterium | reverse complement strand
CGATTGGTGAACGCATCCACTTTTTCCGCACGATGCGGGGCATGACACAGAAATACCTTGGCATGGCGCTGGGCTTTCCGGAGAAATCCGCAGATGTTCGCCTTGCGCAGTATGAGAATGGTTCCAGAACGCCTAAAGCGGACGTGACCGCTGCGCTGGCACAGGTGCTTGACATTTCGCCCAAGGCGCTGGATGTACCGGACATTGACTCCTATATTGGGCTGATGCACACGCTGTTCACTCTGGAAGACCGCTACGGGCTTAAGATCAACGAAATGGATGGCGAAGTCTGTCTGAAGGTCGATGTTCGTAAAAACAAGGACGCCGCCCGGCTGCATGAAATGCTCTGCTCCTGGCAGCAGGCTGCTGCCATGTTGGAGGCGGGTGAGATCTCCAAAGAGGATTACGACAGGTGGCGCTACCACTACCCGGAGTTTGATGCCACACAGAAGTGGGTAAAAACGCCGCCTTTAGATATAGGTAATTCGCTCCAAGATAAAGATTAACATCATTACTGACAAATGGAGGACATTAAGATGACACTTGAGAAAGAAACTATCACAGATGTGATTCGATTTTGCAACAGAGACTTAGTTCCAGATCCAGATTTCAGGCCAGCAGATCAATTTCATAACGACTGGTTTATCCAATACTTCTCTTTTATTGGCAACACAGCAGTAGAAACCAAATTGGGTGATGCTTTTTACCAAGCACGATTTATGTACAAACTAATGAGTGCTTTACGCTTGCCGTTGGCAAAACAAAAAGGTATTGTTAAGTTTCAAATTGTTCAATATGCTTCTATTTGCGAAGCCGTATTGGATATGGCCATATCTAATTTTTTAAAGAGGATGCAGAGGAAAAATTTTCTGTTTCTGAATTAGTGAAAGTCCCTAATGCGCTAGCTGTGGATGTAAGAATCACACAAGGCAACACCAGTTTACTGCTGTGTAAAACCAAGAAAAAGAAAGGCGACCTAAAGAGAACTCGAATAGATTTCAAGACCAAATATGCAGTAGAAAGAGGTCTGTTATTACAAGCCACAAAAGATTCCTTTGACAGCCTTTATAATTTAAGAAACAACATTCACATTTTAAAGGCTGCGGACAGCCAGTACATACCAAAATTGAGAGAAGCCAAAGAGGCCTTTATCCTTATGCGGGCTTTCGTGGATGAAATCAAAGCTTATTACAAAGCAAATTCGAATAATTAAAGAAAAAGAGAGCTAACTGACTAATCAAAATCAGTTAGCTCTTTTCTTGTGAATAATGAAATTCTGTTGCCAAATCGTTGCCACGAGGGGCATTAAGGCTCAAAAAGTCCAGTGTTTACGGACTTTTTTCGACCCTTGAAATCATTCCCACTCGATGGTCGCGGGGGGCTTGCCGGTGATGTCGTAGACGACGCGGCCCACGCCCTTGACCTCGTTGACGATGCGGGACGAGACCAGGCCCAGCACCTTGTGCGAGATGGGCGCGTATTCGCAGGTCATAAAGTCCGACGTGCGCACGGCCCGCAGCGCCACGGTATAGTCATAGGTTCGGAAATCGCCGACGACGCCGACGGAGCGCGTCCCGGTGAGGACGGCAAAATACTGGTCGGCCTGAACACGGTGCCGGATGACTTCTTCGCGGAAGATGGCGTCCGCGTCCTGCAGGATGCGGACCTTTTCTGCCGTAATTTCGCCCATCACGCGCACGCCGAGACCGGGGCCGGGGAAGGGCTGGCGTTCGACGAATTTGCGCGGCAGGCCGAGCTGACGGCCAAGGGCGCGTACCTCGTCCTTAAATAATCCGCGCAGCGGCTCGACGACGCCGTCAAACTGCAGATTTTTCGGCAGGCCGCCGACGTTGTGGTGGCTCTTGATGGTGGCTGCCTTGCTGCCGCCGGACTCGATGACGTCGGGATAGATCGTGCCCTGGGCGAGGAACTTCACATCCGGCAGCTTTTTGGATTCCTCTTCGAAGACGCGGACAAACTCCGCGCCGATGATCTTGCGCTTCTGCTCCGGATCGGTGACGCCGCGGAGCGCCGCGAGGAACCGCTCCGCCGCGTTGACGCGGACGAGATGCAGCGCCGTGTTGTGGAAGGCGCGCTCAATTTCGTCGCCTTCGTTTTTGCGCATCAGGCCGTGGTCGACAAAGATGCAGTGCACCTGGCCGGGGATGGCCTTCGAGAGCAGCGCCGCACAGACCGAGCTGTCCACACCGCCGGACAGGGCAAGGAGCACATGTGCGCCGCCAACCTGCTCGCGCACGGACCGGATGAGCTGCTTCTCGAGATCCTTCAAGTTATAATCGCCCGCCGCGCCGCAGACCTCATAGAGGAAGTTGCGGATGATCTGCGTGCCGTTCGGCGTGGATTCCACCTCGGGGTGGAACTGCACGGCGTAGAGCTTCCGCTCCGGGCAGGCCATGGCTGCGTTCGGGCAGGAGGCCGTGTGCGCCGTGGAGGTGAAGCCCTCCGGCAGGGCGGTGATCTGGTCGGTGTGGCTCATGAGGCCGATCTGCTGGGCGGCGAGGCCGCGGAAAAGCGCGCAGGCCGGATCGACCTCCATGGCCGTCTTGCCGTATTCGCTCGTCGCACAGGGAGAAACCGTCCCGCCGAGGCTCCACGCCGTCAGCTGCGCGCCGTAGCAGATGCCGAGCACCGGGATGCCAAGCTCAAAGATGCGCTTGTCGCAGTGCGGCGAGTCCTCGAGATAGACGCTGTTCGGGCCGCCGGTCAGGATGATGCCGATGGGGGCAAGATCCTTGACCTGCTCGGCCGTCAGATCGCCGGCCTTTACGATGGAATAGACGCTGCACTCGCGGACGCGCCGCGCGATCAGCTCCTTGTACTGTCCTCCGAAATCGAGGATCAAAACAGTCTGTGCCATGGGGATACCTCCTTGGTGTCAAACATTGTTCCCGCCTTGTCCGGCGAGCGCCGCCGCAATAAAGCCGCGGAAGAGCGGGTGCGCCCTGTTGGGACGGGATTTAAATTCGGGGTGATACTGGACGCCGACGAAAAACGGCAGGTCGCTGAGCTCCACGGTTTCCACCAGCCGCCCGTCCGGCGACAGGCCGGAGAGCGTCAGGCCCGCGGCAGTCAGCGCGTCACGGAAATCGTTGTTAAACTCATAGCGGTGCCGGTGCCGCTCGGAAATTTCGAGCGTGCCGTAGCAGCGCGCCATAGTGGTTCCCGGCTGGATGCGGCAGGGGTAGGCGCCGAGGCGGAGCGTGCCGCCCTTGTCGATGTCGTCGCTCTGGCCGGGCATGAAGTCGATGACCTTGTGCCGGCACTGCTCGTCAAACTCGGACGAGTGTGCGTCGGCGATCCCGGCGGCGTGGCGCGCAAATTCAATGGTTGCGATCTGCATGCCGAGGCAGATGCCGAAGAAGGGGACGCGGTGCTCGCGGGCATAGCGCACGGCGAGGATCATGCCGTCGATCCCGCGCCCGCCGAAGCCGCCGGGGACAATGATTCCGTCGAGCGCTTCCAGCGCGGCGCAGTAATTGTCTTCATGCAGCGTCTCTGAGTCAATCCACTCGATGTCCACGTCCGTGCCCAGCGCGTAGCCCGCGTGGCGCAGCGCCTCGGCCACGGAGAGATAGGCGTCGTGCAGCTGGACGTATTTGCCGACGAGGCCGATTTTGACCGTGTGCTCGCGCGATTTGATGCGCGCCACCATGTCCGACCATTCGGCCAGATCGGGCGCGGGCGTGTCGATAGCCAGCTCGCGGCAGACGACGGAGGAGAAGTTCGACGCCTCCAGCATCAGCGGCGCCTCATACAGGCAGGGGAGCGTGATATTTTCGATGACGCAGTCCGGCTTGACGTTGCAGAACATCGAAATTTTGCGGAAGATGGACGGCTCCAGCGGCTCGTCGCAGCGGAGGACGATGATGTCCGGCCGGATGCCCATGCCCTGCAGCTCCTTGACGGAATGCTGCGTGGGTTTGGACTTGTGTTCGTCGGAGCCACGCAAAAATGGCACCAGCGTGACATGGATGAAGAGGCTGTTCTCCTGCCCGACTTCGAGGGAGATCTGCCGCACGGCCTCGAGAAAAGGCTGCGATTCGATGTCACCGATGGTGCCGCCGATTTCGGTGATGACGACGTCCGCGTCGGTCTGCTTGCCGACACGGTAGACAAATTCCTTGATTTCATTCGTGATGTGCGGGATGACCTGCACGGTGGAGCCGAGATACTCGCCGCGACGCTCCTTGTTCAGCACGTTCCAGTAGACCTTGCCGGTTGTGAGGTTGGAGTATTTGTTCAGATCCTCGTCGATGAAGCGCTCGTAGTGGCCGAGGTCGAGGTCGGTCTCTGCGCCGTCTTCCGTCACATAGACCTCGCCGTGCTGATAGGGGCTCATCGTGCCGGGGTCGACGTTGATGTAGGGATCGAGCTTCTGCGCCGCCACCTTCAGCCCCCGCGTTTTGAGCAGCCGGCCCAGCGACGCGGCCGTGATGCCCTTGCCAAGGCCCGATACCACGCCGCCGGTTACAAAAATATACTTCGTCATGTCCATGCCCGCGTCTTTCTATATCGTCTGTAAAATTTGTTCCGCAATGACTTTTCGGCTCACACATCGATCCATTGCCTGCTTTTCAATCCAGCGGTGCGCCTCCTGCTCGGTCATGGCCTTCCGCTCGATGAGCAGACATTTCGCCCGGTTCACGAGCCGGATCTCGGCCATCTTCTCCTCAAAGCTGGCCGTTTTCTGCTCCATGCGGCGTAATCGTTCGCGCGTGCCGCAGAGCAGCTGTAAGGTCTGCGTCAGCAGCTGCGGCGTTGTCGGCTTTTGCAGCGTGAGGATGCCGTTCGGCGTCAGCCGGGCGGACAGCTCGGGATACTGCTCCGCCTTCACGAGCAGGAGCACACCTGCGCCGCTCGTCTCGCTCAGCTCCAGCGCCAGCTGCGTCCCAAACTCGTCGGGCAGCGGCGCGTTGACGATGACAATGTCGAAGCTCTGCTCCAGCAGCAGCCGCCGGGCGGACGCCGCGTCGCGCACGGCCCGCACCGGGTCGTATTGCCCTTCGGGGAGCAGCGTGTGCAGGGACGCGCTGAATTTGTCCGCTGCCGATACGGTGAGCACGCTGTATGTCTGTTCGATGCGATCCATCCGCGTCCCTCCTTTCCGGTTTTCAGGGGCTGTATTCTATAATAATATTTTAGTGTAGCTCCGGAGAAGCGCCTCTGGCAGCAGCTCCGCCAGGAAGCGACTCTCCGCTGCGGCGGCTTTCGCCGCAAAGAGCGTTCCGGGCAGCGTCCGGAACTTCGCTTTGACGGCCTCCGGCGCGGTGAAGAAGTTGATGTCCGCAGCCTCTGGCAGCGGCAAATTCTTTTTGATGCCGTCCAGCCCTGCATGGATCAGCAGCGCAAAGGCCAGATACGGGTTGCAGAGCGGGTCCGGCGAGCGCAGCTCGGCCCGGCGGTATTCGCCCTTGGCCGCCGGGATGCGGATGAGCTGCGAGCGGTTCTCGCTCGACCACGAGATGTAGCGCGGAGCCTTGCTGCTGCCGAAGCGCTGATAGGACGACTCTGTCGTGTTGAAGAAGACCGTCATCTCTGCGATGTGCGCCAAAATGCCCGCGATCACCTGCGGCATCACGTCGCGTCCGTCGCGGCTGCGGGCCGAGATGTTGATGTGCATGCCGTTGCCAGGCTGGCCGGGCAGCGGCTTTGGCGAGAAGTCGGCCGCGAGGCCGCTCTGCACCGCGATCGTGTTGACCACCGCGCGGAATGTCAGCGCGTTGTCCGCGGCGGTCATCGGGTCGGAATAGCGGAAGTCGATCTCATTCTGCCCCGGACCCTGTTCGTGGTGCGAACATTCCGGGCGAATCCCCATCTGGCTGAGCGTCAGGCAGATCTCCCGCCGGATGTTCTCGCCCTTGTCCTCCGGCGCAATGTCCATATAACCCGCGCGGTCGTAGGGGACGCGGGTCGCTTCGCCGTTCTCGTCCCGCTGGAACAGATAAAATTCCATCTCCGAGCCGAACGAAAACGAAATGCCGCGCTCCGCCGCCGCATCCACTGCGTTTTGCAGGACGCGCCGCGTGTCGGATGCAAACGGCGTCCCATCCGGATGCAAGATGTTGCAGAACATCCGCACCACGCGCCCATGATCGGGCCGCCATGGCAGCACGCAGAGCGTGCCCGTGTCCGGCTGCAAAAACAGATCGGAGTGGATCTCGCTGCCGAAGCCCGGAACAGCTGAGGCGTCGAACGCGATGCCGTATTCAAAAGCGCGCTCCAGTTCGTCCGGCTGGATGGAGATGTTTTTCTGCCTGCCATACACGTCGCAGAACGCCATGCGGAGGAACTTCACGTCCTCCTCCACGACATACTGCCGGACTTCGTCTTTGGTGTACTGCATCAAATCAAACCCCGCCTTTCTCCGTGCCGCGTCAGTTCGCGACATACATTTGTTGATAAGGATTCTTGTTGTCCGGTGTGACCACGGTGTAGCGCTCTGCGAGCATGGCCTCCGCATCCCGCCCAAACAGGCGGCAGTATTCGCGGACATAGGGCGCAAATTCCGCGCGGTCTTCCTCCGTGGCCGCCCGCGTCGTCACCTGACTCGGGAAGGGCACGTTCGACACGTCGCCGCGGAAGACCATCTTTCCGCCGTGCATCCCCGTGCACGGGAAAAAGCCCACCACGTTCCGGCCGTCGGTGTGCAGCGCCAGCACAAGGATCAGGCCGCCGGCCTGATATTCGCCGAGAAAGCTGCCCGCCCGGCCGCCGATGACGAGCACGGGCTTGTGCGCCTTGTAGGCCTTCATGTGGATGCCAGCGCGATAGCCCGCATTGCCTTCGATGTAAATTTCGCCGCCGCGCATCGCATAACCCACCGCGTCCCCGCAGTTTCCGTGGATGACGATGCGGCCTGCACTCATCGTGTCGCCGACGGCGTCCTGCGCGCCGCCGCGGACGGTGATCTCCGCACCATTTAAGTATGCGCCAAGCGCGTTGCCCGGAATGCCGTCGATTTCGATCTTCTTGCCGCTCATTCCGGCGGCGATGAAACGCTGCCCGAGGCATGCACACACGCGGCATTCGCCGCCCGCGTTCCGGATGGTCTCGTTCAGCGCGGAGAATGAAATATTCTGCGCTTCAATGAAATCCATAATACCACAACCTTTTTTTGTTTTCTACGGCAGATTTCCCAAAAAATTCCGAACTCACAGACTTTTTTTGCACACCCGCCTCACTCGCCCGCATGTGCGATACCGAGAATGTCCAGTTCCTTTTCCGTCAGATGGACGCCGCGCAGCATCACGCGGTTGCCGCGCAGGGCCTCGATAGAGTTGATGCCCATGCCGCCCATCATTTCCTTGATTTCATGCTTCCAGGCTGTCACCAGATTGACAAGCCGTTCCGCGCCGGTGTCCGGGTCGAGCCGCTGTACGAGCTCTGGCCGCTGCGTCGCAATGCCCCAGGCGCACCGGCCTGTCTGGCAGGTCCGGCAGAGGTGGCAGCCGAGGGCGAGCAGCGCCGCCGTTGCGATATAGCAGGCGTCCGCGCCCAGTGCGATCGCCTTGACCACGTCCGCCGAGGAGCGGATGCTCCCGCCGACGATCAGCGAGACCTGATCGCGGATGCCCTCGTCACGCAGCCGCTGGTCGACGGCCGCAAGCGCCAGCTCAATGGGGATGCCCACATTGTCACGGATGCGCGTCGGCGCCGCGCCCGTGCCGCCGCGGAAGCCGTCGATGGCGATGATGTCCGCGCCGCTTCTGGCGATGCCGCTTGCGATGGCTGCGATGTTGTGTACGGCCGCGACCTTGACGATCACCGGTTTTTTGTACTGTGTCGCCTCTTTTAAGGAATAGACCAGCTGCCGCAGGTCTTCAATGGAATAGATGTCGTGGTGCGGAGCGGGGGAGATGGCGTCAGAGCCCTCTGGGATCATGCGCGTCTTCGACACGTCACCCACAATCTTGGCCCCCGGCAGGTGGCCGCCAATGCCGGGCTTGGCTCCCTGCCCCATCTTGATCTCGATGGCCGCGCCGGTGTTGAGGTACGTCTCCTGCACGCCGAAGCGCCCGGACGCAACCTGTACAATGGTATGATCCCCATATTTGTAGAAATCCTCGTGCAGACCGCCCTCGCCGGTATTATAGTAGATGCCGAGCTGTTCGGCGGCCCGGGCGAGGCTTGCGTGCGCATTGTAGCTGATCGAGCCGTAGCTCATCGCCGAGAACAGAATCGGCACCGACAGCTCCAGCTGCGGCGGCAGCGTCGTATCCAGCAGCCCGTCAGCCCGGCGCACGGGCTTCACCTGCTTTTTGCCCAGGAACACCCGCGTCTCCATCGGCTCGCGCAGCGGGTCAATCGGCGGGTTTGTCACCTGTGAGGCGTTGATGAGCAGACTGTCCCAATAGACGGGCATCGGCTTCGGATTGCCCATCGAGCTGAGCAGCACGCCGCCGCTCACGGCCTGTTTGTAGATCTCCTGGATTGTATCGGTGCGCCAGTTCGCGTTTTCGCGGAAGGCGTTGGAGTTCTTTTCGATTTTCAGCGCGTGCGCCGGACAGAAGGAGACGCAGCGCTGGCAGTCGACGCAGCGGCTCTCGTCCGTGCGCAGAATTTTTGCGTCCTTGTCGTAGATATGGACGCCGTTGGGGCACTGCTTTTCGCAGATACGGCAGGAGATGCAGCGCTCATAGTTCCGGATGACCTCAAATTCCGGGGAGATATAGTCCAGTCCCATCAGTATACTCCCTCCTTCACCCGGACGATGACCGGCTCGCCGCCCATCGGGGCGTAGACGTTTTCAGCGTTCGGCTCCATCACGCGGATGGCCGCCTCCTCGCTGGCGATATAGACGCAGTCGTCCTTCTCCGCCGTCACCATTGAGCGCAGCTTCAGCCGGTCGTTCAGGGCCATCAGTCCGCCGTTGAAGCCGAGGATGATGGAAAATGGCCCGGTGATCAGAAGGCTGGGGTAAACCGTCCGCAAATAGGTCAGCTGCCGGGCCAGCGGCGCGGGCTTGCCGCGGATGGTGATCCAGAACGGGGCCGCGATGACCGAGGCCAGTTCCTCAAGGGTCAATCCCTGCCGCCGGAGCAGATAGTCCGCGATGTAGGTGATGACCTCGGTGTCGGTCTGCAGCGTACATTTATAGCCGAACATTTCGATGTATCGGCGGTTTGCGTCATAGGACGAGATCTCGCCGTTGTGGACGATGGAATAATCGAGCAGCGTGAACGGATGCGCGCCGCCCCACCAGCCGGGCGTGTTTGTCGGATAGCGGCCGTGCGCCGTCCAGCTGTAGGCCTCATACTCCTCCAGCCGGTAAAACCGGCCCACGTCCTCCGGATAGCCCACGGCCTTGAACGTGCCCATGTTTTTGCCGCTCGAGAACACATAGGCGCCGTCGAGACGGACATTGATGTCCATGACCGTTCGCGCGACGTATTCCTTTTCGTCGAGCTGCAGCCGCTGCAAAACCGAACGCAGCGGCGCGACGAAATAGCGCCAGATCTGCGGCACGTCTGTGATCTCCGGGATGATCCGGATCGGAATGGTCTCCGCCTCGACGATCTCAAAGCCTTCTTTTAAGATGGCCTCACACTCGCGGCGCACCGCGCTGTTGTCGAAGAAGATGTGGAATGCGTAAAAATCCCGGTATTCCGGATAGATGCCGTAGGCTGCGAAGCCGCCGCCGAGGCCGTTCGACCGGTCGTGCATCGGGATCATGCTCTCAATAATCTTTTCGCCGCTCATCCGCCGCCCCTCGCGGGAGATGACCGCCGAGATCGCGCATCCGGATGGGATGCGGACCTGTCCCTCTCGTTTCATATGTTTATCCTCTCCCTTGCGGCGCGCCGGATCTGTCTGGGGTGTATTCTTTCAACTCCCGACGCACCCGGACAGCGGGCCTTTTCACGCCGCGCCGCGTCATTTTTC
>USLX01000067.1 GCA_900555665.1 uncultured Eubacteriales bacterium | reverse complement strand
GTCAACAATCGTACAAAGCACCGTTATGCCGGACTGTTGACCTGTCAGGAATGCGGGAACGTGTTCAGCCCCATGATCCGCTGCTGGAACGGTAGCCGCCGTGTGGAATACATCTGCCGGGGCTACCAACGGAATGGAAAAGACTATTGCAGTTCTCACCGTATCCAAGAAGAAGTTCTGGATAAAGCCGTCTGGGATTATACAGAAAAGCTGCGGGAAGAATATGAAGTCGAACTGAAAAAGGTCACACAGTTGCAGAAACAGTGGGTATTGAGGAAACCAGTCCTCGATGCCCACTGCTTGACTTTGCAGAAAGAAATTTTGAGATTGGAGCAGGAGATTGACGAGCTGGTGATGGAAAAGCTGATGAGCAACGGGCGCACATCTGCTCATGAAATCAGCATTTGAACATGAGGTGGCGTCATCTCCATGAACTTCTGTGTGTAAGATTTTTGGTTTTCAGAAAAGTTTCAAAAAGCATATAAAGTATGGCTCTATCATTTAAATAGAGCCATACAATGTTCGTGGTGCGGGCGGCGGGACTCGAACCCGCACACCACTAAGGTAACGGAACCTAAATCCGTCGAGTCTGCCAATTCCACCACGCCCGCAGATATGAGCGACAGGCTATCTGCCGCTATTTTGTGATCCTCTAATTTTTACACGGTGAGGAAACCGAGGCGGAGCGTAACGCTTGATCCGCGTTTATAAAAACAGGCAAGCCTGCTTTTACCGGAGAATGTCCGCGGCGAGGAACGGCGAAATAACATTCACCAAGGTGACATCACCTAAATCCATCGTGTCTGCCAATTCCACCACGGGCGCGTATTTTACTGTTTCGAAAACATCTTGCATCGCGGCGGAGAAGCCGTTCCGGGGCAGCGCCGGAGAAACACCGAACGGGGGGCCTGCCGCGGCCGCAAATTTTCGAATATTTTACCATACGCGCAAAAGCTTGTCAACATGCCCGCCGCGCGGATCCTGAACAGTTCCTAAAGATTGCTTTTCGCGCCGCCGCATGCTATGATAAACTATATGTTAGAGTGAAAAGGTGGCGAGGGTATGAAAATTGTCATTGTCGGCGACGGCAAGATCGGCTCCACGCTGGCTGAGCAGCTCAGCCGCGAAGGTCATGAAGTCACCATCATCGACCAGAATGCCGCACCGCTGCAACAAACGGTGGAGGAGCTGGATATCCTCTGCATCGAGGGCAACGGTGCCGTGTCGGCCACGCAGCTGGAGGCCGGGGCAGACAGCGCGGATCTGCTCATCGCCGTGACGGCCTCGGATGAGCTGAATCTTCTGTGCTGTCTGGTGGCAAAAAAACTTGGCGCCAAGCATACCATCGCCCGTGTGCGCAACCCGGAGTACGATGAAGAACTGAATCTCATCTCCGAAGACCTCGGCCTCAGTCTCTCGGTCAATCCGGAGCTCAGCTGCGCCGCCGAGATCGCGCGGACGCTGCGCACGCCGTCGGCCATCAAGACCGATACCTTTGCTGGCGGGCGCGTGGAGATGCTGAAGTTCCAGCTTCCGCCCGATTCGCAGCTTGTTGGCAAGCAGCTCATGGAGCTGCCAGGCTTGATCCGTGCAAAGGTGCTGATCTGCGCAGTCGAGCGCGGGGAAAATGAGGTCTATATCCCCGCCGGTACGTTCCGCCTCGCGGCGGGCGACCGGATCTCCTTTGTCGCCTCCCTGGACAATGCCCAGCGCTTTTTCCGCCAGCTGAAGCTGGCCGCCGGCCGGGTGCGGACGGTGATGCTCGTCGGCGGCGGGCGCATCGCGTTTTACCTGGCGCGCCAGCTGCTCGAGGCCGGGATGGGCGTGACGATCATCGAATCCAGCTACCCCCGCTGTGAAGAGCTCTCCGCTGCGCTGCCGAAGGCGACCATTCTGCACGGTGACGGTACCAACGAGGCCTTCCTGCGTGAGTCCGGCATTGAGCAGTGCGATGCCTTCGCCGCGCTCACCGGTATCGACGAGGAAAACGTCCTCATGGGCCTCTACGTCCGTAAAACCTGGCCGCGCGTCAAGGTTGTCACCAAGATCAACCGCTATTCCTTCCAGACCATCATCGACGCCATGGACATCGGAAGCGTCTTCAATCCCCGTTTTTCCACGTCGAATCTCATTTGCCGCTACGTCCGGTCGATGGAAAATTCCAAGGGCTCCCAGATCGAGACGCTCTATAAGCTGGTCGGCGGGAAGGCTGAGGCGCTGGAGTTCCGCGTGACGGAGTCGAGCGCGGTATGCGGCGTGCCGCTTTTGAAGCTGCAGCTGCGGCCCAACTTGCTGGTCTGCTGCATCAACCGGGGCGGCCAGATCCTCATCCCCAGCGGCCAGGATGCCATCGAGCCCGGCGATACCGTCGTGGTTGTCAGCTCGACGCCCGGGCTGCGCAAGCTGGACGATATCCTCTCTGCGAGGGGGCCGGCCCATGAATAAGCGCATGATCGCCTGGCTGCTCGGCGCACTTTTGATCATCGAGTGCGCGCTGATGCTCCTCCCGCTCCTCACGGCCCTGATTTACCGCGAACGCACGGGCCTTTCCTTTCTCTGCACCATACTCGGCGCTGCTGCGGTGGGCGGGCTGACGATGCTTGCTGCGCGCCCGCGCAGCAAGACCATCTATGCCAAAGACGGCCTTGTGACGGTGGCGCTCAGCTGGATCGCGCTCTCGCTCGTCGGTGCGCTGCCGTTCACGCTCTCGGGGCAGATTCCGTCGTATCTCGACGCGGTGTTTGAGATGATCTCTGGCTTCACGACAACCGGCTCGTCCATCCTGCCGGACGTCGAGGCGCTCGATCACTGCATGCTCTTCTGGCGCAGCTTTTCCCACTGGATCGGCGGCATGGGCATCCTGGTGTTCATGATGGCCATTCTCCACCTGGAGGGCGGCCAGGGCATCCACCTGCTCCGCGCTGAGAGCCCCGGCCCCGCCGTTTCCAAGATGGTGCCGCGCATGGTAGACTCCTCCAAGATCCTCTATACGATCTACCTCGTGCTGACCGTCATTCAGATCCTCTTTTATCTGGCCGGGGGCATGCCCGTCTTCGACGCACTCTGCAACACCTTCGGCACCGCCGGCACCGGCGGCCTGGCCATCAAGCGCGACTCGTTCCTCGGCTACAGCTATTACGCGCAGACGGTCACAACGGTCTTCATGGCCCTGTTCGGCGTGAACTTTTCAATCTATTTCTTCCTGCTCCGGCGAAAATTCGACCTGGTCTGGAAGAATACCGAGCTGCGCTGGTATCTGGGGATCATCGCCGTCTCCATTGCGGTCATCACCTGCAATACCAGAGCATATTATCCGCGTCTCTATGACGCATTCCACCATGCTGCCTTTGCGGTCAGCTCCATCATCACGACAACCGGCTACGGCACCGTGGACTTCAACCTCTGGCCGGAGCTGTCCCGTGTGATCCTGGTCTTCCTGATGATCATTGGTGCGAGTGCGGGCTCGACCGGCGGTGGTCTGAAGGTTTCGCGCCTCGTCATCCTCGTGCGCGCGGCCAAGGCGGAGATCCACCGCCTGCTCCACCCGCACACAGTCAAGGTCGTGCAGATGGACGGCAAGCCGATCTCGCGGGAGAGCATCCGATCTGTCAGCACCTACCTGATCCTCTATGTGTTCGTGGTTATGATGTCGGTTTTGCTGGTCGCGCTGGATAATTTCGACGGCAGCACAACGCTGACTGCCGTCTTTGCCACGTTCAACAACATCGGCCCCGGCCTCGGCATGGTCGGCCCCACAGGCAGCTACGCAGCCTTTTCCCCGCTGTCAAAGATCGTGCTGTGCCTGGATATGCTCTTCGGCCGGCTGGAGCTCTATCCCATGCTGGTCCTCTTCTATCCCGGCACCTGGAGAAGAAAATAAAAACCGGAGCGGGAGGAGCAGCACCCATCGCGGCGGCTGCTCCTCCGGTCAGCTTTCGGTTGACAGCCCCGTGCCTCCCGCCAGTCCCCTTCGGTGGTCTTGCAGAGGGAACCTTTACAGAGGCTTCGGGGCGCGGCAAAATGCGAACAAGCGGGCGGGGGAATCCCCGCCCGCTTGAGAGACTGCCAAAAAACTATAAAATGCAGTTCTGCAACAGAGCAGCGGGGATAGAGTGAAAGGGGCAAAAAGCCCCTTTCGCGTTCAATCAAGCAGTTTTCTGAACTTTTCAAGTTCAGAAAACTGGACAAAGCAGCGGGGCGAAAAGACTTTTTCGACACGCTGAACAAGCGGGCGGGGGAATCCCCGCCCGCTTGAGTTTATTGCTGCTGCATCTGATAGAGCATTTTCGCAACCTGTGCGCGGGTGACCTTACCGGTCGGGTTCAGCTTGCCGTTCGAGCCGGAGATGATCCCGGCGCGAAGCATCCGCGCCAGCGGCGTCTGGGCCCATTTGGCAACCGAGTCCGCGTCGGAGAACTGCTTCAGTGCGTTCGCCGGGACGTCCGCGCCGTCATCGCTGAGCGTGCGGGACAGGATGACCATCGCCTCCTGCCGTGAGATTGTGTCCGTGGGCTTGGCGTAGAGCTTGCCGTTGGAGCTCGAGCCGGTCAGATAGCCCATCGCATAGGCAGCCTTCATCGCGTCGGAGGCCCACTTCGCAATCTTGCCGCTGTCGGCGAAGGGAAGCACCGTGCTCTGGTAGTCGCTGAGGTTCGTGCCGAGGTAGCGCATCAGGGCCACGATAAATTCCTGCCGCGTCATGGAGTCGTCCGGGCGGTAGATCATCGTGCCATCCTTCTGCGTCGAGCCGGTGACAACGCCGTCAAAGTAGAGACTGTTGATCATTTCCCCGGCCCAGTGCCCCTTGACGTCGGTGAACGGATCCGAGGGACTGATCGTTACGGGGATCTCCGCTTTTGCTGTGCCATAGGAGACAGTCAGCGTACCATCCGTGGGTTTGCCCACGCCTGCCGCCGTCAAAACGCCGTTGGGCGTAACCGTACCGAGCCCGTCCGAAAGGCTCCATGCAAAGCTCCGGTTTTCACTCAGCACCGCCATTCCACACCAGCTCGCTTCCGCCTGCAGCGCCACAGACGAGCCGCCAGCGAGCCGAAGCACGCTGGGGCTGTTCTTCTCGTTGGCTTTTTTTACCGTGATGGTGCTCACGTCGCCGAGCACGGAGAAGGTTGTGCTGGCCTGCAGGGCGCCGCTGGCCGCCGAGACCGTTACGGTCCCGGCCTTCGCGCTCTCGCTCACGGTCAAAACGCCATTCTCCACGCTTCCACCGTTCGTGCTGTAGCTGACGTCGCCGGGCAGTGCGGCGGCCTCATAGTTGCCGTCCGTCGCCTTTGCTGTCAGCGTGACATGCGCGCCCGGCAGAACGTTGGTTCCAGCCATGGGATACAGGTGCAGCCGCTGTGCCTGGCCGGCAGCGGTCAGCGGGCGGGTGAGGAAGATGAAGTTTGCGCAGTTGCGCAGCTTGCCGTCCGACGGACTGTTGACCGTCGCACCGACCGTGTAGCCGGGGTAAACCACGCCCACTGCCGTCGAACCGCCGCCATCCAGATTGATCGCCGTGACGCAGCCAAGCGCAGCCATGCGCTCGGCCAGATGGCGCAGCGTGAGGCCGACGGAGGTCTTCGATTCGTCTGCCGTGTAGAGGATCAGCGTGCCGTCGGCCTTGAGGCCGGCTGCGGTGCGCGCGCGGGATTTGTCAGCGGTATCGAGCGTGAATTCCGTCGCCGCCGTGCCGTTTTCCACCAGCATGTCCCCGCCGCCGCAGGCGTACTGTACGCCGCTCCACGCCGCATCACAATTTGTCGTAATTTGCACCACATCCCCGAGCGCAAGGGCACGGAGCGCCTCGAGCGCGCTGGGATAGCGGGTTTCCTCCGCGACGGCGAGCACGAAGCAGCCGTCCGGAATGTCGCAGGAGACCGTCTTTTCCTGCATGCCGCGCACCGTGGCGGAGAGCGTGCCGGTCATGCCCAGCTGCGCCTCGCCGCTGACGGGCTGCAGGATGACGTTGTAGGCCTTTACGGTGTTTTTCGTCTTGGTGTCATAGTCCTGCGAATAAAGGCCGATGCCGTTGTCACGCGTCAGGGCCTTGTTGTAGAAAATCTCCTGCTCCTGCCCGCCGAGCGTCAGCCGGACGTGCAGCTCGGGCGTGCCGATGATGGTTCTGCCGTCGGCAAAAAAGCCGATGGAGTTGATGTTTCCGCTCGAGCGCAGCACGCCCTCCGTCACGATCAGGCCATAGGGGATGCCATTGGACATGTCAAAAAACGATCCGTTGACGCCTGCAACGAGCGTCAGATCCTTGCCCTCCAAAAATTTGGAGACGTAGTTCATCGGGCTGCGGCCATAGAGCGTGTCGCCGTAGACGACCATGGGCCGCACGGCGCCGGAGGCGTTGTAGGTGAGATAGTTTTCCTGCAGGTATTCTCCTGCCTTCTGATCGTTGCGCCAGGCGGTCTTTACAAGGCTGACGCCGCCCGCCAGCTCCACACCGCTGCGTCCGGCTTCCTGCATGGCCGCCGAGACTGTGCCGGCCAGCAGCGCCAGGCAGAGCAGCAGCGCCAATAGCTTATGTATTGATTTCATGAACGTACTCCTTTCCGTCTTCTGATCATGATATATGCCTTATGTTAACATAATATTCCGAAAAAGTAAACGAAATTTTCGAAGGAAAGTTTTTGCTGACAAGGTTTTTTACTTGACAAATGCCGCGGGATCTAGTATGATAAGCAGGCTGTAAAGGTCAAACCCCTGACAGGAGGCATTCCGCATGAAGCACGACGCGCTGACCATGGCGCTGCTCTACGATTACTACGGCGAGCTCCTCACGGAAAAGCAGAAAACCTGCTTTGACCTCTACTACAATCAGGATCTGTCCCTCAGTGAGATTGCCGAGGATCTCGGTGTCACGCGCCAGGGGGTCCACGATACACTGGTTCGCGCCGAGGCGCAGCTGCGGCTGTTTGAAGAGAAGACCGGCTGCATTGCCCGGGAAGCGCGGACACAGCAGGCCGCAGACCGCATCGAAGCTGCGGCGCAGGCTCTTTCAGAGCTTCCGGGTGCAGCGCCGCTCGCGCGGCAAATCCTCGCCGCGGTGCACGAGATAAAGGAGTAAGCAATGGCATTTGAAGGCTTAACGGAAAAGCTCTCCAACGCATTTAAAAAGCTGCGCGGCAAGGGCCGCCTCTCCGAGGCCGACGTCAAGGACGCGATGCGTGAGATCCGCCTCGCGCTGCTCGAGGCCGACGTCAGCTATAAGGTGGTCAAAGATTTCATCAAAAAGGCGACCGAGCGCGCTGTCGGCGCAGATGTGCTCGAGAGTCTGACACCCGCGCAGATGATCGTCAAGATCGTCAACGAAGAGCTCACTGCCCTCATGGGCAGCGAAAACCAGAAAATCCACATGGCATCGCAGCCGCCTACGGTCGTGATGCTTGTCGGCCTGCAGGGCGCCGGTAAAACGACCAACGGCGCGAAACTCGCGGGCCTCTTTAAAAAGCAGAACAAAAATCCGCTGCTCGTCGCCTGCGACATTTACCGTCCGGCGGCCATCAAGCAGCTGCAGGTTGTCGGCGGACAGCTCGGCATCCCCGTCTTCGAGATGGGGCAGACCAACCCGGTCGATATCGCAAAAGCCGCCATCGCCCACGCCATCCGGCACGGCAACGACATGGTCTTCCTCGACACGGCGGGCCGCCTGCATGTCGACGAGGCGCTCATGGACGAGCTCAAGGCCATCAAGGCCGAGGTCAAGCCGAATGAAATTCTCCTCGTTGTCGACGCGATGACCGGTCAGGACGCGGTCAATGCCGCGCAGACCTTCAATGACTATCTCGACATCGACGGCGTCATCCTCTCCAAGCTCGATGGTGACGCGCGCGGCGGCGCGGCCCTCTCGGTCAAGGCCGTCACGGGCAAGCCGATCAAGTTCATCGGCACGGGCGAAAAGCTCGACCAGATCGAGCCGTTCCACCCCGGCCGCATGGCGTCCCGCATCCTCGGTATGGGCGATGTGCTGACGCTGATTGAAAAGGCCGAGGCCGCATTCGACCAGAAGAAGGCCGCTGAGCTGGAGCAGAAGCTCCGCAGCAACAAATTCACGCTCTCCGATTTCTACGATCAGCTCACCCAGCTCAAAGGCATGGGCAGCCTGGATGAGATCGCGGGGATGCTTCCCGGGATGAACGCCGGCGCGCTCAAGGGCGCGCAGATTGACGAAAAGGCCATGGCACGCACCGAGGCCATTATCCAGTCGATGACCCCCTATGAGCGTGAAAATCCCAGCGTCCTCAATCACAGCCGCAAGCGCCGCATCGCGGCAGGCTCCGGCGTCAAGGTCGAGGACATCAACCGCCTGCTCAAGCAGTTTGACATGATGAATCAGCTGGCCAAACAGTTCTCCGGCCCCGGTGCGCAGAAAAAGATGAAGCGCATGGGCAAGAAGGGCGGCTTCGGCGGCATGGGCGGATTCCCCGGCTTCCCGGGTATGTAAGCGTCGTTTCAGCTAACTTTGCATAGCTTTACGAAGTATCAAAATCAAGAGAGTTATATTTGGAGGAACAAAACAATGGTTAAGATCAGACTCAGAAGAATGGGCGCCAAGAAGAATCCCTTCTACCGCATCGTTGTCGCCGACTCCCGCTTCCCGCGTGACGGCCGCTGCATCGAAGAGATCGGCACCTTTGATCCGAAGGCGGAGTCCGCTATCGTGGTCGATGCCGACAAGGCCAAGCAGTGGATCAAGAACGGCGCGCAGCCCACTGACACCGTTCGCGGCCTGCTCAAGAAGGCTAATGTCCTGTAATTTAGGAGCATCAGAATGAAAGAGCTTTTGCTGTATATGGCAAAAAGTTTGGTCGACGATCCCGACAGCGTTACCGTGACCGAGATTGAAGGCGAAACCACCGTACTCGAGCTGCGCGTTGCGCCCGAGGACATGGGCAAGCTGATCGGCCGTCAGGGCCGCATCGCCAAGGAGATCCGCACGATCATGAAATCCGTCGCCCAGCGCAACGGCAAAAAGGTCTCTGTGGAAATCGTTGATTGAACCCGTAAAACCCGCCGCTCTGCGGCGGGTTTTCGTCTGAATTGTGGAGGAAATATGCTGAACAACACAGGCTTTGACCAATGGGCCGACGAATATGACCGGAGCGTCGCGCGCTCCGACGCGGCAGGGAGCTATCCCTTCGCAGGCTATCAGGAGATCCTGGCTGCGATCGCTGACCGCGTGACGGCACACGGCGGCGGAGCCGTGCTGGACATCGGCTTCGGCACCGGCACGCTGACGGCCCGGCTCTATGCACAGGGCTGCCGTATGTATGGGCAGGATTTTTCGGAGCGGATGGTGCAGCTGGCACAGAAAAAGATGCCAAATGCGCAGCTTTATTCGGGTGATTTTAAACAGGGGCTGTCGGAGCCGCTCCGCGCGCAGCGCTATGATTTCGTCGTCGCGACCTACTCGCTGCACCACCTGACGGATGCTGAAAAGCTCCCGTTTTTCAACAGTCTTCTGAAACTGCTGAAAGAGGACGGCGAGATCCTGGTCGGCGACGTGGCGTTCCGGACCCGCGCGGAGCTGGAAGCGTGCAAAAAGCAGACTGGCGCGGCATGGGATGAGGATGAAATCTACTTCGTGGCGGATGAGCTGGCGTCAACCTTTCCACAGCTGGAATTTACACCCGTTTCTCCCTGCGCCGGGATTTTGTCTTTGCGTAGGGTGTATCTGAAAAACTGAAAATGTGACCGGCGGCGAGGATTTTTCGTGCTGTGCAAGACACTTTTTCCGCAGGAATACTGACGTATTTCAAAGGGAAAATGACGCCGCACAGCGCAAAAAGGACTGCTGTCCGGGCGCATTGGCAGTTGGAAGAATACACCCTAGGTAACCTGGGGGATCCCCTTGCAGGGGCGGACACCCCTGTCCGCCCGGCCCCGTTGCAGCGGACGTAATACTATTTTCTGATTCAATTCTTTCATCAGAAAGGTTCCGCCTTTGGCGTA
>USLX01000066.1 GCA_900555665.1 uncultured Eubacteriales bacterium | reverse complement strand
CGTGAAAAGGCCCGCTGTCCGGGTGCGTCGGGAGTTGGAAGAATACACCCTAGAGGCAGACGGTGCGGCCCACCCGTCCCCGCCGCAGCGGAAAGCTCCCCGCTACAAAGAGGAGGGAAGATCGCCAGCGGCGATCAGGGGGAGCTTGGAAAGCAATTCTCCCCCGTTGCGGCTCACGCCGCGGCAACTCCTCTACCAAGAGGGGGCCTTATCATGCGGCGGGCGCTTGACGAGGGGCGAAAATCCGGTATAATGAAAGAAAACTGGGAAATGGGGAACGAGAGTGGAGAAGAAGACGATCTTTTTCGATTTGGACGATACGCTTTATGACCGGTCGGTGCCGTACTGCGAGGCATTTTTGTCGCTTTTTGGTGGAAAGTATGCGGAAAAGGCGCAGCAGGCGTTTGAACGGACGATGCTGCGGGGCTATGAGGTCTTCGTGGCGGCGCATACCGGGCAGATGACGATGGAGGCCATGCACATCTACCGCCACCAGACGGGGCTGCGCGACGTGGGGATTGAAATCACGCCGGAGCAGGCGCTGGAGCTGCAGGCGCGCTATGCCGGGGCGCAGCGGCACATCTCGCTGACGCCGGTGATGAAGGAGATTCTGACAGTTTGCCGGGAAAATTTTGCGGCGGTGGGCGTGATTACGAATGGCGGCGTGGATTCGCAGCGGGGAAAGCTGGAGAGCCTCGGTGTGGAGCGCTGGGTACGGCCAGAGCTGGTTTTTATCTCGGATGCGCTCGGCGTGATGAAGCCGGATGAGGCAATCTTCCGGCTGGCGCAACGGGCTGCCGGGGCGCGGGCGGAGGACTGCATCTATGTGGGCGATTCCATTTCGCAGGACGTGACGCCGGCGCTGCGCTGCGGCTGGCACAGCATCTGGCTTTGCCGCCGGGGCGGGACGGCAGGGGATGCGGAGACGGAAACCGTGGTCAGCTCGGAAGAGGCACTGCTGGATTGTTTGCGGTGTATGGGAGGATGACGCGAAGCCTCCGGCGCAGCCGTGCTTGACTGCCTGAAAGCCTCCCAAACTGCGGTTTGGGAGGCTTTTTGCGTGCGGCGTGGGGGTGAATACGATCTGGCATGTTGTGAAAACATAGGGGAGGAAAAAACAGGGTGAAAATTGAACAGTATGTGATGGCGTATGGCGTGAGCATTGGGAAGACGCTGCCGGCTTTTGCGAGTACGGCCAAAACAGTGGAACCGAAGCGCGTTTACCGTGGAAAATGCGGCCGAGATTCCATGTGAGCAGGTGCTGGGCGCGGATGTTGTCCGCTTTGAACGGCCGGAGGGGGAGGGCGCGGATTTCGGACGAGCGGACTGCGTTTTGACAGATGCAGAAATCAGATGCACCGCATGCGTTTTTTCTTAACGGACGGGCGCAGCGGAGGGCTTTTCTTTCGCGCTTTGATGTGCTATAATAACGGAAAATTTGAGAAAAAGGCGGGATTTTGGCAGTGGAATTCAAAAAGCAGCGGATCGTGGTGAAGGTTGGCACGTCGACGATCACGCATCCGTCCGGGGCGCCGAATCTGCGGAATATTGAGATGCTGGCGCGGACGCTGGCCGATTTGCAGGACATGGGACACGAAATGATTTTGGTCAGTTCGGGCGCCATTGCGGTTGGCACGGATAAGCTGGGGCTTGCGGAGCGGCCGCGCGAGCTGCGCTTCAAGCAGGCGGCGGCGTCGGTCGGGCAGTGCAGGCTGATGTTTATCTATGACAAGTTTTTTTCGGAATACGGGCATACGGTGGGGCAAATTTTGCTGACGGATGACGATGTGGCCGACCCGGTGCGCGCGGCGCATCTGGAGGCGACATTCTCAGCCCTTTCCGAGATGGGTGTGATCCCGATTGTGAACGAAAACGACTCGGTATCGTCGGCAGAAATTGAAACCGGGCAGCACAAGGTGCTCGGCGACAACGATACGCTTTCGGCCATTGTGGCGAAGCTCTGCCATGCGGATCTGCTGGTGCTGCTGAGCGATATCGATGGGCTCTATGATTCCGATCCCCGGGCCAATCCGGAGGCAAAGCTGCTGCACCGGGTGACGGCACTGACCGAAGAAATCCGACGGATGGCGGGGGGCGCGGGCAGCTGGCGCGGTACGGGCGGCATGGCGACAAAGCTCTCGGCGGCAGGGATCGTGATGGCGGCCGGATGCGATATGGTGATTACAAACGGTGCAAGAATGGAGGATCTCTACAGCATCGCGGAGGGGCAGGACATCGGGACGCGCTTTGTCGCGCATAAGGAGCGGATATGACGATTCTGGAACAGCAAGGCTTGGCGGCGAAGCAGGCCGCGCGGAAGCTCGCGATTGCGGGCACAGCAAAGAAAAATGAAGCGCTGGAGGCCGTAGCCCGGGCGCTGGAGGCAGGCGCGGCGCAATGGCTTGCGGCGAACGCCGAGGACGTGAAAGAGGCCGAGGCGAACGGGATGCGGGCTGCGATGCTCGACCGGCTGCGGTTGACGGAAAAACGTGTGACGGAGATTGTGGCTGCGGTTCGGCAGGTGATTGCGCTGCCGGATCCGGTTGGCTGCGTGACACGGATGGAGACGCGGCCCAACGGACTGAAGATCGGGCGGAAGAGCGTGCCGCTGGGCGTGATTGCGATGATCTATGAGGCGCGCCCCAATGTGACGGTGGACGCGGCGGCGCTCTGCTTGAAATCGGGCAATGCCTGCATTCTGCGCGGCGGCAAGGAAGCCATCCACTCGAACCGGTGTGCAGTGGCGTTGATGCGCGGAGCGCTGGCATCGGTGGGACTGCCGGAGGACTGCGTGAGCCTGGTGCAGGACACGAGCCGTGAGAGTGCAAATGAGCTGATGCATCTGAACGAGTATGTCGATGTGCTCATTCCGCGCGGCGGGGCCGGACTGATCCGGGCCGTGGCCAGTCAGGCGAGTGTGCCGGTGATCCGGACGGGCGAGGGCGTGTGTCACGTCTATGTCGACGCGGATGCCGACCTTGATATGGCGGCGAACATTTTGTACAACGCGAAATGCTCGCGTCCGTCGGTCTGCAATGCGGTGGAATGTGTGCTGATTCATGAGGCGGTGGCGGCGGAATTTTTGAAAAAGGCCGTGCCGCTGCTGGATCGGGACAAGGTAGAGCTGCGGTGCGATGCGGCGGCGCTGGCGCTGCTCGGCGCACGGGCGAAGGCAGCGGAGGACGCCGATTGGGATGCGGAATATGACGACTACATTCTCGCGGTGCGCGTGGTGCGAGACCTGGACAAGGCGATGGAGTTTATCGCTGCGCATGGGACAGGGCATTCGGAGTGTATAGTGACGGAGAATTATTCGAAGGCACAGCGCTTCCTCGACGAGGTGGACGCGGCGGCGGTCTATGTGAATGCGTCGACGCGGTTTACGGACGGCGGCGAGTTTGGCATGGGTGCGGAGATCGGCATTTCGACGCAAAAGATGCACGCGCGCGGGCCGATGGGCCTTGCGGAGCTGACAAGCTATCAGTATATTGTGTACGGAACCGGACAGGTGCGCTGAGGCAGTCAAAAAACGAGGAAAGGCAGCGCTTGCGACAGAGACGTGCAGGGGCAAGGGGAGGCCAGCGGCCCGTTCCCTTCGGGCAATGCGCCCTTCCTGGAGGAAGGGCGCAAAGAGGGCCCTTGCAGTTCATCAAGCAGATTTTGGAACGGTTTCACGGCTTAAAACCGGAAGGAAAAGCGGGGCAAAAGACTTTTTCGATACGCTGCGGGCGGGCCGGAGGGGCCGCCCTTTTTCTTTCAGGAATGGCACGGTGGCTCCGTGGAGCCTATGGGGAACGCTGGAATCTTAAAAAATCCGAGAAAGAATGCTGCGTTTGGTGCATTACGCGGGGAATGGCGGCCTATGTCCGCATCGGAAGGCTGCGGCGTGATTGGGGGCCTTTTTGTGAGGGAAAGAAAATTTGGGCGGGGCGCAACCTTTTCGGAGAGATTGCGTCTATAAGGGCAGACCAGACAAAAAGGAGACATGGAACATGAAAAAGATACTTGCATTTGGCTTGGCCGTGGCGACGGCCGTAACCATGGTGGGCTGCGCGGCCGAGACGCCGGGCGACAAGGTAAGCCTGCCGGACGAGGAGCCGAGCACCTTTCTGGCAACGGAGCTGGCGGCACCGGTTTTACCGGAGATGGCGCAGTATCCGCAGGAGATGGATTACTACAACGAAAAGACCGGCGATTGGGACGATGAGGCGTGGAGCGCGGCATATGACGCCTGGAGCGCGGAATATGATGCCAAGACGGCGAACATGGGCGAGGCGATGAGCGGACTTTCGGAACGGTTTTTGCCGATGATGTCCGCGCTGCTCACGGGAAGCGACGGGGAAAACCGGGTCTGCTCGCCGCTGAACGTGTACATGGCGCTGGCGATGCTGGCAGAGACAACCGACGGAGAGAGCCGGGCACAGATTTTGAACGTGCTTGGGGAGAACGACATCGAGGCGCTCCGCGCGCGGATCAAGGCCCTCTGGAACGAGAACAGCTGGGATGACGGGCGGGTGACGAGCCTGCTTGCCAACTCGCTCTGGCTGAGGAATGGAACGGAATATCATCAGGAGACGATGGATCGCCTCGCGGCGGACTATTTCGCCTCGTCCTATTCCGGCGAAATGGGCTCCGAGGAATACAACGAGGCGCTGCGCAGCTGGATCAACAAGAACACCGGAGACCTGCTGACCGAGCAGGCGGCGGGGCTGAGCTTCGATCCGCAGACCGTGCTGGCGCTGGCCTCAACGATCTACTACCGCGCGAGCTGGGCGGACAAATTTGACCCGTCGGCCACGACGGAGGACACGTTCCACGCGGCGAGCGGCGATGTGACGTGCGAGTTTATGCACAGCAGCGAGAACGGGGACGTCTACTACGGCGACGGCTTCTCGGCGATCGGCCTTCCGATGGAGGGCAGCGGGACGATGTGGCTGCTGCGGCCGGACGAGGGAAAGACGGCGGAGGATCTGCTGCAGTCGGACGAGGCGCTGAGTTTTCTTGTGGCGAACGGCGGCTGGTCGCAGACGCAGTATGCGAAGATTGCGCTGAGCCTGCCGAAGTTTGACGTGGCCTCCGATCTCGACCTGAAGGATGCCCTGAAGACGCTCGGCATCACGGATGTGCTCGACGCCGAGACGGCGGATTTCACGCCGCTGGGGCTGGATGAGAGCCTTGTCCTCTCGAAGGCGGAGCATGCCGCGCGCGTGAAGATCGATGAGGACGGCTGCGAGGCTGCGGCGTACACGGTGCTTGGTGTGGAGGGGATGGCGCTGGTCGAGGAGCCGGAGACGGTGGATTTCACGCTTGACCGGCCGTTCCTGTTTGTGATCACGGGGATCGACGGCGCGCCGCTGTTTGCGGGTGTGGTCAATCAGCCGGTATAAAAAAGAGAAACCAACGCCCCGGCGGCCGGAAAGGCTGCCGGGGCGTTTTGCGTGGTTATTCGTTCCAGTAAAACTCCTCCAGGACGTCCTGCTGGCAGAGCGTGGAGAGCTGGTAGAGCAGCTCGGCACACTCCCGCCGGGAGAGCGGCTCGGCGGCGAGGGGCGTGAGGTTGAGCCCGGCATTTTGCAGGGCCGAAGCTGAGGCGACGGCCCAGCTGGCGATGGTCTCGCCCTCGTCCACGGCAAAGACGGAAAGCGTCTCCGGTTGGGGCAGGGAGAGCATATTTTGCAGCATGACGGCGCATTCGGCTTTGGTGAGGGCGGTGGTGGGGCGGAATTCAAGCCCGTCCTCCGCCGCCACGCCGGAGATGAGGCCGCTGCGGTAGGCCGCGGTGATATAAGGACGCAGCCAGGCGGGGGTTTCCGCTTCATCGGCGAAGCCGGAGGTCAGGACGGCGTCATCCGGCGCAAGATTCAGCACGCGCATGGCCATGACCAGAAATTCGCCGCGCGTGACGGCTTCGTCCGGGCAGAAACAGCGCTGGCCCGCGATCTCCTGCCCGCCGTAGACGCCCATGTCCTTGAGGGCCATGGCACGGTATTCCAGTGCGTCGCCGGAAAGGTCGGCAAAGGTGGCGGCGTCGGTGGGCTTGACAATCTTGATTTTGACGGTAGCGGGGCGGAGACGTTGCCGGATGGGTCGGTTGCGGTATAGGTGAAGGAATCGCGGCCGACCTTGTTGCGCGCGGGCGTGTAGGTGAAGGTGCCGTCATCTGCAAGCTCGATGGAGCCGCGCCGGGGCTGCTTGACGAGCTGGTAGGTGAGAGCGTCGCCGTCTTCGTCGGAGGCGGCGAGGGAGCCGGTGTTGGCGATGTTTTTATAGGTTTCGAAGGAGACGTCCTCGCAGGTGGGGACGGTATCTTTGTGGGCGACGAGCTGAAGATTCAGCGTTTCGGCGGCACCGAGGCCGTTTTCGGTGATGGCGCGGTAGGTGAGGCTACAGTCGGCCTCCGTCAGGGCGGCAGGGTGGAACTCCAGCGCATCCAACGCGGCGGCGGGAAGCACATCGCCGGCGCAGAGCACACGGCTGCCGTAGCGGACGGAGCCGAGCGCGGCAGCGGGGACGGCATCAAGATAGACGCCTCGCGCGGCGGAAACAAAGTCGGCGGATGAGAAGCAATAGACCGAGGCATTGTCAATGCGGACATTTGCGGCCAGCGTGCTGCAGGAGAGCAGCGCGCAGAGCAGGAGCAGACAAAGCACCGTAGAAAGGGTTCGTTTCAAGAGATTACCTCCTCAAGAAGATGTTGACGAAGCTAGTGTTTGCGATGCGGCAGGAAATATGCCCCGGCGCGCGAAAAAAATTCCGGGCAGGCGAGGCCTGTCCGGAATCTGCGTAGGAATCTAGTTGTGTTTTGGACGGATATAGCGGGCATTGCTGTCTGGCGCGGGGCGCATATTGATGCCCGAGACAATGCCCATGGCGAGGAACGTGGTGATCAGCGAGCTGCCGCCGTAGGAGAACAGCGGGAGCGTCAGGCCGATGACCGGCACGAGGCCGAGGCAGACGCCGACGTTGATGAGAATCTGCGAGGCCATCATGCCCGCAATGCCGACGCAGATGAGGCGGTTCATGTAGTTGCCGGATTTGATGCCGACGTAGATGATGCGGATGATGATGGCCGAGAGCAGAAGCAGCACCGCCAGGCAGCCGAGCATCCCGAGCTCTTCGCCGATGGCAGAGAAAATGAGGTCGTTTCGCTGCTGCGGGAGGGAATTGCTCTGCACCATGGTGCCGTGGAAAAGGCCCTGGCCGCGGATGCCGCCGTTTTGCAGGGCGCGGATGCTGCGGTTGATCTGATAGCGCTCATCCTGCGCGGCGGGGTCAATCGAGGGATCGAAGAGGACGAGAATCCGGCTTTTCCGGTCTTCACTGAGATGCGTCCAGATGGTGGGCGCGGCGGCGGCCAGCGCACCGAGCGCGCCGAGGAACCAGACAAAGCTGACGCCGCCGACGAAGGCCATGATCACAAAAATGAGCAGGTATTGCAGGGCGACGCCCAAGTCTTCTGACGCGGCCATGATGAGCACGAAGAGGAACAGCGTGACGCCGCCGATCTGCAGGATCGTCATGGGGGCGGAAATCTTGTTTTGCTTGACGCTCATGATTTTGGCGATGATGAGGATGAAGGGAATTTTGCAGAGCTCGGCGGGCTGGATGCTGAAGGGGAGGAAGCTGAAGTTCAGCCAGCTGCGGTTGCCCTGCTGGGTGTCGCCCCATTTGAAGAGGAGGGCGATGAAGACCGTGCAGAACAGGAGCAGAAGCTCGCGCCGCTCGGCGATGATATCGACGTCGATGAGTGTGAGCAGGACATAGCACGCAACGCCGAGCAGGAGGGCGATGACCTGCGTGCGGACATAGCGCCCGCCGCCGAGGTAGTTCGTGGCGCTGGAGATGGCGACAATGCCGAAGACCGACGCCGCCACGCAGAGCGCGAGCAGAACCATATCCGCTTTTTTACAAAAATCCCGGATGGCCCGGAAGATATCGCGCATGGCGGCGCCTCCTTCTTTCAAAATCCCATTTATTATACTAAAAAAATGTCATTCTGTAAACCCCGGCGCGGGGCAGCGCAAAAAATTCACAAGTTCCGCAGCGAGATGTTCAGATTCTGTTAAGATGCAAGGGGATTTGGGAACCGGGATGGAGCGGAGGCGTCCAATGCACGAAACCATAGAACCTTGTGTTTGGAGGAAACAGTATGACAATTTTTGCAAATCTGGCGAATCTGCAATGGCAACAGGTGGTGATGTGGGCAATCGGCGCGCTGCTCATCTGGCTGGCCATTAAAAAAGAGATGGAGCCGGCGCTGCTGCTGCCGATGGGCTTCGGGGCGATTTTGGTGAATCTGCCGATGTCCGGCGCGGTGACACAGGTCTATGCGGGCGTGACGGAGACCGGGGCGCTGGATATTCTGTTCGGCGCGGGCATCGCCAATGAGCTGTTTCCGCTGCTGCTGTTCATCGGGATCGGCGCGATGATTGACTTTGAGCCGCTGCTGCAGAATCCGAAGCTGATGCTCTTCGGCGCGGCGGCGCAGTTCGGCATTTTCTTCACGTTTGCGATGGCGGCGCTGCTGGGCTTTGATATCCGGGATGCGGCGTCCATCGCGGTCATCGGCGCGGCGGACGGGCCGACGAGCATCTTTGTGGCAAACTTCCTGCACTCGAACTATCTTGGGCCGATCATCGTGGCGGCGTATTCGTATATGGCGTTGGTGCCGATTGTGCAGCCGCCGGTCATCCGTGCGCTCACGACAAAGCATGAGCGACGCATCCGCATGGGCTATACGGGGACGAAGGTGACAAAGCGGACGAAGATCCTGTTCCCGATCTTTGTGACCATCCTGACCGGGATTGTCTCGCCGCGGGCCGTGGCGCTGATCGGGTTTTTGATGTTCGGCAATCTGCTGCGCGAATGCGGTGTGCTGGATGCGCTGTCGGAGACGGCGCAGAAGGTGCTGGCGAACCTCATTACGCTGCTGCTCGGCATCACGGTGGCCTCGAAGATGACAGCGGACGCCTTTTTGAACTGGCAGACGCTGATGATTCTTGGCCTTGGGCTTGTGGCGTTCATTTTTGACACGGTGGGCGGCGTGCTGTTTGCAAAGGTGCTGAATCTGTTCTGCAAGAACAAGATCAACCCGATGATCGGTGCGGCTGGCATCTCGGCGTTCCCAATGTCGGCGCGTGTGGTGCACAAAATGGGCCTGGCTGAGGACAATCAGAACTTTTTGCTGATGCACGCCGTGGGCGTGAACGTGTCGGGACAGATTGCATCTGTGATTGCGGGCGGTATGATCTTGGGCTTTTTCGGATAAGGAGGGCAAGATATGAACGTACAGGCGTTTTTGGAAGTGCTGCCGCTGGCGGGCGAGGGGATGCTCGGCGTGTTTGCGACGATTGTGGTGCTGATTGCGGGCGTGGCGGTGCTCAATCGGTTTGGGAAAAAGAAATCGTGAGCAAAAGGCCCCCTCTTAATAGAGGGGGCTGTCACGGCGTGAGCCGTGACTGGGGGAGAAATGCTTTACAAACTCCCCCCCGATCGCCGTTGGCGATCACCCCCCTCTTCGTAGAGGGGGGCATTTTGATCGGACGGAAATTGTTTTGCTTTTTTGCCGCATGTATGGTAGAATCATGCCAGAAAAGTAAGGTGCGTGAGAAGATGCAGATCAGGACTATTTCTCCGGAAGAAACAGAGGCCATCGGACGGAAAATCGCGGCCAAGTTACTGCCGGGGGACATCATTGCCTATTATGGCGACCTTGGCGCGGGTAAGACCGCGTTTACGCGGGGCCTCGCCGCAGGACTCGGCGTGACGGAACAGGTCACCAGCCCGACGTATACCATCGTCAACGAATATCTCAGCGGCCGGCTGCCGCTGTTCCACTTTGACATGTACCGCCTGGGCTCGGCCGATGACCTGTTTGACATCGGTTGGGAGGATTATCTGGCACGCGGCGGCGTGTGCGCCGTGGAGTGGAGCGAGAATGTGGAGGAGGCGCTGACCGGTGCGATCCGCATCACGATCAGCAAGGATCCGGCGGACGAGAACGTCCGCACCATCACGATCGAAGGAGGTGCGCGGTTTGCGAATCTTGGCGTTTGAATCCTCGGCGAAGGCGGCGAGCGTGGCTGTTTTGCAGGACGGCGCGTTGCTGGGCGAATATTTTCAGAATTCCGGCCAGACGCACAGCCGGACGCTCGCGAAAATGGCGGAAGACCTGCTGGCCAACTGCGACCTGACGGTTGCGGACATCGACGCGGTGGCCGTGGCCGCCGGGCCGGGGAGCTTTACCGGTGTGCGCATCGGCGTGGCCGCGGCGAAAGGCC
>USLX01000065.1 GCA_900555665.1 uncultured Eubacteriales bacterium | reverse complement strand
GCCCATCGGCCGCGGGGGTTTTCCTTATTTTGCTTCGTAACCCGGCTTGCCGAGCATCTGGAACATGTTGGTCTTGTACGCCTCCACGCCCGGCTGGTTGAAGGGGTTCACCCCGCTCATATACCCGGATACCCCGCAGGCAAACTCGAAGAAGTAGATCAGCGCGCCAACCTCTTTCTCCGCAATCTGCTCCGCGCGAATCTCCGTCACCGGCACGCCACCGTCCATGTGTGCCTTCTTCGTGGCCTTCATGGCCGTCTCATTGACATAATCCATCGTCTTGCCCGCCAGATAGTTCAGCCCATCCAGATTTGCCTCATCGCTCGGGATCTCAACGCTGCTCCGCGCCCGGTCAAAGAAGACCACCGTCTCCTGCAGCATCCGCAGCCCTTGCTGCATATACTGCCCCATGGAGTGCAGATCGGGCGTCAGATCCACCGACGCCGGGAAAATGCCCTTGCCGTCCTTGCCCTCGGACTCGCCGTAGAGCTGCTTCCACCACTCGGCAAAGAACCGGAACGACGGTTCGTACGCCGCCAGAATTTCAACCTGCTTCCCCGTCTGATAGAGCCCCTGCCGGCTCATGGCATACCGTACCGCCGCGCTCTCGACGCCCTCGCGCAGGATCGTCTCCCGCTCTTCCGCCGCGCCTGTCATCAGCGCCCGGATATCGATCCCGGCCACCGCAATCGGCAGCAGTCCGACCGCCGTCAGCACCGAATAGCGCCCGCCGACGTTGTCGGGCACCACAAACGTCTCATACCCTTCCTGCGTGGCCAGCGTCTTGAGTGCGCCGCGCGCCTTGTCCGTCGTGGCATAGATGCGCCCCTTTGCGCCCTCCTTGCCATACTTTTTCTCCAACATCTCTTTGAAGATGCGGAACGCAATCGCCGGCTCCGTCGTCGTGCCGGACTTGGAGATGACGTTCACGGAAAAATCCCGGTCACCAATCATCTCGATCACCTCGCGCAGCGCGTCGCCCGAAATGCCATTGCCCGCGAAGTAGATATCCGGCGTCTGCTTGTTCAGCGCATTGTAGTTCGGGCTCCTCAGCAGCTCCACCACCGCGCGCGCCCCCAGATACGACCCGCCGATGCCAATCACAACCAGCGCCTTCGAATCGCTCTGGATCTTCTTCGCCGCCTGCTCGATGCGTGCGAACTCCTCCTTGTCAAAATCGACCGGCAGATCGACCCATCCAAGGAAATCATTTCCCGCGCCGGTGCCCTGCACCAACGTATTCATCGCGGCCTGCGCCGCCGCCTTGTCCGCCGCCGGGGCAAAGCCCTGCGTACCGTTCAGTTCTACTCTGATCATTTCAAAAAACCTCGATTCTGCATAAATTTACAGATACTTATTGTTTCAGTTCCGCGTCGCGCCGGAGCATGGCCGCGCCGACAACGCCCGCGTCATTTCCCATCACCGCCGGCACCAGCGCGCCGCGCGTGGGATAGAAGCACTTTTCCGTCACCTTGTCCTGCAGCGGCCCGAACAGAAACTCTCCCGCGCCGCAAAGTCCGCCGCCGATGGCGATGACCTCGGGGTCGAGCAGGTTGAAGATCGATGCACACGCTGCGCTCAGATGCTCCAAATAGCGGTCAAATACCGCCTCCGCCACCGCGTCGCCTGCCTTCGCGCAGTCCGTCACCAGCCGCGCGTCCACCTTTTCCGCATCCCCACCGGAGCGCTTTGCCAGCAAGCTCTCGGGATGGGTCTCCATGGCTCTGCGTCCCTCGCGCGCCAGTGCGCTGGCTGCGCAGTAGGCCTCCATGCAGCCGTCATTGCCGCAGGTGCAGTGCTCGCCGCCCTCCACGAGATACATGTGTCCGAGCTCGCAGCCCTGATTCCGCCCGCCGTTGAACATCCGGCCGTCCAGAATCATACCGCCGCCCAGTCCCGTGCCCAGCGTCAAAAGCACCGCCGTCCTGCATCCCCGGAACGCACCCTTGTAGAGCTCCGCCAGCGCCGCGCCGTTCGCGTCGTTGGCCAGATACACCGGCACGCCCGGAAATTCTTCGCACACCAGTGCCCGCAGCGGCACATCGCGGAAGCCCAGATTGTAGGCCGCGATCACCCGCTCGCCCGCGCGGTCGATGCTCCCCGGCACCAGAATGCCGATCGAGCCGAGCGATTCCGTGCCGACGCCGTTTCCCGCAAGCAATCCCCGGATGGCCGCGGCGATCTGTGCAACCGCATCCTCCGCCGTGGTCTTCGGGAAGGGAATCACCGCGCGCGCCGTGATCTCCAGCGCCTCGCTGACCAGCCCGATCTTGATGTTCGTGCCGCCGATGTCTACGCCGATCTCAAACATATGCCCCACTTCCTATCCTGCCGCCTGTTCATCGGAAAGCCCGAACAGGCGCATAAAATTTCCGTATAAAATCCGCTCCTGCAGCGCCGGCCCGAGATCATACGTCAAAAACTGCCGCACCATCTCCTCCGGCGACCACATCGGGAAATCCGTCCCGAACAAAAACCGCTCCGGCCCCAGCGCGTCAAACAGCCGCATAACCATGTCATGCGGAATCATCGGCGTCGTCGACGAGGTATCGTAAAACACGTTTTCCGGCTGCGGATGCGCCAGTGACCGGTCCCAGGCGTTCCATCCGCCGAAATGCGCCGCAATCACAATCAGATCCGGTACCTGCCGCAGCAGATTCGTCAGCCGCTCCGGGCTGGAAAAATCATAGCGGTTGTCGCCCATGTGCATCAAAACCGGCAGTCCCCGCCGAGCAATTGCCCGGTAGGTCTCAATCCCGGAGGGATCATCAATCGGCAGCTTCTGAAAATCCGGATGGATCTTCAGCCCCCGCAGCCCCAGCGCCTGCACCTGATCCAATGCTTCTTCAAATCCGTCCATCCCCGGATAGATGGAGCCGAAGGCAATGCACTCCGGGTGTCCCTTGCGCGCCTCGGCCATAAAGGTCAGAATGGAGTGTACCTGCTTCGGCACCACCGCCGAACTGCTAATCACAACCCGTCCGACCCCGGCCTTTTTCTCCTCCTCGAGGAGCTTTTCCATACTCGCCGCGCAGTACATCTCGGTCCCATAGAATTCCCCAATGGAGCCCGCCGCCTTCACAGCCAGCTTTTCCGGAAACACATGCGCGTGCACATCTGCAATTTTCATGCTCTGTTTCGTCCTAAGAAATCCAAATTTGCCTGAACCGCCCCGCGATCCATACAGTGTTAGTCTACCACACAACGCCCCCGCTTACAAGCGTCCAAAAGGTAGAACCGCAGCGCCCCAGGCCGCCTCTTACTGGTGATTTTGCCCCATTTTTCGTGCGCGGCCCGATTTTTTACTCATTCATACGGCAGTCCCATCCGATACCGCTCCATCGTGTGCTTAAAAAGCTCCGCCGTCGACGGCGGCGTGTAGGTGATCGCATTCGCCCCGGCCTCAATGGTGCGCAGAATGCTCTCGTCGGTGGGCCCGCCCGTCGCCATGATGGGCATGTCCGGAAATTGCGCGCGGATCTCCGCAACGATCTCCGCCGTCTCGCTCCCGGCGGCCACGTTGAAAATCGCCGCCCCGTCGTCGATTCTCCGGCGATAGTCCGTCCCCTTATTCGCCACGGTCACCACGATGGGAATGTCAATCGTCCGCCGCATCCGCGAGATGACGAGCCCCGACGTCGGCACATTCACCACCACGCCCATCGCCCCCTGCATCTCGGCATACATCGCCAGATTCACCACCCGGTGTCCCTTCGTCAATCCCCCGCCCACGCCCGTGAACACCGGGATATCCGACGCCATCAGCAGCGCCTCATTGATGATCGGCTGCGGCGTAAAGGGATAGACCGCAACGACCGCGTCGGCGTTGATATTTTTAATAATGGCCAGATCCGTGGAAAATACCAGCGACCGGATCTTCTTTCCAAACACCAGAATCCCGCTGCACTGCCAGGTCACCTCCGGCACGCGCAGCGCCGTCTGCCGGAGCGAGGAGTTCACGCTCGGCGCGTTTTTCTTCGGGATTACAACCTCTTCCGGCAGTTCCAGCGTCTGCGCTGCATAGTCGTGGTGGTGCATCAATCTGCTTCGTCTTGGCATAGGCTTCTTCCTTTCTAGCGTCGCTTGGCAAGAGCACACATGCCCGCAGGACGTTCCGGCGGGTCTCCGGGTTTTCCCGGAGGATCAACGGCAGCCGGCGAGGCAGACGAGGCGGGCGGGCCGTCGCCCACGGGCGAGGATAACGATGCCAGAGGTCGTTTGGCCCCCGGAAAACCATGTGTGCTCTTGTCAAGCGGCGCTATTGTTATTTTTTCATTTTATCAGAAGCATTTTTGCGATACAAGGGGAAAACTGTAAACTTTTGTTCAATTTTCCGCCTTGCGCCGCCTCCCCCTTTTATGATATAAGTAAAAGAAAAACCGGGAAAGGAGGGCCGTCCATGCGCCCCGATGCTGTTTTGGATACTCTGCAGGCAGCGGGCTTTGAATCCTGGTACGTCGGCGGCTGCGTGCGCGACACGCTCCTTGGCCGTCCCATCCACGACTGGGACGTCACCACCTCCGCCCTTCCGGAGCAAATTCTCGCCCTCTTCCCCTCCGCCATCCCCACCGGCCTCGCCCACGGCACCGTCACTGTCCTTCTGGGCGGCACCCCCGTCGAAGTCACAACCTACCGCGCCGACGGGGCCTACCGCGACAGCCGCCACCCCGACGCCGTCCGCTTTGTCCGTACCCTCCGTGAAGATACCGCCCGGCGCGATTTCACCGTCAACGCCATGGCCATGGATCAGCGCGGTGCCCTGCGTGACTACCACGGCGGTCGGGCCGACCTTGCCGCCGGGCTTCTGCGCTGCGTCGGCGAGCCGGAGCGCCGTTTCTCCGAGGACGCGCTGCGGATGCTGCGCGCCTGCCGCTTCGCCGCCCAGCTCGGCTTTTCCGTCGAACCTGCCAGTTGGAGCGCGCTTTTGTGCTGCGCCCCGCTCTGCAAAAACCTCTCGCGCGAGCGCATCACCGAGGAGGTGCAAAAAACGCTCCTCTCCCCCGCCCCGCACTGGGCCGATACCATGATCCAATCCGGCCTTCTCACCTCCTGCGGCCTGACCGGCGCGCACGATCTTTCGCCGCTTGCCGCCCTCCCCCCCACGCCGGAGGCCCGCTGGGCCGGCTTCGGCCTTCTCGTGCCGGAGCTGGATTTTTCCGCCTTCCGCCTGCCCGCAAAGCTCGTCCGCCTCTGCCAGACGGCGCGTGCCCACTGGCCCCCGCCCGATACCCGCCTTGGCTGGAAGCAGCTCCTCGCCGCCGAAGGCGCGCAAAGTGCCCGCCTGCTCGCCGCCCTCGCGCAGACGGACGCCGCCGAGGAGATCCTCGCCTCCGGCGAGTGCGTCTGCCTGTGTGATCTTGCCGTCTCCGGGCGTGACTTTCCGGACGTGCGCGGCCCCGCCCTGGGCCGTCTTCTCACGAATCTGCTCGCCCACGTCCTGCGCTTCCCCGCGGATAACCGCCGCGAGACGCTGCTCCGCCTCGCAAAAAACCTCGAAACTCCGTCTTGAAAATCCCCGCTCCCGGCGCTACAATACTTCGGTATTCTGCCGGAAGAGGGGATTTTTTATGACCGGACTCGGAACCATCATCAACGCTGCCGCCATCGTCGCCGGCGGCGCGCTCGGCCTTCTGCTCAAGCGCGCCCTGCCGCAGCGCGTCTCCGACGCGCTCATGAAGGGCATGGGCGTCTGCGTGCTCTTCCTCGGCCTCGCCGGGGCGATGGAGCACATGCTCACCGTGCAGGACGGCGCGCTCTCCTCCGGCGGCACCATGCTGGTCATCCTCAGCTTCATCGGCGGCGGCATCCTCGGCGGCGCGCTCGACCTGGAGGGTCAGCTTGAGCGCTTCGGCCGCTGGCTCCGCGCCCGTACCGGCGCCGAAGGCGACGCCACCTTCCTCGACGGCTTCCTCACCGCCTCCTTCACCGTCTCCATCGGCGCCATGGCCGTTGTCGGTGCCATCAACGACGGCCTCTTCGGCGATATTTCCCTGCTCGTCACCAAGGCCATCCTCGACGCAATCATCGTCATGGTGCTCTCCGCCACCATGGGCCGCGGCTGCCTCTTCTCCGCCATCCCCGTCGCCGTGCTCCAGGGCCTCGTGACGCTCTTTGCCCGCTTCTTAAAGCCCGTCATGACCGCCCAGGCCACCGCCGCCCTCGCCCTCACCGGCTCCATCCTCGTCTTCTGCGTCGGCGTCAACCTCATCTGGGACAAGCGCATCCCCGTGGCCAACCTTCTCCCCACCCTCCTCTTTGCCGTCGCCCTCTCCTTCTTTCTCTGATCCCCCGCGCATTTTGTCCCATTTCTCCAAAGCAGTCTCCCCAGGGCCGCCGGCTTCCCCGGCGTCTTTCTTGAAATCTATGGAAACGGTCAAAATACGCCCCCGCTTTCCCCTTCCTTTTCCGCAAAAAGTGCTTTACTTTTTCAACATTCTATGCTATTCTTAACAAAGTCGGCGCCCTGCGCCGCAGCCCCTCTCTCAGTTTTGGGACATCGCCGGATTTTCACATCGGCACACACCTGACCCACCACTTAGAGCGCGGGAAAATTTTTGAAAGGTGGAAACACACTATGATGCGCAAAGAAGAAAAGACCGCAATTATCGAAAAGTACGCGACCCATCCCGGCGACACCGGTTCGCCCGAGGTTCAGATTGCCGTCCTGACCCATCGGATCAACGACCTGAACGAGCACCTTCGTGAGCACAAGCAGGACAATCACTCCCGCCGTGGCCTTCTGATGATGGTCGGTAAGCGCCGCAGCCTGCTCGACTACCTGGCCAAGAAGGACATCAACCGTTATCGTGCGATCATCGCGGAACTGGGCATCCGTAAGTAATGCGCAACCGGGAGGCCCGTTTGGGCCTCCCTTTTTCCGCATCCATTCACTGCAGCGCGGGGATATTTAGCAGTTGAAAGAGGGCCGGACCCCGGCTTTGTTTCAAGTGCTAAACCTCCCGCGCGCCACCATATTCTTAGGAGGTTTTTCATGGTTACCAGAAAACAGTATCCCAACCACCACATCTTCGAGACCGACATCGGCGGCCGTACCTTCACGGTCGAGACCGGTAAGGTCGCCGAGCTCTGCAACGCCGAGGCCATCTGCCGCTACGGCGACACTGTCGTGCTCGTGACGGCTGTTGCGTCTCCGCTGCCGAAGGCCGGCATCGACTATTTCCCGCTGACCATCGAGGTCGAAGAGCGGATGTACGCCGTGGGCCGCATCCCCGGCTCCTTCAACCGCCGCGAGGGCCGTCCGTCCGAGCGCGGCATCCTCATCTCCCGCCTCATCGACCGTCCGATGCGCCCCCTCTTCGACGAAGAGCTGCGCAACGACGTCGTCCTGACCAACACCATCCTCGCGCAGGACTATGACAACCCCGTTGAGATCGTCGCCTCCATCGGCTCGTCCCTCGTCATGGCCTATTCCGACATTCCCTGGAACGGCCCGACGGCCACGACCAACGTCTGCTACCTCGACGGCAAGTATATCGTCAACCCGTCTCAGGACGAGCGCAACGCCTGCCAGTGCTTCGTCACCATCGCCTCGACCCACGAGAAGGTCGTCATGATCGAAACCGAGGCCAAGGAAATCAAGGAAGACATCCTCATGGAGTGCATCAAGCTCGCCCATGAGACGAACGTCAAGGTTGTCGAGTTCATCAACCACATCGTCGACACCATCGGCAAGCCGAAGTTCTCCTTTGAGAAGGCCGCCGTCAACCACGAAATGCTCGACGATCTCATGAACTACGGCATGGACAAGATCGAGTACGCCCTCGACACCGACGACAAGAACGTCCGTGAAGAGCGCCTGACCGCCGCCGTTGTCGACTTCAAGGACAAGTTCGGCGAAAAGTACGGCGAGGACTTCGACGTCCAGATCGATGTCTGCCTCTACAAGATGCAGAAGAAGGTCGTCAAAAAGTGGCTGCTCGCCGGCAAACGTGTCGACGGCCGCGGCCCCGACGATATCCGCCCGCTGGACGCCGAGGTCGGCGTGCTGCCGCGCGTGCATGGCTCGGGCCTTTTCACCCGCGGTCAGACGCAGGTGCTCTCCATCTGCACGCTCAACACCCTCTCCGCCTGCCAGAAGCTCGATACCATCTACGACGAGACCGAAAAGCGCTATATCCACCACTACAACATGCCGCAGTGGTCGACTGGCGAGGCCCGTGCGGCCCGTTCCACCTCCCGCCGCGAAGTCGGCCACGGCTCACTGGCCGAAAAGGCGCTCGTGCCGGTGCTGCCCTCCGTTGAGGAGTTCCCGTACTGCATCCGCGTTGTCTCCGAGGTCGTCTCCTCCAACGGCTCCACGTCGCAGGCTTCCATCTGCGGCTCCACGCTGGCCCTGATGGACGCGGGCGTGCCGATCAAACGCCCGGTCGCCGGCATCTCCTGCGGCCTGATCTCCGACAAGGAGACCGGCGAATGGAGAACCTTCACCGACATCCAGGGCGTGGAAGACTTCCACGGCGAGATGGACTTCAAGGTCGCCGGTACCACCGAAGGCGTCACCGCCATCCAGATGGACCTGAAGAACGACGGTCTGACCATGGAGATCATTGCCGACGCGCTCGAGCGCTGCCGCAAGGCCCGTCTTGAGATCCTCAACGAGATCATGATCCCCTGCATCGCCAAGCCGCGTGACCATGTCTCCGAGTTCGCGCCCAAGATGCTCACCATGAAGATCGACGTCGACAAGATCCGCGAGGTCATCGGCAAGGGCGGCTCCATGATCCAGAAGATCGTGGCAGAGTCCGGCGCGCAGGTCGACATCGACGACGACGGCACCATCCACATCGCTTCTCCCGACGCCGCCTCCTGTGACGCCGCCAAGAAGATGATCGACGACATCTGCTTCGTCCCCGAGGTCGGCAAGCTGTACTACGGCAAGGTCGTTCGCATCCTGCCCATCGGCGCGTTTGTCGAGCTGGCTCCGGGCAAGGACGGCATGATCCACATCTCCAAGCTGGAAAACCGCCGCGTGGAAAAGGTCGAAGATGTCCTGAACATCGGCGACATGACCTGGGTCAAGGTCACCGAGATCGACGAAAAGGGCCGCGTCAACCTCAGCCGCAAGGATGCACTGAAGGAACTGGCAAACGCCGACAAGAAGTAATCCAATCAGATCCGGGGCGCTGCGGTGCAGCGCCCCGGCTTTTCTGCACCCGCAACGCCCCTCCCCAGCCGCACCAAACGCCCCATCTCTCCGAAAAAAGCCATTGATTCTCCCCCGTCTCTTTGCTATAATGAAGCAAACTTTTTCCTTCCGAGGTAGGCATATGAACCGAGAAACCTTCCAAACCTGGGCCGCTGAACGCCCCCGCCTGCTCGACGGTGCCACGGGCACCAACCTCCGCCTGGCCGGCATGCCTGTCGGCGTGTGCAGCGAGGCGTGGATCCTCGACCATCCCGAGCCCCTGCAAGATCTCCAACGCGCCTATATCGCCGCCGGCAGTGAACTCGTCATTGCCCCCACCTTCGGGGCCAACCGCGTCCTCCTCGCCCATCACGGCCTGGAGCAGCGTGTCGCGCCGCTCAACCGCGCTCTCGTCGCCATTTCCCGCGAGGCCGTCGGCGAGACCGCCCTCGTTGCCGGCGATCTCACCACCACCGGCCAACCCGTCCCCTCCGGAGACGACGCGGCCTATAAATCCCTCCTCTCCGTCTACACCGAGCAGGCCGAGGCGCAGCTGGAGGCCGGCGTCGACCTTTTCCTCATCGAAACGCTCATGGGCCTCACCGAATCCATGGCCGCCCTCGAGGCCGTGCGTGCCCTGTGTGACCTGCCCATCCTCTGCTCCTTCTCCGTCCAGACCGACGGCCAGTGCTACTTCGGCGGCAATCTCTTCGAAGCCGCCGAAATCCTGCCCGAGCTCGGGGCCGACGCCATCGGCGTCAACTGCTCCAACGGCCCGGACCTGCTCGTCTCCGTCGTCTCCGGCGTCCGTGCCGCCTGTGCCCTCCCGGTCCTCGCCAAGCCGAACGCCGGCCTGCCCACCATGACCGAAGATGGCCGCGCCGTCTATTCCATGGGCCCGGAAGACTTCGCCCGCCATATGCGCCGCCTGGTCGACTCCGGCGCAACCCTCGTCGGCGGCTGCTGCGGCACCACCCCCACCCACATCCGCGCCCTCCATTCCGCCCTCTCCCCCGCGGACAAAGCCTAGGGTGTATTCTTCCAACTCCCGACGCACCTGGACAGCGGGCCTTTTCACGCTGTGCCGCGTCATTTTTCCTTGAAATACGTCAGTATTCCTGCGAAAAAATGTCTT
>USLX01000064.1 GCA_900555665.1 uncultured Eubacteriales bacterium | reverse complement strand
CTTGATTGAACGCGAAAGGGGCTTTTTGCCCCTTTCACTCTATCCCCGCTGCTCTCTCGCGGAGCTGCATTTTATCGTTTTTTGACAGTCTCAAACGTAGGGGCCGGCAATTCTGCCGGCCCCTACGCTCCAGCGTGTCGAAAAAGTCTTTTCGCCCTGCTTGATGCAGCGTGAAGGGGCCTTTTGCCCTCTTCACGCTGAAGGTGAATTGCCCGAATGGCAAGAGAAGCTGGCATGCACCCACCCCTGCGGTTCTCTCACGGAGCTGCCTTTCCTCGTTTTTCGCCAGTCTTAAAGCAGCAGGCTCAAAAGCCAGCAAAGTCCGGTCACCCCGGCCCCGCCGAGGGCAAAGAGCAGGCGGGGTTTCCAATCGGAGTCTGAGGCGGCTTCCGACGCGGCCTTGCGCGCCTGCTCCAGCAGCGCCCGCTCTGTCATATTCCCGCGCTCCTCCATCCCCGGCCGGACGAGAAAAATAGCCTCCTCAAACAGCTCCGAATCGCCGGGCCGGACAACAACGACCTGTTGGGTCACACCTTTTACCATGGCAAGCGCCTCCTTTCCCGGAAAGCATGCCCAGCTTTTTCTCCCGCCATACCAAAAAGCAGCCCGCCCTTTTGCAAAAGGGCCGGCACCAAAAGCCGCGAAAAGGACAGGGGGCCTTTTCGCGCTGTGCTGCGTCATTTTTCCTTGAAATACGTCAGGATTCCTGCGAAAAAATATCTTGCTCAGCGCGAAAATTCCTCCCTGCCGGTCACATTTTCAGTTTTCAGATACACCCTAGGTGTCGCTGAGATTCCATTCCGTTTTTCCCCCTGTGATGGAATCGAACAGGCTCCACATCGCGCTGACCGTGCAGCCTTCGAAGCGGTGCTGCGCAGCGAGCTCGTCCGTGTAGTCCTCCAACAGCATTGGCCGGTAGAAATACCACTCCCCCTGCCGCAGGATGAGGTTTACGGTGGGCTTCAGCGCGCAGTGCGTGATGCGCACGCCATCCGCGTCCTTCTCGATCGTCACGTCCGCCATGCCGCCGAGCATATTGCGCACCTGATCCTGATGCGAGAGGAAGTTGCCGAGCGAATAAAAGACCGGCACCGTCCGCCCGTCCTCCGCCGTCACGGCAGCGAGCGGCTGAACCAGGTGCGGATGACCGCCGATGATGAGATCCGCCCCGTGATCGGCCAAAAACTGCGCCCAGGTGGTCTGCATCCGGTTTGGCTCGGTCTGCCCCTCCTCGCCCCAGTGCGCAAAGACGATCACAAAGTCCGAAGCCTCCCGTGCCGCATCGAGATCGGCGGCAATTTTGTCAAAGCTTGCAAACTGATCGACCATCCATTTCTTCTCCGGCGCGGAGTAATTCAGACCGTAGGTATAGTTCAGCATCGCAATTTTGATGTTGTTTTTCTCCACCACACGCAGCGTTTCGGCGTCGGCCTCCGAGTCGTGGATGCCGAGAACCGTGATGTCCGGGTACGCTTTGCGCCAAAAATCGCAGGTATCGAGAATGCCGGTGTCCAGCTTGTCATAGCAGTGATTCGTCGCGCAGGTCACAACGTCAAAACCGGCCTCTGCCAGTGCGTCGCCGACCTCTGTCGGGCTGCCGAAGGCCGGATAATTGGAGAGCATGGCGTGATCTTTGACCAGAATCGTCTCCTGATTGATGCAGGCAATGTCATAGCTCTGGACGGTGGGCTTGATGTCCTCGAAAAATGGCGTGAAATCATAGCCGCCGTCCTCCGTCTCCGCCGACCAGTAGACCGTGTTGTGGATGAGATCATCGCCGAGGGCCATCAGCGTCACGGTATCCGGCTCTGCAGGCGTCTCGGGTTTGGCGGCTGGACGCTGCTCCATCTCCGCTGCCGCGTCCTGCTCTGCGTTTTCGCCCGGCGAGGCCGCCTTTGCCGCAGCCGCCGGAGCGGCGGCTGCGGTCGGGCGGGTCCATTTGGATCCCTGATAGCCACGCCATACGGCAAGGCCGCCCAAAACAATGGCGGCGAGCAGCAGCACAATCAAAATCGCACCCAGCGCGGCAGACGGTTGTTTCTTCGGACGATCGGACATAGGGCCGCCTCCTTCTTGCAGATTCCGCTTCTATCATACGGGATTTTTCGCCGCATTTCAACACCTGAACGATTTTTCAGCTTTCCGTTCGAAATTGGCGAAATACGTTCCGTATATCTTGACAAAGAATAACGAAGAAGCTATAATTTTAGCAGATAAAACCCGGTTCTCTATTTGAGGTCCAAATAAATCGCGGAGGAATTCAAATGAAAAAGCTGATTGCATTGCTTCTTGCCCTTGTGCTGACGCTTGCGCTGTTTGCAGGCTGCGCCGCCAAGGACGCCACCCCCGCACAGAACGCTGCACCCGCGCAGGACACCACTGAGACCGAAGATAAGACCAAAGCGCCCGACGAGACCGCCGAACCTGAGGCCGAGCCCGTTGAACTCATCGTGTTCGCCGCCGCCTCCATGACCGAGACGCTCAACCAGATCGCCGAACTGTACAAGGACGTCGCCCCGAACGTCACCCTCGTCTACAACTTCGACTCCTCGGGCACCCTGAAGACGCAGATTGAAGAAGGCGCCGACTGCGACGTCTTTATCTCTGCCGCGCCGAAGCAGATGAACGCACTCGATGCCTCCAAGGACGCCGACGGCGGCAATGCCGACGGTCTGGACTTTGTCCTGCAGGGCACGCGCATCAACCTGCTCGAGAACAAGGTCGCCCTGGCCGTTCCCGAAAGCAATCCCAGGAACATCAACTCCTATGACGACCTCGCCACCGGCCTCAAGGACGGCACCGTCCTGCTCGCCATGGGCAACGCTGACGTCCCCGTTGGCCAGTACACGCAGAAGATCTTCGCATACTATGCGCTGAGCGAAGACGAGCTGGCAGCCTCCGGCGTTCTCACCTACGGCACCAACGTCAAGGAAGTCACCACGCAGGTCAGTGAAGGCGCCGTCGACTGCGGCATCATCTACGCCACCGACGCCTTCTCCGCCGGTCTGAACGTTGTCGATACCGCGACCGCCGAGATGTGCGGCCAGGTCATCTACCCGGCAGCCGTGCTGAACGTCACCAAGCATGAGGCCGAGGCCAGGGCCTTCCTCGACTACCTCACCGGCCCCGAGGCCAGCGCCGTGTTCGAGGCGGTCGGCTTCTCCCCAATCAGCGAATAACATTCTGAATCAAGCGGGTGCAGTTCGCACCCGCCGATTTCGTATTTTACATCTTACAAATTCTGCGCTATAATAAAAGAAATTTGGGCTAAGGTGTATTCTTCCAACTGGCGATGTGACCGGCAGCGAGGAATTTTCGCGCTGAGCAAGACATTTTTCCGCAGGAATCCTGTCGTATTTCAAGGAAAAATGACGCGTGCAGCGTGAAAAGGCCCGCCGTCCGGGTGCGTTGACAGTTTTCGGATACGCCCTCGGAGTCGCTATGGATCTGTACCCGCTGTGGAATTCCCTGCGCATCGCAGGCATCAGTACCGTCATCATCTTCTTTCTCGGCATGTTCGCCGCCTATTTCATTGCCAAGACGCCGCGCCTCGTGAAGGGCGTGCTCGACGTCATCCTCACGCTGCCGCTCGTCCTGCCGCCCACGGTCGTAGGCTATCTGCTTCTGCGCGTACTGGGGCCGAAGCGGGCCATCGGCATGTGGCTTTTAAACACGTTCGGCCTCAAGCTGACCATGACCTGGTGGTCGGCCATCTTCGCCACCACGGTCGTCATCTTCCCGCTCATGTACCGCACGGCGCGCGGCGCGTTTGAGTCCTTTGACGAAACGCTTGCCTGGTCGGCCAAATCCATCGGCCTCTCCAACCACTATATCTTCTGGCGCATCCGCCTGCCCGCCTGCCGGCAGGGCATCCTGGCCGGCACGGTTCTGGCCTTTGCCCGCGCCCTCGGCGAATACGGCGCAACAAGCATGATCGCGGGCTATACACCCGGCCGTACCGCCACCATCTCCACCACGGTCTATCAGCTCTGGCGCACAAACGACGACGCACAGGCCTTTTTATGGGTGCTGGTGAACCTCGCAATCTCGTTCGTCGTGCTGCTCGCGGTCAATATGCTGGAAAAGCGGGAAGGCCGCCGCGCGAAAGGAGGGCGCTGAGATGTCTGTCTTTGTCGATATCGAAAAGCGCCTCGGCGACTTCCACCTGAAGGTCGCCTTTGAGGCTGAAAATGAAATTCTCGCCCTGCTCGGCGCATCCGGCTGCGGCAAGAGCATGACGCTTAAATGTATTGCCGGCATCGAGCGGCCCGACCGGGGCCGCATCGTCGTCGACGGTACCACGCTCTTTGACTCCGAACAGCACATCGACCTCTCTCCGCAAAAGCGGCGCACAGGCCTGATGTTTCAGAATTATGCCCTGTTCCCGAACATGACCGTCCTGCAAAACATCCGCGCGGGCGCCCGGCGCGAACCGGACAAGGCCAAACGCGAAGCCATGACTACCCGCCTGATGGAGCGCTTCCAGCTCCAGCCGCTGGCCCGACACTATCCCTCGCAGCTCTCCGGCGGCCAGCAGCAGCGCGTCGCGCTGGCGCGCATCCTGATCTCCGATCCGCAGATTTTGCTGCTCGACGAGCCCTTTTCAGCCCTGGATCCGCATCTTCGCTTCCGCCTGGAACGCGACGTACACGAAACGCTGCGCTCCTTCGGCAAGACGGCCATCCTTGTCTCCCACGACCGCGACGAGGTCTACCGCCTGGCCGACCGCATCGTGGTCATCGACCACGGCAAGATCGAAACAGCGGGTCTGAAGAAGGACGTCTTCCGCGCGCCAAAGACGCGCGCGGCGGCCGTGCTCACCGGCTGCAAGAACATCTCACGCGCCGCGCCGCTGCCGGGCGGTCTCGTCGAGGCCACGGACTGGGGCCTGACGCTGAAGTATCCCGGCTTCCGCGGCGCGTGCATCGGCATCCGCATGCACAATATTCTGCCCGGCCACGGAGAAAATGAAGTCCTCTGCGACGTCGCCGAGATCACCGAAAATCCCTTCTCCTTCACCGTCATGCTCCGCCCCGAAGGGCGGACGGACACTGTGCTGATCGGCTGGGAGATGGCAAAAGAGCTCTGGAATACGCTGCGGGCAGACCGTCTCTGGGTTCATTTCCCGTCAGATGCACTGCTTGCGCTGGAAGAAACGGAGGAAACCGCATGAAAAAAGTCAAGGTGCAGGATGCCGTCGGTCTGACGCTCTGCCACGATATCACCGCGATGCGCGACGGCTTTAAGGGCGCGGCCTTCAAGCGGGGCCACGTCATCGAGGAAGGCGACGTAGAAAAGCTGCTCGACCTCGGCAAGCGCACCGTCTTCATCTGGGAGGAAAACGCGGGCGAAATCCACGAGGAGGACGCCGCACGGCGCATGGCTGCCATGGCGCAGGTCGAGGGCTGCCATTATACCGAGCCGTCGGAGGGAAAAGTACTCCTCATGGCTGACCAGCGCGGCATGTTCCGCGTCGATACGGCGCTTCTGAACCAGGTCAACTCGATTGGCGACCTCACGATCTCGACGCTGCCGGATCATTTCCCCGTCGAGGCGGGCGACCGGCTGGCCTCGATGCGCATCGTCCCGCTCGTGACGCAGGAGACGCAGGTGATCGAGGCCGAGCGCCTCTGTCAGGGGAAACAGCTGCTCGATCTCCGGCCCTATCACGCGCGCAAAACCGGCGTCATCATCACCGGCTCTGAAATTTACACAGGCCGGATCCAGGATAAATTTGAGCCGGTCGTCCGGGCGAAGCTCGCGCACTATCCCGGCGAAATTCTCGACGTGACCATCTGCGATGACGACCTTGATATGATCGTGAACACGGCGAAGGGGGATCTGGCCCAGGGCGCGGATTTCCTGATCTTTACAGGCGGCATGTCCGTCGACCCGGACGATCTCACGCCCACGGCCATCCGCCGCCTCGGCGCAGAGATCATCACGCACGGCGTCCCGGCCCAGCCGGGCAATATGACGCTTGTGGCCTACCTTGGCGACGTGCCGATTCTCGGCGTCCCCGGCGCTGCCATCAGCATGCCGACGACGATCTTCGACGTGCTGCTCCCGCAGATCTACGCGGGCGACCGCCTGACGCATGAAGACCTCATCCGCCTCGGCGACGGCGGCCTCTGCCGCCTCTGCAAGCCGTGCCATTTCCCGGCTTGCACGTTTGGGCGCTATTGACGCTATGACCGATTCCTTTGGCCGCGCGATCACCTATCTGCGCGTCTCCGTCACGGAGCTGTGCAACCTCCGCTGCCAGTACTGCATGCCCGCCGAGGGCGTCTGCAAGCGGCGGCATGAGGACATGCTGACGGAGGAGGAGCTGCTGCGCGCCGTGCGCATCGCCGCGCAGCTCGGCATCACCAAGGTGCGCGTCACCGGCGGCGAGCCGCTTGTGAAAAAAAATATTCTTTCCATCTGCCGCGGCATTGCCGCAATTCCCGGCATTCAGGAGCTCTGCCTGACCACAAACGGCACGCTGCTTCCATCCATGGCCAACGACCTGCGCGCAGCGGGCGTCCACCGGATCAACCTCAGCCTCGATACGCTGAACGCGGAAAAATATGCCCGTATCACCCGCATCGGCCGCTTGGACGACGCACTGCGCGGGCTGACCGCAGCCCTTTCTGCCGGGTTCGACCGCGTAAAGCTGAACGCCGTCCTGCTCGGCGGGTTCAACGACGATGAGATCCCGGCCCTCGCCGGACTCACAAGAGAATATCCCGTCGATGTCCGCTTTATTGAGTGGATGCCGATGGGCCAGCGCCCGCCGGGAGTCTGTCCGCTGGACTGCGGCGCGGTGTTAAAGGCCCTGCCGGAGCTGACGGCCCTGCCGCCGGACGGCGGCGTGGCAGAACGATATAGGCTGCCGGGCGCGCGCGGGTATGTTGGCCTGATCCGTCCCATCAGCTGCCAGTTCTGCGCGGGCTGCAACCGCCTCCGTCTCACGGCAGACGGCAAGCTGAAGCCCTGCCTGCACAGCGGGCAGGAGTTCTCCATCCGCGGGCTGGACGAGGAAGCAATGCGCGCGCAGTTTCTGCGCGCCATCCGGGAAAAGCCGGCGCAGCACGCGCCGCTTGACCTCGCACATCAGAGCGAGGCTGGCCGGAACATGAACGAGATCGGAGGCTGAGATGGCGGATTTTACACATTTTAACGACCAGGGCCGCGCGCGGATGGTGGACGTCGGGGAAAAGGACGTCACGCACCGCGAGGCCGTTGCCGCCGCGCGCGTCCTGGTGAACCGGGAAACATTCGACCTCATCCGCTCCGGCGGCGTGAAGAAGGGCGATGTGCTCACGGTCGCGCAGGTGGCGGGCATTCTGGGCGCCAAGCGCACGCCGGAGCTCATCCCGATGTGCCACCCGGTGCCAATCTCCGGCGTTGACCTTCGGCTCACGCTGGACGAGATGCGCTGCTCCGTCGAGATTACGGCCTCGGCAAAATGCGACGGACGGACGGGTGTCGAAATGGAGGCCCTGACGGCCGCGTCCGTCGCGGCGCTCACAGTCTATGACATGTGCAAGGCCGTCCAGCGCGACATGGTCATCACCGACGTCCGCCTGCTCTCCAAATCCGGCGGCGTCCACGGAGATTTTCAAAGGGAGGAATCTTAATGCGATATACCGCAGCGGTCATCACCGTCAGCGACAAGTGCTCGCGCGGTGAGCGGGAGGACACGAGCGGCCCGATGCTCTGCACGCTTCTGGCGCAGAATGAATGCGAGGTCGTGCAGCGGGCGCTCGTCCCCGATGAGAAAGAACAGATCCAGGCCGCGATCCGCCGCTGCGCGGACGAGCTGCGCGTGCAGCTCATCCTGACGACGGGCGGCACCGGCTTTTCCCCGCGCGACATCACGCCGGAGGCCACGGCGGAGCTCATCGAGCGCGCCACGCCCGGCCTGCCGGAGCTCATGCGAAGTGAGAGCTGCAAAATTACGCCGCGCGGCTGCCTGTCCCGCGGGATCGCGGGCATTCGCGGCGGCAGTCTGATCCTCAACCTGCCGGGCAGCGAAAAGGCTGCACGGGAGAATTTTGAGGCGGTGCTTCCGGCGCTCGGCCACGGGCTTGAAATGCTGCGCTCCGCCGGTTCGGCAGACTGCGCGGCGAAGCCTGAAAAGCAGACCGCCCCAAGCCTTGATCTCTGGCTCCGTGAGGCGAAGGCCAGCCCCGAAGGAGCGGAGTGCGGCATGTACCTGTTCCACAACGGCGTCGTCCGCGCGACAGCCAAGCGCACCGCCCGCCTTGGCGAGGATGCGCCGCCCGTGCGCGGCATGGCCTTTGACTACGACGAGGTGAAGGTTGCATCTGCAATCGAAAATGCCCGCGCCATGCCCGGCATCCGGTATGTCCGTGTTTGGCTGAACCGCGGGAAGCTCGCGGTCGGGGATGACATCATGCTCGTCCTCGTCGGCGGCGACATCCGCCCGCACGTGGTCGACGCGCTGCAAGCACTCGTCGAAGAAATCAAAACGTACTGCGTCACCGAGACGGAGCAATACTGAGGAGGGAACCAACATGAAAATCGGATTCATCGGCTTCGGCAGCATGGGCCGCGCCATTGCAGAAGGCCTGCTTGCCAGAAATGTCTGCGCGCCGGAAGAGATCTACGCCTGCGCCGGACATTTTGATAAAGTAAAAGAGATCGCCAATCAGCTCGGCATCCATGCGGCCGAAACGGCTGCAGAGGTTGCAAAGTCGGCGGATATCGTCATCCCGGCGGTCGTCCCGGGCATTTTGGAGGCGGTTTTGCGCCCGGTTTTGCCCATTTTGCAGAAAAAACTCGTTGTCTCCATCGTCAGCGGCTGGGATTTTGCCAGGTATGAAGCCTTTCTCGCCCCCGGCACGCACCATATCAGCACCATCCCCAACACCCCCATCGCCATCGGCGAGGGCGTCCTCGCCTGCGAGTCGACGCACAACCTGACCGAGGCAGAATATGCGCAGTTCTGCGATATGTTTGGCAAGATTGCCCTGATCGTCCCGGTCACGGCAGCGCAGTTTGGCCCGGCGGGCACGCTCGGCGGCTGCACGCCGGCGTTCACCGCGATGTATCTCGAGGCCCTCGGTGACGCAGGCGTCAAATACGGCCTGTCCCGCGCAGCGGCCTATCAGATGGCTGCGCAGGTGCTCATCGGCACGGGCATGCTCTATCTGGAGAGCGGCCTGCACCCCGGTGCGCTGAAGGACGGCGTCTGCTCGCCCGGCGGCACAACGATCCGCGGCGTGGCGGAGCTGGAAAAGCGTGCCTTCCGCGGGACGGTAATCTCCGCGGTTGACGCCATCGAGGGCCGCTGAGCCTCCATCCATAAAAACGTCCGAAGATCTCCGATCCTTCGGGCGTTTTTGGAATTTTCCGGCGTTTTCTCCGTTTTTTGCCCGTATCTATCTGAAGGGAGGAAAATACCATGACTGAATGGGAAAAGCTGCAAAGCGGGCAGGTCTACAACGATTTTTCTGACGAGCTTTTTCAGCGCCGCGTCGCCGCAAAAAAACTGTTCCGCGCCTACAACCAAACGGGCGACGAGGATACCGCACTCCGGCGTGAGCTGCTGACCAGGCTGCTCGGATCCGTCGGCGACGGTGTCCTGATCGAGCCCGACTTCCACTGCGAGTTCGGCAAAAACATCACCATTGAGGACAACGTCTATCTCAACTTCGGCGCCGTTATTTTAGACTGCGCGCCGGTCTTCATCGGGGCCAATACGCTCTCCGGGCCAAATCTTGGCATCTATGCGGTCAACCATGCGCTCGACGCAGAAGCGCGCATCCACGGCGGCTGCACCTCCCGCCCGGTTCATATTGGGCGAAACGTCTGGCTCGGCGGCGACGTCAAAATTCTCGCGGGCGTCACCATCGGCGACAACACCGTGATCGGCGCCGGGAGCGTTGTCACCAAGGACATCCCGGCCGGCGTCATCGCCGTGGGAAATCCCTGCCGGGTGCTGCGCCCAATTACAGAATCCGACCGCACCGGCTACCGCCGCCCGGACAATCCTTGATCCTTCCAAGTAAAATACCCCGGCGCGCCGATGTTCGGTGCGCCGGGGTGTCAGCGTGTCGAAAAAGCCTTTTTCGCCCCGCTGCCGTCCAGTTTTTTGAACTTTAAAAAGTTCAAAAAACTGCTTGATTGAACGCGAAAGGGGCTCTTTGCCCCTTTCACTCTATCCCCGCTGCTCTATTGCGGAGCTGCATTTTATTATTTTTTGACAGTCTCAAACACCCCGGCGCGCCGATGTTCGGTGCGCCGGGGTGTCAGCGTGTCGAAAAAGCCTT
>USLX01000063.1 GCA_900555665.1 uncultured Eubacteriales bacterium | reverse complement strand
CCGCAAAGCTCGGCAGCAGGGAATAGGACGACATCCAGGCGTCCATCAGCCAGAGCCCCGCCCCGCTGGGCCGCTCACAGTAGTCGAGCACACCGGCAAGCGGCCCGGTGCCCGTTTTCTCCACCGCGCCGAGCGACTTTTCCTCCAGCGTTGTGATTCCCGCCGCGATATTCTCCGGAATGGGATTGATCGTGCGGATGTCCTCGCCGGTGGCGGCGGCGCGCGCTTCCCATTTTGCAATCAGCCGCAGCAGCCGCGCGGCAACCTCCGGCGTTGCAGCCCGCTGGGTGAGCACCTGCTCCGCGCCGATGAGCTCCAGCGTCTCGGAAAACAGTGCCGTCCCGCCCGCATCCAGCAGACGGTCAACGGCTCTTCCCAACGCCGGGTTGCCGGCCAGGCCGCTCGTCGCGTCGGAATCTCCGCACTTCATCCCGATGCTCAGCTTCGCAAGCGGCGCACGTTCGCGCCGCATGGCGGTTGCCTCCCGCACCAGCTCCCGCGCAAGGCGGATTCCGCAGACAACCGTGCCCTCCAGTCCGCCGCACGCATCCACATTCAAAATTTCCAGTCGTTTTCCGCTCTTCGCGATTTCCGCCGCCAGCGCGTCGGTCTGAAACTCGGGATACCCATACCCGTGCGGCATGCCGATGAGCAGCACGTTCGCAACGTTTGCATTGCGCGCAAGGCCGGTCAAAAAGCGGGCGAGGCGTCGCCGGTCAGCACCGGTGCGTCCATACTCGCCGGTGGTGAAAAAAGTCGTCACGCCGGGGACCGCGGAAGCGATGCGGTGGCAGATGTAGTTGACATTCCGCGTGGCCGGGAGGATCAGCACATGGTTCCGCACGCCGACGGCCCCGTCGGGCCGCAGATAGCCCCAGAATTCCATCCTATCGGCCTCCTTCCGTCCCATTGCAGCGCAGGCTGCCTGCGTTATGGATATGCACATGCTCCCCGGGCTGAATGTCCCGGACGGCCCGCCCAATTGGATAGCCGTATTTTATGATCTCCCCGCCCGCCGCAATGGGGCGGATGGCGAGCTTGTGCCCGAATGGGATGTCGTCCAGCAGCCGCACTGTGATGGTATTTCCGTCCGCTTCATATGCCGCCGTCTCCCCGGCCTTCTGCGCCAGTACGCACGTCGCGACGTTGTCGCGCGGCTGGATGCGCAGCGCCGTAATCCGTTCTGTCATCGCCGCCACCTCACAGTACGCTTGCATAGAGCGCGTGGATGTCCCGTTCGCTGTTGACGCGCGGATTGCGCCCACGCATCCCGCGGGCAAGCATTGCGTCGGCGGTCAGCGTATCGAGATCTGCTTCTGTGATCGCGGGTCTTGCCAGGCCGCGTGCGCCAAGCTCCGAGAGCGTCAGCGGCAGATCCAGCTGCCGCATCAGCGCGCGGAAGGCCTCCGCCGCCTGCGCGGCCTGTTCATAGACCGTTTTGGCCGGATCCTGCGCAGCGCCGAGGATGTGCCCAACCTCCGCCAATCGCTCCGGCGCGGCGATGGCGTTGAATTCCATCACCGGCGGCGTGAGCAGCGCGCAGGCAACCCCGTGCGGCACACCGAAGCGTCCGCTGAGCGGGTGCGCCATTGCGTGCGTCAGAATCAGTCCCACCTGGTCAAAGCCGATCCCCGCAATGGCTGCGGCCAGACACATGCCGCTGCGCGCCTCCAGATCCTGCCCGTCCGCATAGGCCCGGCGCAGGTATTTGGCGATGAGGCGCATGGCGTGCAGGTTCAGTGCGTCCGAAAGGGGATGGGCATTGCGCGAAAGATAGGCCTCCAGCGCGTGCGTAAAGGCGTCAATGCCGGACGAGGCCGTCACCTTCGGCGGCATCGTGAGGCAGAGCTCCGGGTCGAGCAGCGTGACGGCAGGGCACATATGCTCATCCGCGACGCCGTCCTTAAAGCCCGTCTCCTCGTCCGTCACGACAAAACAGCGGTTCACTTCGCTGCCCGTGCCGGAGGTGGTCGGGAGCAGGATCGTCGGCAGCGACGCCTGCGACACGCCTTTTCCATGGAAATAATCGAGGGCCTTCCCGCCGTTTGTCATCAGCATCGCGACGCCGGTCGCCGTGTCGAGCGCGCTTCCGCCGCCAAGGCCGAGCACGCCGTCGCAGCCCAGCTCCCGTGCCAGCGCGGCGCCGCCGTCCACCACCGAATTGCCCGGATTTTCCGTCACTTCGTCGTAGACGGTGTACTGTAAACCCGCGCAGCCATCCAGAATTTCTGTCACCCTCTCCACGACTCCGGCGCTGCGCAGCATTTTGTCTGTGCAGAGCAGCAGCGTATGCACGCCGAGCCGCGCCAGCTGCTCCGGCAGCCTCCGCCGCGCGCCGGTTCCGAAGATCACCCTTGTGGGCAGATAAAACTCAAATCCTTTTTGCATCATTCAGCCTCCCAGTCCCGATTGCGTTTCAGAGTATGGCTGTTCTCATTCCTATTCGCCAGCGATCCCGGAAATGCCGTGTGGACAAAAAAATCCCCGCCGCGGGGCGGGAAACAGCTGCGCTTTGGGGGGAAATTCCTTCTGCAGAGAGTGGAAAAAGGGCGGTTTTTCGTTCGGACGGGCGGCCTTTGGGGGATTTCGTTTGAAAAGGGGGCGAGGCGGAATGTAAAAAAAGCGCCGCTCTTAAGAGCGGCGCTTTCGGATCTCGGAATTTACTTGTTCTGCAGCTTGCGGTCGATGGCCTCTGCAGCCTTCTTGCCCGCGCCCATCGCCAGAATGACGGTGGCCGCACCGGTGACGGCGTCGCCGCCGGCAAAGACGTTCTCGCGGGTGGACATCTCGTTCTCGTCGACGATGATGCCGCCCTTCTTGTTCGTCTCCAGGCCCGGCGTGGTGGAGCGGATCAGCGGGTTCGGGCTCGTGCCGAGGGACATGATGACCGTGTCGACGTCCAGCACGAATTCGCTGCCTTCAACCGGGATCGGACGGCGGCGGCCGGATGCGTCAGGCTCACCAAGCTCCATCTTGATGCACTTCATGCCGTTCACGCGGCCATCCTCGCCGCCGAGAATCTCGACGGGGTTCGTGAGGGTCATAAACTCGATGCCCTCTTCCTTCGCGTGGTGCTGCTCCTCGAGTCTTGCCGGCATTTCGGCCTCGCCGCGGCGGTAGACGATGTACACTTTCTCCGCACCCATGCGCTTGGCGCAGCGCGCTGCGTCCATTGCGACGTTGCCGCCGCCGACGATCGCCGCCGCGTGGCTGACGAGGATCGGGGTGTCGTACTCTTCCTTGTACGCCTTCATCAGGTTGATACGGGTGAGGTATTCGTTCGCGGAGCAGACGCCCTTGAGCGCCTCGCCCGGGATGTGCATGAACATCGGCAGACCTGCGCCAGAGCCGACAAACACGGCCTTGTAGCCCATCTCGAACAGGTCATCGATCGAGAGCACCTTGCCGATGACCATGTCGGTCATAACCTCGACGCCCTGCGCCTTCAGCTTTTCAACCTCGTTGGCGACAATCGCCTTCGGCAGACGGAATTCGGGGATACCGTAGACCAGCACGCCGCCGGCGGTATGCAGCGCCTCGAAGATCGAAACCTGATAGCCCTTCTTGGCCAGCTCCGACGCGCAGGTCAGGCCGGACGGGCCGGAACCGACAACCGCGACCTTGATACCGTTGGATTCGGCCTTCTCGGGCATGGCGTTGACGTTCTCGCGATACCAGTCGGCGACGAAGCGCTCAAGCCGTCCGATGGCGACCGGCTCGCCCTTCACGCCGCGGACGCACTTGCTCTCGCACTGCGTCTCCTGCGGACAGACGCGGCCGGAGAGCGCGGGCAGCGCGTTCGTGGAGGTAATGATCTCATAGGCTGCGGCAAAATCGCCCTCGGCGACCTTCGCGATGAACTCGGGGATGCGGATATTGACCGGGCAGCCCTCGATGCACTGCGGCTTTTTGCACTGCAGGCAGCGCTGCGCCTCGTTGATCGCCATCTCAGCGGTGTAGCCCAGCGTGACTTCTTTGAAATTATGGTTACGGACGTTGGCGTCCTGCTCCGGCATCGGAGTCTTTGTCATCTGTTTGTTCGCCATTTTTCCGTTCCTCCCTTACTTGATGAGCTCTTCGCCGAGCTTTTCAATGCGGCACTTGTGGCTCTGGCGGACCTCGGCCTCACGTTCGCGGTAGACGCCGTTGCGGTTCATGAGCTCGGCGTAGTCAACCTGGTGGCCGTCAAAGTCCGGGCCGTCGACGCAGGCAAATTTCACTTCGCCGCCGACCGTCACACGACAGCCGCCGCACATGCCCGTGCCGTCAACCATGATGGGGTTCAGCGAGACGATGGTCTTCACGCCGAACGGCTTGGTCGTCGCGGAGACGAACTTCATCATCGGGATCGGCCCGATGGCGAGCACTTCGTCGTACTGCTTCCCGCTCTCGAGCAGCTGCTGGAGCTTGACGGTGACGAAGCCCTTTTCACCGTAGGAGCCGTCGTCGGTCATGAGATACAGGTTGTCACAGGCGGCCTTGAATTCGTCCTCGAGAATGACAATGTCCTTGTTGCGGAAGCCGACGATGACGTCGGTCTCGACGCCCGCTTCCTTAAAGGCCTTCGCAGACGGATACGCAATCGCACAGCCAACGCCGCCGCCGACCACGCAAACGCGCTTCTTGCCCTCGACGTCCGTCGGCTTGCCGAGCGGACCGACGAAGTCCTGAATGTAGTCGCCCTCATTCATGCTGCCGAGCAGCTCGGTGGACAGACCGACCTTCTGGAAGATGATCGCGACCGTGCCCTTTTCGCGGTCATAGCCCGCGATGGTCAGCGGCACGCGCTCAGACTTGTCATCCACGCGGAAGATAATGAACTGACCAGCCTTCGCCTTCCGCGCCACAAACGGAGCTTCGATCTCCATATAGGTGACGGCGGAATTGAGTTCTTTCTTACATACGATCTTGTACATAGTGTTTGCTCATCCCTTCATTTGTTGTGAAATACACGCACTGATTCCAACACCGCTCATTCTAACATAGAGTGCGATTATTTGCAAATCCTATCAGTGGAAAAATACCGAATTTATTGAAATATTTTTGCTAAAAACGCGCGTCCAGTCAAATTCCCGCGCCAGCTCCGCCGCGCTGGCTGCCTCCGGCCTGTCCAATAATCCCGCCAGAAACGCCAGCTTGCCCAAAAGCTGCTCTGCTGTCAGCGTTTGGCGCAGCGCGCCGAGGTCGAGATCGTGCTCCCGCTTGGAAAGGCGCCGCCCGTCCGGTGCGAGCAGCAGCGGGACGTGAAAATAGCGCGGATGCGGAAGACCGAGCTGCGTTTGCAGCCAGAGCTGCCGCGGCGTGGACGAGAGCAGGTCACGCCCGCGCACCACCTCCGTCACACCGCCCGCCGCATCGTCCACCACGACGGCCAGCTGATAGGCATAGACCCCGTCCGACCGCCGCAGGATAAAATCTCCGCAGCTGCGCGAGAGCGTTTCACGCACCTGGCCCTGCAGCCCGTCGGTAAACGAAATTTGCTCCTCCGGTACGCGCACGCGCCATGCAGGGCGCCGCGTCTTCGCCGCGCGCTCCGCCGCCGTAAGGGTCCGGCACGTCCCGGCGTAGAGGAACGTCCCATCCGAGGCATGCGGCGCCGACGCTGCGTGCAGCTCACTGCGGCTGCAATAGCAGGGATAGGTGTCGAGGCGTGCAAACGCCTCCGCATAGGCCGCCGTCCGCTGCGACTGCGGCGTCTGCTCCTCGTCCCACCCAAGGCCCAGCCATTCCAAATCCCGTTTCAGCTGTTCGGCGTATTCCGGCCTGCACCGGTCGGGGTCAAGATCCTCAATGCGAAGGATCATCTTTCCGCCCGCGCTCCGAACGGAGAGCCAGGCCAGCATGGCCGAAAATACGTTCCCGAGGTGCATCCGGCCGCTCGGGCTGGGCGCAAACCGCCCTATCACCATACCATCACTTCCTTTTGCCAAGCATTTTATCACGGATGCGCGCAAAAAGCAAAACCGTGCGCAAAAGCCCCCTCAGAATCGAGGGGGCTCCGGATTACAGATGGTATTGCTGGCTGTATTCCTCATAATAGCGCTCGTAGGTGTCCGATTTCATCACCTTGATGCTCGAAAGATATTCGTGCGTGTCAAACGAGTCAGACTCCAGCTCAATCATCGCGACAGCAATGTTGGAACAGTGGTCAGCCACGCGCTCGTAATTCGTCAGCAGATCGTTGAAGAGGAAGCCGTTGAGCAGCGTGCAGTGGCCCTTTTGCAGGCGGTCGACATGATGGAGCTTCAGCTCATCGCACAGATCGTCAATGAGCTCCTCCAGCGGCTCGACGCGGGAGGCCACGGCAAGATCGTTGCGAATAAAGGCGTTGACCGTGATGTGGACGATCTCGGCCAGTGCGGATTCCAGCACGCCAAGCTCCCGCGTGGCATCCTCGGAGAAGATGATGCTCTTTTCCCGCATTTCCTTCGCCGTCTGGGCGAGGTTCAGCGCATGGTCGGAGATGCGCTCGAAATCCGAAATCGTGTGCAGGAACTTCGAGGCGTCCTCGTTTTGCTTCGCAGTCAGCTCCTGACCGGTCAGCTTGACAAGGTAGCTGCCGAGCCGGTCTTCATACCGGTCGACAACCTGCTCCATCTCGACAACCGTGCGATAGCCTTCGTCCGAGTAGTGATGCAGCAGACGCATCGCCTCGGCGAGGTTTTCCTGCGCCTCGGCGGCCATGGAGTTGATGGTGATGCGGCTCTGCTCGATGGCAAGGGCCGGGTGCTGGATGAAGCGCTCTTCGAGGCGGATCGTCTCGTCCGTCTCCTCCCGCTGCGCGGGTTCGTCCTTGATCAGAAGATCGACAACCTTTTCAATGACGTCGATAAAGGGAAGCAGGATGACAACCTTGACAAAGCGGAAGAGTGTATTGACGAAGGCAATCGATACGCTCGACATCGTCATGCTCATAAACTCAAAATGCGCGAAGGCGTTGACCAGATAGAATGCCGCCGCCCAGAAGACCACGCCCACGACCTCGACCACGAGGTAGACCATCGCCGTCCGCTTGCCGTCGACGCCTGCACCGATGGCCGAGAGCAGCACCGGCAGCGCCGCGCCGATGGCGATACCCATGATGATCGGCAGCGCCATGGAAAAATCGATCACGCCCGTCGAGGCCAGCGCCTGCAAAATGCCGACGGCCGCCGACGCGCTCTGCAGCACACAGGTGAAAAGGGTGCCGAAGAGAATGCCGAGCAGGGGATTGGAGAAGGTGGTGAGGATGCGGAGGAAGGTCGGGTCGCTCCGCAGCGGGGAGACGGCATCCGACATGGCGCTCATGCCGAACATCAAAACCGCAAAACCCATCAGGATGTCGCCGATGTGGCGCTTGGGCTGGCTCTTGGAGAACATGCGCAGCACGATGCCCACCACCGAGATGATCCCGGTCAGCGTTGCCGTGGAAAACAGGTCGACCCATCCGCCGCCCCCGCCGAGGTCAGAAAGACAGATCACCCAGCCTGTGATCGACGTGCCGAGGATTGCGCCCATGACGATCGAGATCGCCTGGCGCACCTTCATCATGCCGGAGTTGACGAAGCCGACCACCATGACCGACGTCGCCGACGACGACTGAATGACCGCCGTCACGCCCGTGCCGAGTAAAAATCCCTTCAGCGGGCTGCCCGTCAGCTGGAACAAAATCACCTCCAGCTTGTTGCCCGCGACCTTTTTCAGTCCATCGCCCATCAGCGCCATGCCGAACAGGAACAGCGCGATCCCGCTCAGCAGCGAGATCAGATTTGTGATGCTCAATGCAGCGTCCTCCCGATTTTCTTGTCATGCAGAGGTATCATATCGTGCCTATGTTAAATGCTGTGTAATTTTTATGTAAAATCCAAGTTAAATCTTGCTTTTTTTCGCGTCATCCCATACACTGAAGCTATGACAGACCGGAGGTACGCCATGATTTATTTACTGGAAGACGATGATGCGATCCGTAAGCTGGTGGTCTATGCCCTGGAGGGGCAAGGCTTCCGGGTGGAGGGCTTTGCACTTCCGTCCGCGTTTCACCGCGCAATGGAACGGGAGCTGCCGGAGCTGGTGCTGCTCGACATCATGCTCCCGGAGGAGGATGGATTGCACATTCTGAAGTCCCTGCGCGCCGCGGCGGCGACGCGCACCCTGCCAGTCATCCTGCTCACGGCGAAAAATGCGGAATATGACCGCATCATCGGTCTCGACGGCGGCGCGGATGATTTTATCACCAAACCTTTCAGCATGCTGGAGCTTGCCGCGCGCATCCGCGCAGTGCTGCGCCGGTCAGAGTCGGCTGCGCCGCGCGAATTTGCGTTGGGGGCGCTCTACGTCTGCCCCGCACGGCATATCGTGCGCGTGGACGGCGCGGATGTGACGCTGACCAACAAGGAATTTGAGCTTTTGTGCCTGCTTTTGGAAAATCAGGGCCTCGTGCTCTCCCGCGCTTCGCTGATGGACCATGTGTGGGGGATGGAGCTGGAGCGGGAAAACCGCACGCTCGACGTCCACATCCGCACGCTCCGTGCCAAGCTTGGCCCGGCGGGCAGCCTCATCGAGACGGTGCGCGGCGTGGGCTACCGCATGGGAGGGAGCCGCGCATGACCGCGAAAATCTTCCGCAACAGTTTTTTCGCCGGCCTGCTTGTGCTGCTCGCGGCGGCGGTGCTGTTTTTGAGCGTGATGTATTCCAAAGACACCGCGCAGACGTTTGAAAAGCTGGAGGCAGAGACGGCTGCAATTGCCCCTGCCGCGGAGCAGCTGGGCCTTTCCTACCTGCGGACGCTGGAGACGGACAGCCGTATCACCTGGATTGCCGCAGACGGCGCCGTGCTCTATGATAACGCCGCCGCGCCGGATGAGATGGAAAATCACCTCGCGCGCGAGGAGATCACCGCCGCGCTGGCAAACGGCACAGGCCGCGCCACCCGCTATTCCAAAACCGGCTCGTCCCGCACCCATTATTATGCCCGGCGCCTTGCAGACGGCTCGGTGCTTCGCGCGGCCTGCACGCAGAGCTCCGTGACGGCGCTTGCCCGCAGCATGCTGACGCCGGTGGCGTGGATCGTGCTGCTCATCGTGGTGCTCTGCGCGGCCATTTCCTTCCGCGTGGCGCGGCAGATCACGCGGCCCATCAATACCATCGACCTGGACGCCCCGGACGAGAAACACACCTATCCGGAGCTGCGGCCGCTTGCGGCCCGGATCCGCGAGCAAAACCGTACCATCCACCGGCAGCTCTCCGAGCTCTCCCGCCGCCAGCGGGAGCTTGCGGCCATCACAGAGCAGATGCAGGAGGGCTTTTTGCTGCTCAGCTGCGCGGGCGATGTGCTCTCCGGCAACCACAGCGCCAGAGCGGTGCTCGCGCTGCCGGAAGGGACGGTCAATTTTCGAACCCTGGACGAGCCGGAATTTATCCGGGCGGCGGAAACGGCGCTCTCCGGCGAACGTGCTGAGACAATGCTGCACCGCAAAGACGCCGTCTGGCGGCTGTCCGCAAATCCGGTGCTGCGTTACGGGCGGGTCACCGGCGCGGTGGTGCTGCTGCTCGACGTCACCGAGCGGGAGGAGCGGGAGGCGCTGCGGCGCGAGTTTTCCGCGAACGTCTCCCATGAGCTTAAAACGCCGCTGACCTCAATCTCCGGCTTTGCCGAGCTGATGAAGGAGGGGCTGGTGCCGCCGGAGCGAATGCGGGAATTTTCCGCCGATATCTACCGTGAATCCAGCCGGATGATCGCCCTCGTCGATGACATCATGAACCTCTCCCGCCTCGACGAAGGGGCGGCGCTGCCGCGCACGGCAGTGGATCTTTACGCGCTGGCCGCAGGAGTGAAGCAGTCGCTGCAAAGCGCGGCGGAGCGCTGCGATGTGACGCTGCGCCTGCTCGGGCAGTCGGAGACGGTGGAGGGCAACGAGCCGCTTCTGCGCGAGATGCTCTATAATCTCTGCGACAATGCAATCAAGTATAATGTGCCGGGCGGAAGCGTCACGGTCAACGTCTGGCGCAGCGGCGCACATCCCTGCCTCTCGGTGGCCGACACGGGAATCGGAATCCCACAGGCCCATCAGGAGCGCATTTTCGAGCGCTTTTACCGTGTTGACAAGAGCCATTCCAAGGAGGTCGGCGGAACGGGCCTGGGCCTTTCCATCGTCAAGCATGCCGTGCAGTATCACGGCGCGCATCTAGAACTGAAAAGCGCTCCCGGCAAGGGCACGGCCATCACGGTCACGTTTTAGGGTGTATTCTTCCAACTCCAAATGTGACCGGCAGCGAGGAATTTTTGCGCTGAGCAAGACATTTTTTCGCAGGAATCCTGACGTATTTCAAGGAAAAA
>USLX01000062.1 GCA_900555665.1 uncultured Eubacteriales bacterium | reverse complement strand
CGCAACGTCCCGTTACTATTGTCTCATGCCTGTCCATGCGCGGGGTGGTTTGACGGTTACGGTCAAATCTGGGTCAGGCCGCATGACTGCATAAATGCGGCCGATTATTTGCGGGAGAAAGTAAAGAAAAAGCCCTGAAATCGTGAGATTTCAGGACTTTTCTGGTGGAGATAAGCGGGATCGAACCGCTGACCTCATGACTGCCAGTCATGCGCTCTCCCAGCTGAGCTATACCCCCATCGGCGGGATTTATTGTAGCAGATTTGGGAGGAGAAAGCAAGTCCTTTTTTCGGGAAATTTCAAAAAATCTTTCCGCTGCGTGGCGAGTGCGACAAAACGGTCGCAGCGGCCACGCGGCGGCGGAATCAGATCATGCGGACCTGCTCGTTGGACAGGAAAAACAGCGCCAGCGCGCCGGGGCCGACGTGCGAACCGGTTACGGGTTCGTAATCCACGATCAGGATCTCCTTCGGGGGACGGCTGCGGCGCAGCATGTTGGCCAGGATCTGCGCGTCGGGCTCACAGCCGGCGTGCGCGATGCCGACGATCTGCGTCTCCGGATCGACGACCAGCTCGGCATAGCGGGCAGCGATGGACTCAATTGCGCGCTGGCGGCCGCGCACCTTGGAAAAACAGACAATCTTCCCCTGCGGGTCGCCTTTGAGCAGCGGCTTGATCTGGAGCACGGTACCGACGGCAGCCTCGAGGTTGGAAAGGCGGCCGGTGCGGCGCAGGTAGCGCAGGTCGCCGACGGTAAAGATCTGCGCCATCCGATGGCGCAGGGTGCGCAGGTGCTGATAGGTCTCCTCGATGCTCAGCCCGGCGCGGCGCAGCTCGACGGCCTGCATGACAAGCAGGCCCTCACCGAGCGAGGCGCTGTAGGTGTCGACAAGAAGGATTTTTCGCTCCGGGAAGCACTCGCGCAGCTGCGCGGCGGCGATGCGCGCCGAGGCATAGGAACCGCTGATGCCGGACGACATGCTCACGAACAGGAGATCCTCCCCGTGTTCCAACAGGGGCGTCATGACGTCGACAAAGCGCTGCGGCGGGATCTGCGACGTCGTGACTTTTTCGCCCTTCTGCATGGCTGCATAGAAGGCCTTTGCATCAAACGAGTGCAGATCCAGACACATCTGCTCACCGGAGCTGGTGTGGAAGGTGAAGGGAATGACTGGAATCTGCTCCTGCCGGAGGTATTCGGGCGGGAGATTGGCGGAGGTATCGGTCAGGATGGTAAACATGGCGTCGCTTCTTTCTGCATCTAATTTTGAATATTAGATTACCACAGGAACAGAACGAAGTCAACGAATATTCTGTGAACATTTATCTTGCATTTTGCACGAGGTGTGGTATACTGTGCAAGAAAGGTGTGTGTAAATTTATGCCATACGACAACGATCTTGTGGTGGGCAAGCTGCGCCGCTGGGAGACCTATCTGGGGCGCTATCGCCTGCCGGACTGGGAGGAGATCCCGGATCTGGGGCTTTATATGGATCAGGTGGTGCAGTATTTGCGGCAGACGCTGAGCTATCTGCCGCCGGAGCTCAAACAGACGCAGGTCATCACGGCGGCGGCGATCAACAACTATGTCCGGACGCGGCTGTTGCCGGAGCCGCAGAAGAAGAAATATTACCGGACGCATATTGCGCAGCTGCTGATGATCGTGACGCTCAAACAGACGTTCCAGCTCGCGATGATCTCGCCGCTGCTGCCGCTCGGGTGCGCGGAAGAGGAGGTGCGGCGGCGCTACACGGCCTATGCTTCGCGGCACCGGCGCTGCGCGCAGTATTTCATCGAGCAGGTGAAGCTGACTGCGGCGGCGATGCTGGATCATGAGGTCGTCACGGAGCTGGCGGTGCAGGATACGGAGGAGCTGATCGCATCGTCGGCCATTTTGAGTGGCCTCTCACGCCTGCTTGCGGAAAAGCTGATCCTGCTGGACGGAAAAACCCTGGCAGACGGGGGCAGCATTGAGATCGAGCCAATGCCGCGGTGATAATCGGAAGCCAACTGTCGCGCCGGGCCGGAAAGCTCTGGCGCGGCGTTTGCACCGTCGGCGGCGTGACAGGGGACGCGGAGACCGATATAATAAAGAGCAGAAGCGTGGCCGCAGGAGCGGCCTTTTTTGGACGCGGAAGTTAGAGAAAACGAACTCCGTAAGCAGGAGTTAGAGCGCCTTAACAAACGGACAGGAATCATTCCAAAGCCAGCCTCCGGCGCGCAGTGTGCGCGGCGCGGCCGGCCGGGACAGGAGGCTTGATGAATATGAGCGAGAAGATCGCCCTCTCCGGTGTGCCGGAGACGATGCTGCAGACGGTCTATGCGCGGGCCAGGGAGACGCAGACGCGCGGCGCGATCCGGGACGAGAAGGCCGTGGAGCTTGTACGGCGGCTGGACTATGACTTTCACCACGCGGAGGCGGACACTGCGATGCGCAGCGGCGTGGTGGCCCGGACGATTGTGCTCGACCGGCTGACGGAGGCATATCTGCGGGCGCATCCCGGCGCAGTGGTGGTCAACATCGCCTGTGGACTGGACGCGCGCTGCTACCGCATGACGGGCTATACGCACTGGTATAACCTCGATCTGCCGGAGACGATTGCTGTGCGGAGGGCACTGCTGCCGGAGTCTGGCACGATCTCCCAGATTGCCATGTCGGCCATGGACGACTGGGGCGGAGAGATTGCAGAGCGCGGCGTGCCGGCACTGATTTTGATGGAAGGGCTGAGCATGTATCTCAGCGAGGCGGACGTGCGGCGCATCTTTGCGGTGATCGCGCGGAGATTTGACCGCGCCACGGTGTTGATCGAGACGATGAATCCCGTGGTCGTCAGGCACTTCAAGGAAAAATCCATCGAGGCCAGCCGGGCGAAGTTTACCTGGGGTGTGAAGAGCGGAAGGGCGCTGGGCGCGCTGCTGCCGGACTTTCGTTTCGCGGAGGAGCACTGCCTGACCGAGGGAATGGCGGCGTTTGTGCCGGTTTACCGGCTGTTGGACAAGCTGCCTGCAGTGCGGAATATTTCCAACCGGATTGTTGTCTTGGAAAGGCCGGCGTGAAGTGTTTTGAATTCGGGCCGGAGCGGCCTACATGCTGCATGGCGGCGTGCGAGATCCCGGTACCGTGGACAAAAGCGCCCGGCGCAGTTTTCACAGGAGGTTCAGGCGGCGCTCGCTGGAATGGGAAGAACAAAAATGGAGGAGAGCGGGAAATGATGGTGCTTTGGACAATTTTGGAGGGCTGCGGTCTTGGCATGCTGCATCTTTACCATGCGGATGTGCAGGCACGCTGTGTGGAGCTGGGGATGACGATGCCGGAGCGGATCCGGCGAAACAGTCTGCGCTTCAAGCTCTGCTGCCTGCCGCTCTATCTGGCCTATACGCTGGGCTTTGTCTACGCGGTCAACGGCGCGCGGTGCTCTTTTTTCGCGCCATGGGTGTGACGGGCGTGAGCAGCGAACCGGTGGCCCGGGCGCTGCAGTTGACCGACAGACTGGCCGACCAACCCTTCCAGGCCCTGCCGGAGGCGATGCAGCGGCAAAGCTTCTGGGCGTTCGGCAGCGCAGGGGAGCATCTGAAATACCGCGAGGCGGTGCGCAGGGTCTATCCGCAGGGAAAGAAGGACGGCTGCAAGGAATGGCCGATCCCTGGCGAGTCGCTGTTTTCCTATCGTGGGAAGCCTCTGCCCTACATGCCGTTTTGCTACCAGCACCCGCAGTATTGGCATGTGATCGATGCCGAGACCAAGCGCACGGGCGACATGCTGAACTCGCGCAAGCTCTTTGACGATTCCGAGGCCGCGTATCCCATTGAGGAAGCGGCGGTTTATGAACACGGGACGCATTTTGTCTTCCCGGAGGGGATGCTGAAGACCATGCTGCCGGTCGGCGCTTTGGCATGCGGAGCACACTTTACCTTGACAAAGGACGGGGCGGAACCTTATGATAGGGGCAGACAGGGCCGCAAGGCGGGGAAAGTCAGGTTCAAGAGATGAAAAAGACCTATGTTACGACCGTTCCGGATCACATCGGAGCGTTTTTGCGGGCGAGCAGACTGTTTGCCGCGCTGGGCGTGAACATCACGCGCGTGAGTTACAACAAGGCCGTGGACTCGCACACGATCTTCATCGAGGCGGAGGGGGGCGAAGCACAGCTTGCCGCCGCCGATGCGGAGCTGCAAAAGCTCGGCTATCTCCGAAGCCGGGAGGCGGAGGGGAATGTGGTGCTGCTGGAGTTCCGGCTGCCGGATGTGCCGGGTGGGGTGACGGAGATTTTAGCGCTCATCAGCGAGTTCGGCTTCAACATCTCCTATCTCAGTTCCCAGGAGAACGGGACGGAAGTTCAGCTATTCAAAATGGGATTGTTTGTGGAAGAGCCGGAGCGCATTCACGCCTTTTTGCAGCGTGCGGAGCAGCTGGTTCCGGTGCGCGTGATTGACTATGACCGCGCATCGACGGTCTTTGACAACAGCATCTTTTATACGTCCTTTGTCGCCGGTCTTTGCCGGACGATGGCCCTTTCCGACGAGGCAGAGCAGACACTGCTGGTGAACGTGAATCTCGCCATGCAGATGCTCGATGAGCGAGGCCTTTCGCCCTATCGGACGTTTGAGGCCATCAGCCGCTTCGCACAGCTGCTCGCTGCGGGGAAGGGCGCGCAGTTTGTGCCGCGGGTGACGGAAATGGGCCTCTCGCCCGGCGTACATCTGACGCTGATTGAGCCGCCCTGTGGGAGCAACACGGCGGTTTTGCAGTATGGCGGCGAAATCCTCTGCATTGACAGCGGCTATGCCTGCTATCGTGAGGAGATGCTGGCGCTGCTCATGCGGCGCGTGCCGGCGTTTTTTGCGCAGAAAAAGAAAATTTTGATTACGCATGCCGATCTGGATCACTGCGGGCTGCTGCCCTGGTTTGATGAGATTTATCTCAGCGCGAAAAGCGCGCGCAGCCTGCAATGGGAGGCGGCGGGGGAGGATGACTTCCGCGAGCAGAACCCGCTGCACCGGCCCTATATCCGGATCTGCAAGGCGCTGACGGGCTACCGCCCGCCGGAGCCGGAGAAGCTGCATGTTCTCTGGGGCGGGATGGAGCCGCTGCGCGCGCCGCTGGAGCAGATCGGCCGGTTTTCCTTCGGGGATCTGCACTTTGAGGTCTATGAGGGGGCGGGGGGCCATCTGCCGGGCGAAATTGTGCTGATTGAGCGTGCGCAGCGCATCGCCTTCACCGGCGACGTCTATGTCAACATCCACGGTATGACAGCCGAGCAGGCGGCCTATAATCGGTATGCGCCGATTTTGATGACCTCGGTCGACACCGATCCGGATCTCTGCGCCGCCGAGCGCAAGGCGTTCTTTTCCCTGCTTATGCCGGGGCGATGGCGCATTTTTGGAGCGCACGGAGCATGTAAGGAACTGGAAATTTCATAAAGCCGCCCAGAAACGGGCAAAGCGCAGGCCGGGAGGCCGCCGGAAACACGGCGGCGCCCGGCTTTTTGGGATGAAATTACAGAGATTGCGTGGAATATACTGAGATAATGCCGAAATATTCTGCATAAAATGCAAAATGACGCTGGAAAATCGTGCGGAATTATGCTGCAATTTCTCGCCGGGAGCGGCTCCCGCAGGACACTGCATCCGAGCGAGGGCGACGAGCTGTGGCCGCTGCGGCGCGAGGATTGGCTGGAGATAAAAAACCGGCTGGAACAGAGCACGTGCGAGCGGCCCGAAATCGAGATGGAAGTGCAGCTCACGGTGGACAGTAAGCTGCGCCGGCACCGGCTGCATGCGAGAACCATCTGGATCAGCAAGGAGGTCGGCTGTGCCGGCGCGGTGGGGCAATTCACCGACATTGAGACGGAGCGGTGCTCCCGCGGCCTGGCCGAGGCCATCGGCGAGCTGCGGCAGCTGTTTGATATGGTGCGGCTGGTCGATCCGGAGAGCTGCCGTGTGCTGAATCTCAGCGAGGACGGCAGACTGATCGACACCGGAGAGTGCTGCTACAGCGTCTGGGGGCGGAAGGAATGCTGCGACAACTGCACGTCCGCCCGGGCGCTGGCCGGGAAAAACTGGACGAGTAAGCTCGAGCTGCAGGGCGGGAACCCGTTTTTCGTGCTCTCACGCTATGAGCTCATCGGCGGCAAGCAGTGCGTGCTGGAGATCGCCTCAAAGCTCGATGAAGACCCCGGCGCGCAGGGCGGACTGGGGCCTGTGCAGCCGAGTTCGTATCTGCTGGCATTTTACCGCGACGCGCTCACGCGCGCCTATTCCCGGATGTATCTCGACAACTTCCTGCCGGATCTGGAGCACGCCGACGGCGTGGCCATCATCGACGTGGATAAATTCAAGCACATCAACGACACCTACGGCCATCCGGTCGGCGACGAGGCGCTGCGCGCCATTGCGGGCACGATCCTCTCCTGCATCCGGAGCAGCGATACGCTGATCCGCTACGGCGGAGATGAGTTTTTGCTGATCTTCTCCCAGATTTCGGAGGAGGTCTTCCGGCGGCGGCTCCGGCGGATCAGCGAGGCCGTCGCGGAGGCCACGCTGCCGGAGCACCCTGAGCTGCGGTTCGGCGTAAGCGTGGGCGGCGTTTATCAGGTTTCCCCGCTGGCGGAGGCGATCCGCCAGGCTGACTATATCATGTATCAGCGAAAAGCGCAGAAGGAAGCATGCAAAGAGCAACCGGCAACATGACACTTTCCGAAATTTATACCCAGGGTGTATTCTTCCAACTCCCGATGCACCCGGACAGGGGGCCTTTTCGCGCAGTGCCGCGTCAGTTTTCCTTGAAATACGTCAGGATTCCTGCGAAAAAATATCTTGCTCAGCACGAAAATTCCTCGCTGCCGGTCACATTTTCAGTTCTCAGATACACCCTAGCGATGCACTGAATGTTTTTTCTCTTGCATCAAATGCTCCGCAGCCCGTAAACGGGCATTAGCTGTTTTTATCGAGTGCATTCGAATTTGCTAGTTTGCTATTCTCAACTTGCTTCGCTCGATGCTTGAAGCTAACGCTTTTTTACGGGATACCTCCACCGGCATAGCCGGTGGTTTCTGAAGCCAATAATTAGCAAAGTCCTTCCGGAAAACCGGAAGGACTTTGCTTGCTCTAAACGGTTATTTGTTGTTGTACCTATGCGTGTTCGCCATCTCCAGCGGGCGGTTTGCTTCTGTTTTGAACGGTTTTGAGGACGGATCAGGACCCGGACTTGGTTTTATGGAGCTGCTTCTGCAGCCAGTCTTTCCCGTCCACATAGCGGGAAACAATGTAGGAAACGACATAGTCCCCGGCGGAGTTGACCATGGTTGCGGGCGGGTCGACCAGATTGCCGAGCGCCAGCGCGATGGGATAGGCGACCGCCAGATGATCCGGGAAGAAGATCGAGCAGAGCACAAGCTCGCCCGTTCCGCCGCCGCCCGGGATGCCGCTCATTGCGACCGACGAGAATACCGCCACCACAATGGCCAAAAGCGCCCGTCCGGTTGTGAAGCTCTGCCCGAACATACCAAACAGGAACGCCACCTTGATAATGGCCGACATGGCCGAACCGTCCATGTGCATCGTCGCGCCCATGGGAACAACGATGTTTGCCACGTCCTTCGAGATGCCGGTCTCCTCGGCAACCTCGAGGTTGGTCGGGATCGTCGCCACGGACGAGCAGGTTCCGAAGCTGACCGCCGCCGGGCGGAACAGCTTGGAGAACATGCGCTTCGCTGCGCCCTTTCCGCCACCGAAGCGCGCATAGAGCGGGAACGACAGGAACATGTACACGAAGCTCAGCACATAGTAGAGGATAAGCGTGCGGCTGTAATCACCGATCAGCTCCGGGCCGTAGGAGGCCACCAGATAGGCGAAAAAGCCGAAAAAGCCGATCGGGGCGTAGTAGGTGATGAGCTTGACAGTCTTCATGATGCAGCCCGTCACGTCCTCGAGCAGCTTCGCCGTCTTCGTCTCCGGCCCGCCGGAGAGCTGCACGCCGAAGCCAAACAGGATCGCCGCCACGATCAGCGGCAAAATGGCCTTCCGGCTCCAGAGCTCGCTGAAGTCCGGCTTGGTGAAGAAGTTGATGATCATCTCAGACAAACCCAGCGTCTGGCCAACCTCGCCCTCCACCAGCACGTCGTATGTTCCGGTCACCGGCGGGATCAGCAGCACCACCACATAGGTGATCACCGCCGCGATGGCCGCCGTAACAAGGAAAGTCGCGACCGTGACGCCCATGATCTTTCCGGCCCGCTTTGCACTTTTCATGTTGGCAATGGCCGACGAGATGGAGCAGAACACCATCGGCACCACCACGCAGAACATCAGATTGATGAACACCGTGCCCAGCGGCTCCAAGACCATGGCGCCCTTGGACACGACCTCACCCGCGGCGTCCTGTGTGGCCGGCCAGAGTGCGCCGACCACGCAACCGGCCACGATCCCCAGCAGCATGCAGATCAGAAACCCGTAATTTTTCAGAAAACTTCCCTTTTTCATGCCTTCTCCTCCTCCGCTCTTTTAAAACTCCAGCAGTGCCGGGCCGACTTCGCCCGTGCAGACGATGCAGGTCGGCCCCGTGAGATAGAGGTCAAACGCCCGCCCGTCCCGCATGGCAACATCCATGCGCAGCACGCCGCCGTCCATCGTCAGCTGCACATCCCGGCCGCTCACGCGGCCCTCCTGCGTCAGGACGGCTGCGACCGCCCCGGTGCCCGTGCCGCAGGCCAGTGTAAAGTCTTCCACGCCGCGCTCATAGGTCCGCTCGAGCACCTGATCTTTGCCCGTAATCTCATAAAAGTTTACGTTGGCTCCCTTGGGAAGCGCCGGATGGAAGCGGAGCCTGCGCCCCAGTACGCGCAGCGCATCCGGATCGCAGTGTGAAAGGCCCGGCGTCTCCACGGTCAGGTGCGGAATGCCGGGATCTCCCAGCACCACATAGCCGCAGCGGTACACCGTCCCGTCCACTTCCAAACACTTCTCTGTCTCCAAGACCGACGGTGCATTGAGGCGGATGCAAAATTCCGTCTGCCCCGTTCTGCGGCCTGTGACCAGTCCCGCCGTGGTTTCCACGCGGATCGTATCTCCGGCGCAGCCATGTTCGCAGGCATAGCGGCAGACACACCGCGCCCCGTTTCCGCACATCTCCCCGAGCGAGCCGTCGGAGTTGTAAAACCGCATTGCAATGTCGGCATCGCCCTCCGGTGCGCTGAGCACCATCAGCCCGTCGGCCCCGATTCCTCGCCGCCGGTCGCAAAGCCGCGCCGCCAGCGCCGGGATGTTGTCCGTGGGAAGCGCCTGCACCCGTGTGTCGAGGACAATAAAATCATTGCCTGCCCCGTGCATCTTGGTGAAATGCATCTGCCTGCCTCCAATTCCAAATTCTACATTCCATTATAGACCTGCCAGAAAGAAAGTAAATGCAACTTCCTGCTCAAAACCTTGCAAAAAATGCTACACTCATACGATTTGACAATCGATCTCCGAGCCGTTACAATACTATCATAAAAGGAATCGGACTTTCGCCCGAAAAGGAGTATATGCCATGCAAACCTGTTATAACTGCGGCCGTCAGGTGGACGACAATGTCCTGATCTGCCCCGAGTGCGGCGCGCTGGTTCGCCGCTACGGAAAGCCGGAGCCGCCCCGGCCAGAGATGGCCGAAGCGCCGGATTGTGCGCCGCAGCCCGCCGCCCGTGCGGCCCGCAGCAAGCGCCTGCCGGCCGGCGCAAAGATCTGGTTGATTCTCTGCATTGTTGTGAATGCCATCCAGGTCTTCGGCTTTGTCAATTTGTTCTATCTCTATGGCAATCAGAGCCTGTTTTCCGACGTGTTTGCCGCCTATCCCGAGCTTGCACCCATGCAGGAGCTTCTTGGCACGCTGATGCAGAGCGTGTCGCTGTTCTTCTGGTTTTATGTGCTGGAGGCATCGCTGCTTCTGCTCAAATGCGCGGGGCTGATCTGGTTTGCGGCCAGCGCCCGGCGCACGGCGTTTTTCGCCGCGCTGAGCTTTCATGTCCTGCTCGCCCTGCTTACGTTCGTCACGGCGGGGTTGCTGCAGGCACTCCTCAGCCTCGCCGGCCCGGCCATTTTATACCTGCTCCTGCGCAAGCAGTGGTCCATGCTTGCCAAATAACGGACTGCGGGCGGAAGTGCGAAATTTGTGAGGATCACAATGAGCAGAGATGAGATCTGGGAAACGCTGTATCAGGAAGCAAAGCAGGTTTTGCGTCCGCGCGAGGTTTCAAGGTGGATGGAGGTGGGCGGCGTGGCGGCCGCCGTCGAATCGGTGCCCGGGAAGATTTACACAGGCATCTGCGTGGATGCGGCGTGTACGCTCGGCATCTGCGCGGAGTGCAATGCCATCTTTCATATGCTGACCTGCGGAGAAAGCAAGATCCGGCGTGTGATTGCCGTCAACTGGGACGGGAAGGCGATGCCGCGAGCTGATGGTGCAGCGCATGCCGGAAGGCTATCGGCATGTGGAGGTTATGCTGGACTATGAGGCGGGGAAGGTTGTGACGCTGGGAGCACTGACCCCTGAGCGGGAAGATATTGCCGCGCCCGATTGCAGACAAAAAGCAAAATGCGCCTGCCCCGAAGAGCCGGGGCAGGCGCATTTGAGACTGTCGAAAAACGATAAAAGGCAGTTCCGAGAGAGAGCCGCAGGGGTTGGCCCAGGCCAGCTTCTCTTGCCCTTCGGGCAATTCACC
>USLX01000061.1 GCA_900555665.1 uncultured Eubacteriales bacterium | reverse complement strand
CGATGACGCGGTGCGCGTTCTCCACGCCGCCCATCAGCTCGATGCAGCGCTTGGAGACGAAGCGGTGGGACGTGCCGTGGAAGCCGTAGCGGCGGAGATGATCTTCGGTATAGTACTTGGTGGGGATGGCATAGCGATAGGCCTTCGGGGGCATGGTCATGTGGAACGCGGTGTCGAACACGGCGACCTGCGGCTTGCCCGGCATGGCCTTTTCACAGGCTTCGATGCCCATGAGGTTGGCGGGGTTGTGGAGCGGGCCGAGGGGGATGCACTCGCGGATGGTTTCCTTGCAGGCGTCGGTGACGATGCAGCTCTCGACGAACTTGTCGCCGCCGTGGAGCACGCGATGGCCGACCGCATCGATCTCGTCGACGGACTTGATCACGCCGTATTCCGCATCGACCAGAATGTCCATGACAGACTCGATGGCCTCTTTATGCGTGGGCATCGGGATATCCTTTTCGAGCTTCTTGCCCGTGGCGATGACCTTGTGGTTCAGACGGCCGTCCAGACCGATGCGCTCACAGAGTCCTTTCGCGGTGACGACGCCGGTATCGGGATCCATCAGCTGATATTTCAAGCTGGAGCTGCCGGCATTGATGACCAGAATGTTCATAACCTCTATCTCCTGTGTTTCTTTTTTTGGCATTCTATGCTAGAATGACGATAACTAGTAAATATGATACAACAATCCGGAGCCGGAAACAAGGGGTTTTCGGAAAAATTTATCGATAGGAGCACAAATTTTGAAGACAGTCGGCGTGATCTGTGAATACAATCCATTTCATCGGGGACATTGGACGCAGTTTCGGAAAATCCGGGACTTTTTTGGAGCAGATACAGCCGTAATCTGCCTGATGAGCGGAAATTTTGTACAGCGCGGGGAACCGGCGGTATTCGACAAGCTGCGCCGGGCCGCCGCTGCGGTGGACTGCGGCGCGAGTCTGGTGCTGGAGCTGCCGGTGACGGGCGTGCTCTGCTCGGCGGAGGGATTCGCCAGGTGCGGCGTGGATATTTTGGACAAATTAGGCGCAGAAAGCCTGGCTTTTGGCTGCGAAAACGGGGGAACAGCGGATTTTCTGCGGCTTGCGGCGGCGATGGACACGCCGGAATATGACGCGGCGCTGCGCGCAGCGCTGGCAGGGGGAATGAGCTATCCGGCAGCGCGGGAAACTGCGGCAAAAAGTTTAAATTTTCCGGGGGAACTCCTAAAAACACCGAATAATATTTTGGGATTAGAATACTGCAAGGCGGCGTTGGGGCGACAGATCCGGCCACTGGCACTGCACCGTGCGGGCGATTATCATGCGCAGCTTCCCGACTGGGAGGCCCCGTCGGCTTCGTCTCTGCGCGCGGTTTTGGCGGCGGGCGGCGACATTTTTCCCTATCTTCCGCAAGCGGCTGCGCGGCATTTTGCGGGTGCGGAGCGGCATTTCCTGCATCTGGGGGAGCGGGCAATGCTGGCCCGGCTGCGGGCGATGGGCAAAGCGGATTGGGAGCGTGCGGCGCATGGCTCGGAGGGGCTTTGGAGCCTGGCCTGGCGGGCAGCGCAGATGTGCGGGACTTTACAGGAAATTGAAAATATGGTAAAATCAAAGCGATATCCGATGAGCCGGATACGGCGGCTGCTGCTGTGTGCGTATCTGGGGCTGACGGAGGCGGATTTGCGGCGGGAGATTCCGTATGTGCGGGCGCTGGCCATGGATGAAATGGGAAGGTGCGTACTGCGGGAGGCACGGAGAAATAGAACAATTTCCATGATAAATGCTGGTGAAAAACCGGATAATACGGAGTATTTTGAACTGGAATTTCGCACGGCCGGGCTTTACGGCCTGTTTGGCGAAGGGGAGGCCTGCGCGGCGGCGGAGCAGCTTCGGCGCGAGCGGATCTATCTGAAGTAGAACCGGAGGAGACAAGGGGGAAGCAGCGTGAAAAAGAGATGGTTATGGGTCATTTTGCGCTGCTTGGCGCTGGTGTGCAGCGGGTGCGGAGCGGGTGAAAATGCGGCTGAGATGCGGCAGGACACAGCGGCTGTGAGCGGCGATATGGAGCGGCTGGACACGCCACCTGCAAATTTGGAAGAAAATGAGAATTTCGCGGCGGAACCCGACCCTAAATCCGGGGCAAAATCGCTGCCGGAGGCCTGCCAGGTTTGGTACGACGCGCGCGAGATGGGAGGCGCGACGGAGCGCCTCGGCTTTGCGGTGCCGCTCGCGGCACGGGCGGACGATGGCGTCCGCTATGACGAGGGTTACTCCGTCCGGAAGGCGGACGGGACATACAACGATCTTGCGCTCGACCGGGTACAGCAAGGGGACTTTCTGGAAAGTCTCTCGGAGGCGGTACGCCAGGAGAGCTCCTATGGACAGCTGAGCTGGGCAGGGGAGGCCTATCACGCCCTGACGATCACGGTGACGGACGGGATGATGCCGAATTTGGTGTCACCGTTCGGCGGGGTGCTGCGGCTGAATCTCTCGGGCGACTGTTATGTCGAGGGCGGCGGCACGGAATTTGACTGCTTTGAGGGCTTTGAGTGCGTGCTGATTACGGGCGAGGGGTCGCTGCGGTTTGAAAACACCGCGGGACTCGCGTGCGGCGGCGGGACGATGCCGCTTCCGGCGGTGATCGTGGACGGGGATGTGGACGTCTGCTGCGAGAATTTTTTGGCGCAGCCGAACGAGGGCTGCGGGCTGACGGTCGCCATGCTGAACGGGACGCTGCGCACGGAGCTTCTGCGCTGGCGAAACGGGGATCTGCTGATTGCGGGCGGCGTGATGACCGCGCGGAGCATTTCAACCTTTCATCCGGTGACGGTGACATGCCGGGACGGCGTGCTGCTGCTCGACTGGCCGAGCGACGAGGAGATGACGTTTGTGCTTTCGGGCGGCGAGGCGTATCTGGCCGGGCCGCTGGGCGCGGGTACCGTTGTGGAGGCGGGCGCGGGCGTGCTCGCGGCGCAGGAGGTATCTGCCGCGGAAATTCACGGCGATGGGGCCAGCGTGCTCGGCGGCGAGGAGGCCGTGAGCCGGTATTTCCAAACGACGTACAGCGAAGAATGGAGCGGCGGGCAGGAGGGCATGACCTGGGACGCGCTGACGCTGGAGGAGGCGGGCGGCGGATGGTTTGCCGGGACGCTCTCGCTGGAGAATACGGCGGCGGAGGAGCTGCTGCCGTGGGGCGCGCTGTGGCTGCACCTTGCGGGAGAGAACACCATCTCCGGCGAGGTGGGCGGCACGGGGATTCTCGCCGAGGGAGAAGGGACGCTTTCCGCCGGAAATCTCAACCTCTGGGGCTGGGGAGGCATCCATCATCCGGCCCTCATACTGCGCGGCGCGGAGGTGACGACAGGCGGCTTCGGCATGGGATGCAATTCCGGTGAGACGGGGACATTTGAAGTTTCCGGCGGCAGCTTCACCTGCGCGGGCGAGACGTGGATGCAGAACGCGGCAGTGCGGATTTCGGACGGAGCGGTACGCTTTGCCGGACCTTGCAATCTGGATGGCGGAGATGTGGTCATTTCGGGCGGAACGGTCTGGTTTGAGGAAGGGCTGTGGCTCGGAAATGGGGACATCACGATCACCGGCGGCACGGTCTATGCGCCGGGCGGGCTGGAAGGGCTTTGCGCGGAGGCCGGCGCGGTATGCTGTGAGAGAGGAACGGTTTTGGAAGGATAATGGATTGGAGAGAATTGGTACAGCGGCAGCTGTACGGGAATCCTGTTCTGTGGTAGAGCAGCGGGGCAAAAAGACTTTTTTGACACGCTGGCCGCCCCATCGGGAGATGGGGCGGTTACTTTTGCGGCAGGGGGCTCCCCCAGTCTGCGCTTTGCGCAGACAGCCCCCTCTTCAAGAGGGGGCCTTGGGGTGCGGCGTTCGCCGTGGGGCCCCTCTCAGTCACGGCTTTGCCGTGACAGCTCCCCCCGGAGGGGGAGCCTTTGTTTGCTGCGGCGGGGGCTCCCCCAGTCTGCGCTTTGCGCAGACAGCCCCCTCCTCAAGAGGGGGCCTTGGGGCGCGGTGCGCCCCGTGGGACTCCGGGAAGATCTACGGGATTCTCACGCCAGTGACGTCGGTCAGTGGATCAGAGTGACGCGTTTGTTTTGGGCTGCCGTGTGGCCCCTCTCAGTCACGGCTTTGCCGTGACAGCTCCCCCCGGAGGGGGGAGCCTTTGTTTGCTGCGGCGGGCGAAAATGGGAGTTTGCTTTTACGGGGAAATCGTGTATAATAAGACCAAATGCGCAAAGAGAGGTGACGGGATGTATCAGGCGCTGTATCGGAAGTACCGGCCGCAGACGTTTTCGGATGTGGTGGGGCAGAAGGGCGTGACAGACACGCTTCGGGCGCAGGTGATGAGCGGGAAGCTCAGCCACGCCTACCTCTTTACCGGCACGCGCGGCACGGGCAAGACCTCCTGTGCCAAGATTTTGGCGAAGGCGGTCAACTGTGAGCACCCGCAAGACGGCAATCCCTGCAACGCCTGCGCGGCCTGCCGGGCCATCGACGCGGGCGGGTGCATGGATGTGCTGGAGATCGATGCGGCGTCGAACAACGGCGTCGACTCGGTACGGATGCTGCGCGACGACGCGGTTTACACGCCCGCCGAGGTGAAGATGCGCGTGTACATCATCGACGAGGTGCACATGCTCTCGACGGCGGCTTTCAACGCACTTTTGAAGATCATTGAGGAGCCGCCGGAGCATCTGCTGTTCATTCTGGCGACGACGGAGCTGCACAAGGTGCCGGCGACGATTCTCTCGCGATGTCAGCGGTTCGCCTTCCGGCGGCTGCTGCCGGAGGATATCGCGTCGAGGCTGAATTTTATCGCCTATCAGGAGGGGATTGAGATTGAGCCGGAGGCGCTGAAGCTGCTGGCGCGGCTGGCTGACGGCGGAATGCGCGATGGCGTGAGTCTGCTCGACCAGTGCGCCTCGGCGGGAGGCGGCGCGGTGACGAGCGAACGGGTTTGCCGGGCGCTGGGACTGGCCGGAGAGAAGAAGACGGCGGAGCTGATGCAGGCGATTGCGGACAAGGACACGGGGACGGCGCTGGCGCTGTTTTCCGGCCTGTACGCGGGCGGGATGGACGCGGGGGCGCTGCTCGATGAGATGAGCGCGCTGTGCCGCGATCTGCTGGTGCTGCAGACCGCACCGAAAAGTGGGCTTGCGATGCTCTCCGGCATTGCGACAGAGGAGCAGGCGATGGCGCTGCAGGGGCGCTTCGCGCCGGGGGAGCTGCTGCGGATGCTGACGCTGCTGCAGGAGACGCGGCGCGGATTTTCAAAAAACGCCGATGGGCGGATCGGAATGGAGCTCTGTTTGATGCAGCTCTGCCAGAGCCAGCTGACGCTGGATGCGCAGGCGCTCAATGCGCGGCTGTCGAAGGTGGAGCAACAGCTGGCCTCGGGCGTGGTGGCCGTGAAGGCCGGCGGGAAGCCGGAGGACACGGACGACGGAGAACGGCCGCCGTTTCCGGACGATGCGGACGATCCGTTTGCGGGGCAGCCGGTGCAGGACGCCCCGGAGGAGCAGACGCCAAGGCAGGAGGCAAAGGCGGAGCCGGTGGGCTTCTGGCCGGAGCTGGCGCGGCAGATGCAGGAGGGGCTGAGTGTGCGCGAACGCGGTTTCTTCAGCCCGGATGGGCCGGTCAGCGCGACGCTGCGCGGTGACGTGCTGCTGCTGGCGGCAGAAAACGAGTTTGTGCTCGGAATGGTGAAAAAACCGGCCATCGAGCAGCTGGCGCGGGAAAAGGCCGCGGCGGTTTTGGGAAGGCCGGTACAGGTGCGGTTTGTGCTGAAAAGCCAGGTTGCGGGAAACAGCGGGGAGGATCCGCTGGAGCGGCTGGTGGCGTTCGGCAGGGAACACGCGGATATTTTTACGATTAAATAAAGGAGAACAGGAACAATGGCAAAGGGCGGATATCGCGGCGGCATGCCCATGATGGGCGGCATGAATCAGATGCAGATGATGAAGCAGGCACAGAAGATGCAGCAAGATCTGCTGAAGATGCAGCAAGAGATGGAGACGAAGGAATATGAAGCGACCGCAGGCGGCGGCGTGGTGACGGCGGTGGCGAACGGGAAGCGGGAACTGCTGCGCATCACGATCGATCCGGAGGCTGTGGATCCGGACGATGTGGAAATGCTGCAGGATATGGTCGTTGCGGCGGCAAATGAAGCACTGCGCAAGGCCGACGCCGAGCAGGCGGCGAGCATGTCGAAGCTGACCGGCGGGCTGAACCTCGGCGGACTGTTCTGATGCGCGGGTCCCCCGCCGCGTTGGAGCGGCTGACAGAGGCGTTTGCAAGACTGCCGGGCGTCGGGATGAAATCGGCGCAGCGACTGGCCTTCCATGTGCTCTCCATGCCGGAGGAGGGCGCAGAGGAATTTGCACAGGCGATTTTGGATGCGCGGCACAGCATCCATCCGTGTCCGGTGTGCCAGAATCTGACGGATCAGGACGTGTGCCCGATCTGCGCCGACCCGGAGCGGGATCACAGCATCCTCTGCGTGGTGGCAGAGCCCAAGGACGTGATCGCGATGGAACGGGCGCGGGAATATGACGGCGTCTATCATGTGCTGCACGGCGTGATTTCGCCGCTGAGCCATGTGGGGCCGGATGATCTGAAGATCCGGGAGCTGCTCGCGCGGATCGGCGAGGGGGGCGTGGAGGAGGTTATCATGGCCACGAACCCCGACACGGAGGGCGAGGCGACGGCAATGTATCTTTCGCGGCTGCTGCGGCCCATGGGGCTGCGCGTGACACGGCTGGCCTACGGAATTCCCGTTGGAAGCCAGCTGGAGTATGCCGACGAGGTGACGCTGGTGCGGGCACTCGAAGGACGAAGAGAAATGGGATAAAAAACAGCGCTGCCCGAGAGGCGGCGCTGTTTTTTTAACTTGGTGCGAAGGGAGATTGGGGGGGCGTTCCGGCCCTCTCCGCCCCAGGGGGTGCACTGGGGCGCCTTCCCCGGAGGGGGAGACTTCCTTCGCTGCGGCGGGGACGGGCGGAGCAAAGTGCGGCGGGAAATTGGCGGTATGATACTGATATTCCATTAAAAACTTTCATTCATGGAATGGAAGTTTTTAATAGGAAGATCATTAGGAAACGAGATTCCGTGATTTTATCAAAAACACGGAATCGGTTACGCCAAAGGCGAAACCTTTCTGATGAAAGAATTTAATCAGAAAACAGGATTAGTCCCCTCAGTCTGCGCGGAGCGCAGACAGCTCCCCTTGATGCAATCAAGGGGAGCCTTTGGGGATATGAGGTCAATCAGTGACGGTTTCGGGGGCGGGGAGAAGCCAGTCGATATAGCGGGCGGGCTCGGTGACGGAGCCGCGCGTGGTATAGACGGCGTAGTTTTTGAACATGACGGGCGTGAGATAGCCACGGTCGCAGAGGCGCTGATAGAGGTTATAGGAGTTGCCGCTGTTGACGAGCATGCGGTTGCAGAGGCTCTGCATGGTGGTATCGGCGAGCGCACCGTAGGTCAAAGAGCCGCCGGACTGGAAAAAGGGGCTGAGGTCGAAATTCGGGGACAGGCGAACCTCGCCGTAGTAGAGATCGAAGTTTCCAGCGCGCAGGAGCGAGAGATATTCGTCATAGTCGACGCTTTTGAGCGTGAGGTCAAAGCCGAGGGCGTTTAAGTCCTGGACGATCTTCGTCGCGGCCTGGACACGCTGATAGCTCGAGGCACAGACGAGCATCGTGCCGGAGACGGGGACGGCGTAGCCCAGGGAAGGGACATAGAGGTCGAGCCGGCCGTCGTGATCCATGTCTTCCACGGAGGCCGACTCCAGCTGGCGGTAGAAATTTTCCATGCTATAGGAATATTTCAGGGCAAGCTTGGCGTCGTAGAGCTTGGAGACCGGCTGGCAGGGGAGCGTCGCCGCGGTGGCGAAGCCGCCCATGAGGTCGGAGACGATGGTATCGCGGTCGACGGCGTAGGTGATGGCGCTGCGCAGGCCGTAGTTGGAGAACACGCGCGAGCCGATGTTATAGCCGATGTACTGCAAAATGCACGTCCCGTCCTCCCACAGCTCATAGTCGTTGTGGAAGCCGGCGTAGGCTGCGGAATTCGGGTCGGTGAGGACCATGTTGATATTCTCATACTCGAAATTGTCGCGGATTTCGGCGGTGGTGGAGACGGAGGTCAGCGTGATCTCGTCGTAGTCCACAAGCGGCACGCTGTCCTGCCACCAGTCGGCATTGCGGACGAGGCGCGCGGTGGATTCAAACCGGTAAGGGCCGGTTCCGGGCGGGACGTCCTGCTCCATGGTGTCCTTCTGGATGATGGGAATGTCGAGCAGGAGCGGCAGCTCGTCGTAGGCGACGGTGGTCGTGAGAACGACGGTCTGCGCGTCGAGCGCTTCGATGGAGGTGACATCGCGCAGGCGACTGCCGTAGTAGGTGCTGCCACGGCTGGACTCGAGCGAGTAGACAACATCCTCTGCCGTCAGCGGCTGGCCGGTATGGAAGCGGACGCCGGAGTGGAGCGTGATGGTGGTTTCGGTGCCGTCGGAAGAGACGGAGTAGTCCTGCGCGAGGACGGGGACGGCGTCCAGCTCCTGCGTGACGGCGAAGAGCGGCTCATAGAGGAAGGAAAAAATGACGCGGTTGTTGAGGCTCTCACAGTTGTAGGGGTGCAGGCCGTAGTCTGGCTGGTAGGCCAGGCCGAAGGATTGAAGCTCGGAGAGAACCTCGGTGACGACGGCGGTCGTCTCCTGCTGGGGGGTGCTTTCGGTTGGGGCGGCGTCGGTCTGGGCGTCGCCGTTTTTGAATTTGTCGGTGAACCAGCTCATATCAATGCCGGAGCAGCCGGAGAGCGTGACGAGCAAGAGCGTCAGCGCCAGAAGGACGCAGAGGGTGCGGCGCATGGCGCTCACTCCTTTCTCATGATGATGGCGGCCTGCGAGCCGCGGTGGTTTCCTACGGCGCGGTGCGACCAGAAGCGGTCTGGGCGGCACTTTGTGCAGCCCGGGCAGGTGTCGATCTCGGTGAGGCCGGCGCGCGCCAGCCAGAGGCGGTTGATGCCTTTGAGATCAACGTGATATTTTTCGCCGTGCGGCTCGATGCAGCCTTCGGCGTCCGCGCCAAGCGCGTTTCGCATCGCTTCCGGCACTTCGGGGCCAACCTCGAAGCAGCAGCGGCCAATGCACGGGCCGATCGCGGCGCGGATGTCGGAGGGGCGGCTTCCAAATTCGCGGGTCATGGCGGCGACGGCCTTTGCGGCGATGCCCATGGCGGTGCCGCGCCAGCCGGAGTGCACCGCGCCGAGCGCGCCGGTCACGGGGTCGAAGAGCAGGATCGTGGTGCAGTCCGCGCCAAAGCAGCAAAGGGCTACGCCGGGGTCATCCGTGATGAGGCCGTCGCAGACGACGGTCTGCTCACGGGAAAGGCCCGTGCCGCAGTCGGCTTTTCCGACGCGGAGGATGAGGTCCGTGTGCTCCTGCCTGGTGAAGACGGTCTGCTCCGGCGCGAAGCCGACGGCGGCGCCGAGGATGCGGTAGTTTTCGCGCACGTTTTCAGGCCGGTCCCCCCGGTGGGTGCCGAGGTTGAGCGAGGCAAGATGGCCCTCGCTCACGCCGCCGAAGCGCGTGGAAAAGCAGTGGACGGAGCCGGAGAGGCTGTCCGCGGTCAGGTATTCCAGGCTTCCCTGGCTGATTGTGTGAAACATAATCCTCAATTCTGCGGGGCGTTTTGCCCGCGTTCGGCGGCGAGATCCTTGTCACGGCAGCACTTTTTATACTTCTTGCCGCTGCCGCAGGGGCAGGGGTCGTTCGGGCCGACCTTGATCTTCTTGACAACGGGCTGGCGGCGGACGGTCTTGTCACCGCCGGCGTTGGCACCGGTTTCCTTCGCGACGCGCTCACGCTTGATCTCTTCGTTTGTCTTGATACGGACGAGGAAGACGCGGCGGACAATCTCCTCCTTGATGGCGTCGGTCATGGCCTCGAACATCTCGAAGCCCTCGCGCTTGTAGGCGACGACGGGGTCTTCCTGCGCATAGGCGCGCAGGCGGATGCCCTGGCGGAGATCGTCCATGGCGTCGATGTGATCCATCCAGTATTCATCGACGACGCGGAGGGTTATCACGCGCTCGAGCTCCCGCATGACAGGCGCGCCATACTGCTCTTCCTTCTTGGCGTAGGACGCCTGCATGAGGGCGAGGACGCGCTCGGTCATATCCTCACGGGTGAGCGTTTGGAGCTCTTCGTCGGTCGCGACCCAGATGCCCTTCGGGAAGCAGATGTTCTCAAAGTGGCTCATCATCTCGAAGAAGGCGGTGCGGTCGGGCAGGTGCGGCTGTTCACCGAAGGCGCTGGCGACGTAGGTTTCGGCAAAGAAGCGCATCATGGACTGGACGTTCTTCTGAAGGTCTTCGCCGTCGAGCACCTGCTGGCGCTGCTGGTAGATGATTTTCCGCTGGACATTCATAACGTCGTCGTATTCAAGGACGCTCTTCCGGGCCTGATAGTTGCGGCTCTCGACGGTCTTCTGCGCGTTTTCGATGGCGCCGGAGAGGATCTTGGCGTCGATGGGCGTATCCTCATCGAGGCCGAGAGAGTCCATCATGCCGAGGATGCGCTCGGAGCCGAACAGGCGCATGACATCGTCCTGCATGGAGAGGTAGAACTGCGTCTGGCCGGGATCGCCCTGGCGGCCGGCACGGCCGCGGAGCTGGTTGTCGATGCGGCGGGACTCGTGGCGCTCG
>USLX01000060.1 GCA_900555665.1 uncultured Eubacteriales bacterium | reverse complement strand
AAGGGAGTAGTCGTCTAAAAAGCGAGCGAGAGTTCGAATCTCTCCTTCCGCGCCATTCAGAAATGACCTTTGTATGTCAGATGCCCGCGCAGGCGCGTGCATCCCGGCAGCAAAGGTCTTTCTTCGTTCAAAATCGTAACCACTTCGTTGGGTTACGATTTTGTTTTTTGATTTGACCGTTGGTTCGCCTGTTCGTTGATAGAAAGAAGGACATGTCCCATTCGGGATATGCCCTTTGCTTTGTGTATGGGGAGAGGTTCGAAATCGCGTTGGCACAGTTTGGGGGGATGGGGCTGCTTCAAAAACGGACTGTGAACTGGAAACCTCTTGCAAAGGGGCGCTTTTGGGGTGGGGAGCGATGGGAGCTTGTGGATCCATCGAAAGTGCAGAGGAAACCTGGAGGGGTGACAACCTCTCCGTCTCGGCTTCGCCGAGCCACCTCCCCTTACGCAGGGGAGGCTTTCTTCGCTGCGGCGCGGGGCTTCCCCAGTTAGCCTTTGGCTGACAGCCCCCTCTACCAGAGGGGGCTCAGCGTGTCGAAAAAGTCTTTTCGCCCCGCTGCTCTGTTGCAGAACTGCATTTTATCGTTTTTTGACAATCTCGCTTTTCGTGGTGCGCGGGAGAAAATATGAAGGAATCGTAAATCTTTTGAAAAAAAGATGCGCCAGCTATTGACGGACGTGCTATAATAAATGCAGAAAAAAGAAAACAGAAGGTGTTTTTTTATGACCAGAATTGATATTTACTCCGGCTTTCTGGGCGCCGGCAAGACGACGCTCATCAAAAAGATGATCAAGGAAGCCTATTCCGGAGAAAAGCTCGTGCTGATTGAAAATGAGTTCGGCGAGATTGGCATTGACGGCGGCTTTTTGCAGGAGGCCGGCATCGCCATCACCGAGATGAATTCCGGCTGCATCTGCTGCTCGCTCGTGGGCGACTTCGGCAAGGCACTGGAGAAGGTTGTAGCCGAGTATGCGCCCGACCGCATCCTGATCGAGCCGTCCGGCGTCGGCAAGCTGTCGGACGTCATCAAGGCCGTGCAGCGAGTGACGAACGACGACGTCAAGCTCGGCAATTTCGTCACCGTGGCAGACGCGACGAAGTGCAAGATGTATATGAAGAACTTCGGCGAGTTCTACAACAACCAGATTGAGACGGCCAACACCATCATCCTCTCCCGCACGGATGGCATGCCCGAGGCCAAGCTTGACGCCTGTGTGGAGATGATCCGCGAGAAGAACCACGATGCCGTGATTGTTACGACCCCGTGGCCGGAGCTGACCGGGGCGCAGATCGAAGAGGCCATGGAGAAGAAGACCTCCATTGCGCTGGAACTGGAGAAGATGGAAGAAGAGGCACATCACCACCACCATCATCATGACGGGGATGACGACGAGTGCGACGATCCGGACTGCAGCTGCCACCATCACCATCATCATGACCACGACGATGATGAGGAGGACGAGCATGAGCACCATCACGACCATGATGATGAAGACGAGCACGAACACCACCATCACCATCATCATGACGATGACGACGAGGACGAGTGTGACGATCCCGACTGCTGCTGCCACCATCACCATGATGAGGACGGCGAGCACCATCATCATCACCATCACCACGGGCACGACGCCGACGAGGTGTTTGTCAGCTGGGGAGAGGAGACGCACAAGAAATTTACCAAGGCTGAGATCGAGAGCTGCCTGAAGGCGCTTGAGGACGCGGAGAAATACGGTATGGTCCTGCGCTGCAAGGGCTATGTGGCGAACGCCGAGGGCGGCAAGTGGATCCACTTTGACTACGTCCCGGGCGAGCCGGACATCCGTGAGGGCGGCGCGATGGTCACAGGCCGCATCTGTGTGATCGGCTCAAAGCTGAATGAGCAGGCTGTGGCCAAGCTGTTCGGCACGGCACACTGAGGAGCTGCCCATGACACAGATCCCGATGTACGTCTTTACCGGTTTTCTGGAGGCCGGGAAGACGAAGTTTATCCAGGAGACACTGGAGGATCCGCGCTTTAATTCCGGGGAGAAGACGCTGCTTTTGGTGATGGAGGAGGGCGAGGAGGAATATGACCTCTCCGCCTACCCCAGTCAGAACGTCTATGTCGAGACGCCGGACTATGAGGAGCTCAGCCCGGATTTTTTGGAGAACCTGCGGAAAAAGCACAACGCTGAGCGCGTGGTTGCCGAGTTGAACGGCATGCATCTGGCGGCGGATTTTTACATGAAGACGCCGGATTCGTGGGTGATTGCGCAGGAGGTTATGTTTGCCGACGCGCAGACCTTCCAGGGCTATAACGCCAACATGCGCCAGCTGGTTGTGGACAAGCTGGCGGGGGCGGAGCTGGTTGTGTTCAACCGGATGACGCCGGGGTGCGATATCATGCCCTTCCACAAGATCGCCCGCGCGGTCAACCGGAAGATCGATATTATGTACGAATACACGGACGGCACCAGTCAGTTTGACGAGATCATTGATCCGCTGCCGTTTGACATCAATGCGGACGTCATCGAGATCCACGACGAGGATTACGCCCTGTTCTACCGGGACATCACCGAAGAGCCGAAGAAGTACGACGGCAAGACGGTCTGCTTTAAGGGACAGGTCGCGCGTCTGCGGCGGGAGAAGGAGGGCATGTTTGCCCCCGGACGCTTTGTGATGACATGCTGCGAAGCCGACATTACGTTTATGGGGCTGCCGTGCAAGTTTATCGGCAGCGACGGCCTCAAGCCGCGCTCTTGGGTGCAGGTGAAGGCAAAGGTCACGGTGCAGCGCCATCCGCTCTACAAGGGGCAGGGGCCGATTTTGACGGCCCTGTCGGTCAGCCCGGCCAGCGCGGCAGCGCAAGAGGTCGCGACGTTCTGAAACGCAGATACAGGAAAATCAAACAGCCCCTCCGTATGGGATACGGAGGGGCTGTTTTGCGCAGGGGCGGCCAAAATCCAAAATAGAAGTGCCATTCTGAGATCAGTGCGCACACTGGCGTGAGAATTCCGTGGTTCTGATCGGAGGGGCAAGGGGAGCGCCGCTCCATGGCAGACTCCATGAAAAATCCACGGAATTGTGAACCGGTGACATCGGTCACTGGCTCGCAATGATGCGTCTATTTTGGCGTTGCATCCGCTGAGGCGGAGAGTGTATGATTCATTCCAGAGAGCCGTTGCCGCCGGAGGTGAGGCAGGTGAGGTCGTCACGCATGACGAGGACGACGTCCGGCTGATAGTCGAGAATGTATTCGGTGAGCGTCTGCCCGGAATAGTGCCGGAAATCAAGGCTCCGCATCTCGCCGAAGCTGCGGTAGCAGAGCGTTTCGAAGGCGTTTGTGAACGAGTCGCCGACGATGAGAATTTTGCCAAGCTCCGTACGGTCGGTCTGGACGATGGTTTCGCCCATGTCGCCGCCCATGTAGGCGGTGTAATAGGCCTCTGCGCCGGAGGATTCGATCATGGGGCGGTCGGTGCGTTCACCATTGTCCCAGCGGGAGTAGGGGATGGCAGGTGCAAAATCTGACTGGAATTGCTCCGAGATGGGGGACAGGCCGTATAATTTCCGGTTGTAGGTGCCGAGGAAGGTTTGCTCTGTGGCACGCACGTCGGGCTGGATGAACGGAAGGCTGAGCGCGTCGCAGACGGTTTTGTAGGCCAGCTCTGCGCCCAGGAGGGTGTAGTGGTGGTCAACCGTAGAGTAGTAGTCTTTGCGGTTGTCCACGGCGCGGTAAGTCTCCGTCAGGTCGAGCATGGGGACACTTTGTGCCTCCATCGCGGCGGTGAAGGCCGCGCGGGTGGCATCGTACTGCGCGGCGCGGTTTTCCATCCAGTCCGGGTAGTAGTCCCGCAGGGCCGAGCGCTGCTCGGGGACGAGGACGTAGCAGAACTGCCCGCCTGCGGCCTCCGTCGCGGCCTGGATGGCTGCGAGGCTCTCGGCCATTGCGGCGGCCTTTTTTTCCAGCACGCCGGTGCGGTAGTCCTCGATCTCGGCGACGGGAAGCAGGGCTTCGTCGCCGAGCACGACGTCGCTCACAACGGGGCGGCGCAGGACGCGCATCTGGAACCAGACGTCCAGCTTCAGCAGCGCGCTGCGGCCCACGAGATGATCTTTCAGAAAGGACTCGGTCTGCGCGGCGGTGGCACCCGTCCAGAGCGCGGAGACGGACAGCTCCGGCTTGCCCGCAAGGGCGCGGTTTTCCTGCGCCGACCAGCCGCTGGGACTGCGGAGCGCAGTGAAGATTGTGAGCAGCGGGACGAGGAGAATCAGGAGCAGGAAGGCGAGGCAGAGCAGCTTTTTGGTCAGTTTCATTGCGCCACCTCCTAAAACTGCGCGTAGATGAAGGCCTGCATGGTGGAACCAGTCATGGCCAGAAGGGAGAGCGCGAAGATTGTGCCGAGCAGGATGAGCTTGATCCAGCGGCCGGCAGGGCGCTGCTCCAAGCGCGCCATCAAACGCTTTCCGACCGGCGTGCAGAGCGCCAGGGCCGCGAGCAGCTGCAGGCCGTACTGCCGCAGCGTCAGCAGGAAGAACGGCGCGTCCGCACCCGTCCCTTCGCCGAGGAAGCACATCGCGCGGAGGTATTTTCCGGCGGCGCCGAGGCTCGGGCTGTTGAAGAGCACCCAGCCGATCAGGACGGCGAGCAGGGCATAGAGGCGGCGAAGAACTTTCGGCGCCTTTTCCAGCCAGCGGCCCAAAAACAGCTTTTCGGCGATCAAAAGCACGGCGTACCATGCGCCCCAGGCCACGAACGTCCACGCGCTGCCGTGCCAGAGGCCGGTGAGCAGCCAGACGATGCAGAGGTTCAGAATCTGGCGTGCCTTCCCCTTGCGGTTGCCGCCGAGGGGGATGTAGACATAGTCGCGGAACCACTGCGAGAGCGTGATGTGCCAGCGGCGCCAGAAATCCGTGACGGATTCGGCCAGATAGGGGAAATCAAAGTTTTCCGGCAGCGTGAAGCCGAACATCCGGCCAAGGCCGAGGGCCATGTCGGTATAGCCGGAAAAATCAAAGTAAATCTGCAGCGCGTAGCAGACCGCGCCGAGCCACATTTTCCCGGGCGTGAGCGCCACGGCGGAGAGGCGAAAGACCTGCGCGGAAACCGTACCCATTGCCTCGGCCAGAAGAACCTTTTTTCCGAGGCCGAGGAGGAAGCGCTCGATGCCCGCCGGAAGATCGGCCCGGCGCGCGGTGAGCTGCGGCGAAAACGCGCCATAGCGCACCAGCGGGCCCTGGGCGGATTTGGGGAAGAAGGTGAAATAGAGCAGCAGGCGGCCGAAATTGCGCTCCGGCGCGATGGCGCCGCGCGCCACGTCCGCCAGGTAACTGATGGCGAGGAAGGTGAAAAACGAGACGCCGAGCGGCGCGGCCACGGTGGGCACCGTAAGCGCCAGCCCCGTCAGGCGGGAGAGATTTTCCGCGAAAAAGCCCGTGTATTTCAAATAGCAGAGCGCCGCCACGCAGAGCACGATTCCGGTGTACTGCCAGTCTCTTCCCGGCAGGCGGGCGAGAAGGCAGACCAGGGCGCTCATGCCGAGCACGAACAGCAGCCCGGGGATGCCGGAGCAGGCATAAAACGCAAGGCTGAGCACAAGCAGCGCGAGGTTCTGCCCCTGCAGGTGTTTGCGGGTCAGGAAGGCAAGCAGAAGCGCGCAGGGGAGAAAGAGGAAGAGAAACGAAAAGTTTGTGATCTGCATGTTCAGCTCGGATATTTCAGAATTTTATCGGCGCGCAGCTCGTCCTTGGACTTCAGCTTGCGCTTGTTGCCCTTTTCGTCGACGATGTAGGTTGCCTCCAACTGGGCGACGAGATTTTCGCGGAAGGCCGCGACGTATTCCCGGCGCAGCCGGTCGCGCTCGAGCACCTCTTCTTCCGTCAGGCCTTCGGCCTTTGCCTTGCGGGCCAGCTCGTTGATGCGGTCGATTCTTGATTTTTCCATGGTGATCCTCCTAGAGATAGCGGCAGATTTCGACGGAAATCCGCCCTTTTTTCGTGGTTCCGCCGACGGATGCCAGCTGCATTTTGCCAAGGCCCCGGACGGAGATCACGTCGCCTTCGGCGACGGCGCGGTCGGGCTTTTGGCAGAGGGTGTAGTTGAGCTCTGTCTTGCCGGCGGCGATGAGCTCTGACGCGCGGGAGCGGCTGAGCGCGAAGCCCTCGGCCACGATGCCGTCGAGCCGCAGCGAGGAGACCGTGCCGCGGATCTGCTTTGTTTTCTGCTCCGGCGCTTCGAGCGCGGAGAGCGGAATCTGCTCGAGGTGCAGCCGCGTCCGGCCGGCGTCGGTCAGGTTTTGCAGGACGTAGGGCAGGATGTCGCGCGTGACAAGAAAGTCGCAGCGGCCCGCGGCGGGGTAGAGATCGCCGACGGTCTCCCGCTTGATGCCGCAGCCCATGAGCGCGCCGAGAAAATCGCGGTGCGTGAGCGCGTCGGGCGCGAAAAATGTTGCGCGCACGGCGGCAATCGGCCCATCGTCTGAGGAAAGATGATCCTTGCCGAGATAATCCGGCAGGTAGCAGCAAACCTCGCGTTCGGCGGTCGGAAGGCCGCCAAAAAAGCGGATGGGCTCGCCGCGCAGGAGCTCACGGGTGAGCATCTGCTCCCGCCGGGAGAGAAAATTGGTTGCGGCCGGGATATCCCGCCGGATGGCGGCGGTCAGTTTTTCGCACACGCGCGTGAGCAGGTACTCCTCTTCGCGCGTGGCGGCCAGGTGTGCGATCTGTTCGCGTTTATCCATAAAGTTCGCTCCTCCACGCGCCTATTGTACCAGCCGAATTGCCACTTGGCAAGCCCGCGCAAATCGTTTATACTAAGATGAAACGGATTTTTCCTATTTGGAGGCGCGTATGAAGGTTTTGATTATCGGCGGCGGGGCCAGCGGTCTGATGGCGGCGCTGAGCGCGGCGGAAGAGGGATATGCGGTGACACTGGTGGAGCGGCAGGGGCGCGTGGGGCGCAAGCTGCTTGCGACCGGAAACGGCCGCTGCAATTTGACGAATACCGGCGCGGACAGCCCGCGCTATCACGGGGCGGCACCGGCGTTTGTGCGGCCTGCGCTTGCGCGCTTCGGTGTCCGGCGGACGCTGGAATTTTTTCGTACGCTGGGACTTTTGACCGTGGAGGAGGCGGATGGGAAGGTCTATCCGCTCTCCGATCAGGCGTCCAGCGTGCTCGACGTGCTGAGGTTTGCGGTGGAGCAGCGGGGCGTGCAGATTGCAGGCTCCTGTGACATTGTGGAGGTGAAGAAAAAAGCGCGCGGATATGAGGCCATCGCCGCGACGGGAGAGAAATTTTTCGGCGACAAGCTGATCATCTGCTGCGGCGGCTGCGCGGGCAAGCGGCTCGGCGGCGTAAAATCGGGCTATTTTCTGCTCGGGCAGCTGGGGCACCGCTGCACAGCGCTCTATCCCAGCCTCACGCAGATCAAAACGGATTCCACCTGGGTCAAGGCGCTCAAGGGCATCCGCGCCGACGCGCAGCTTTCCCTGCGGCGGGGCGGAGCGGTTTTGCAGGAGGAGGCAGGGGAGATTCAGTTTACGGATTTTGGCGTCAGCGGGCCGGTTGCGTTTGCGCTCTCCCGCGCGGCGGCGACCGGCGGGGAAGGGCTGAAGCTGGTTTTGGACTTTTTCCGGGGCTATGGGGCGCCGGAGCTGGCGGCGTTTTTCCGCGCCAGGAGAGAGAGCTTCCCAGCGCTTCCGGCGGAGGAGCTGCTCTCCGGCAGTTTGCAGTCGCGGCTGGGCAAGATGCTTTTAAAGCGCGCGGGCGTGGCGGCGGGCGGAACGCTGGGAGCGGTTGCGGATGCGGAAATTGAAAAGTTATGTAACCTTGCGAAGCATTTCCCGCTGGAGGTGCTCGGTGTCATGGGCTTTGACAGTGCCCAGGTGACGGCAGGCGGGATGGACGTTTCGGAGTTTCAGGCCGATACGCTGGAGAGCCGCCTGGCGCCCGGGGTGTTTGCGGCGGGCGAAGTGCTCGATATCGACGGGGACTGCGGCGGATTTAATCTGCAATGGGCCTGGTCGAGCGGGTATGTGGCCGGGAAGGCCGGAAAGATCGAGGCGATATGAATGATTCGAATTTCTGATCTCACACTCCGGCCCGGTGAGCCGGAGGAACATCTGCGCGCTGCGGCGGCGAAGGCGCTGCGGCTGCCGGAGAAGGCGATCGGCTCGTTCCGGATTCACCGGCGCTCGGTCGACGCGCGGAAAAAACAGGAGGTACGCCTGGTCTACGCCGTGGACGTGACGGTTGCAGGCGAGGAGGAAAAAATCCTTCGCGCCGCGCACAATCGGAAGGCGGGGATTGTGCGGGAGGTGCGCTATGCGCCGCCTGAGGCCCCGCAGACAGACGAACGGCCGGTTGTGGTGGGATTCGGCCCGGGCGGGATGTTCGCGGCACTGCTGCTTGCGGAGGCAGGGCTGCGGCCTGTTGTGCTGGAGCGCGGGCAGGATGCCGAAACCCGGCATGAGGCGGTAGAACGGTTTTGGAAAACCGGCGCGCTGGATCCCGACTGCAACGTGCAGTTCGGGGAAGGCGGGGCGGGGACGTTTTCGGACGGGAAGCTGAATACCGGCGTCAACGATGTCCGGATCCAGTGGATTTTGGAGCAGTTTGTGGAGGCGGGGGCGGATGCGTCGATCCTGTATGACGCCAAGCCGCATATCGGCACCGATGTGCTGCGGATCGTGGTGCAGAATCTGCGCAGGCGCATCCTGGCGCTGGGCGGAGAGGTGCGCTTCGGCGCGCATGTGACGGGCTTTTCCCGGGAAAACGGCGCGCTCACGGGGCTGCGGATCCTGGAGAATGGTATGGCCTATGACTATCCCTGCCATAGGGTCATTCTGGCGGTTGGACACAGTGCACGCGACACGTTCCGCGTGCTGCACGGGCTTGGCGTGCCGATGGAGCCGAAGACATTTTCCATGGGCGTGCGCATCGAGCACCGGCAGAGCATGGTGAACGAGAGCCAGTACGGCGCGTTTGCGGACCGGCTCGGCGCGGCGGATTATAAGCTGAACGCGCGATTTTCGGATGGGACGTCGGCCTACACCTTTTGCATGTGCCCCGGCGGGAAGGTGGTTGCGGCGGCAAGCGAAGAAGGCGGCGTGGTGACGAACGGGATGAGCGATTTTGCACGCGACGGAGAGAATGCGAACGCGGCGCTGTTGGTGACGCTTACGCCGGAGGATTTCCCGGGCGAGGGCGTGCTGGCCGGGATGGAATGGCAGCGGCAGATCGAGCAGGCGGCGTTTTGCGCGGGAGGCGGAGACTATCGTGCGCCGGCACAACTGGTGGGCGATTTCCTGGCACGAAGGCCGAGCCGGGCGCTTGGCGCCGTGAGGCCGACTTACCGGCCCGGCGTGCAGCTTTGTGAGCTGCATGAGGTTTTGCCGGAGCGGATCACCGACGTTTTGGAACAGGCCATCCCGGCACTGGATCGGAAGCTGCATGGGTTTGCGGATCCGGACGCGGTGCTCACGGCACCGGAGACGCGCAGCTCCAGCCCGGTACGGATTTTGCGGGATGCCCTTCGGCAGTCGCCCGGGCTGCGGGGGCTTTATCCCTGCGGCGAGGGCGCAGGGTATGCAGGCGGCATCACGTCGGCGGCCGTCGACGGGCTGCGCTGCGCCGAGGCCCTGATCGAACGTTTGAAATAAACTTGAGACTGTTGAAAAAACCAGGGTGTATTCTTCCAACTCCCGACGCACCCGGACAGCGGGGCGAAAAGAGATTTTCAACACGCGGAAAGCGCCTGCCGCTCCGGCAGGCGCTTTTTATCGGGAAAGATAGAGATAGAGAAGGACGCAGTGGGCGGTGAGGAAGAGGGGGATGGTGAGGAAAAACTTTGCCTTGCGCGTTTTATGATGAAACAGCCACATGCCGAGCAGGGCGCCGAGGCTTCCGCCTGCGGCGGCGGTGGCGAGCAGGACGGCCTCCGGGATGCGCCAGCGGTGTTTTTTTGCGCGCTGCTTGTCCGCAAGCATAAGCAGGAAGGAGAGCGCATTGATTAAAGACAGGTAGATGGACATGTTGAAAATTCCTTTCCGGGAGGTTGGAACAATGAAACGATGGATGATACTGGGGCTGTCGGCTTTTTTGGTGCTGCTTTGCGCCTGTGCGCGGGCGGAGATGACCTGGGAAACGGTGGACGATACGATGGAGCCGGCCGTTTCGCTGGCGGATGCGCCGATGCGGATGGTCTTTGACGTGCCGGAACAGGCGGAGCTGCTGGGCGAGACGGCAGGGTGGTGTGCCTACGCACATCCGGAGGGGGATTATGAGATCGTTGCGCGGACAATCCCGGCGGCAAGCTTGGAAGAGGCGGTATTTGCCGTCTCCGGTCTGCCGGAAGACGAGCTGCGTGCGGTGCTCCGCTCCGGTGCGGGCGGGTGTGATTTCAGCTGGTATGCAGGGGGAGAGGGGCGGCTTTGCCGCGCAGAAATTTTATCGGACCGGGATTATTACTATGCGCTGACCTTCTCGGTCCGCGAGGGCGCCAGCAGCACCTATCATAGCACGCAGGAGCAGGTTTTTGCAAGTTTTGGCCTGGTTTCGGACGATTTCGAATAGAAAAGGTTGTTGGGAAAATTTTTTGAAAAATCTATTGACAAATGGCCATTCTGCCTGTATAATAACACCCGTCGCTAAGAGATGCGGCGCCGCTGAAAAAGCGGTCTTGAGTGGAATGGAAGGTTAGCTCAGCTGGGAGAGCACTTGCCTTACAAGCAAGGGGTC
>USLX01000059.1 GCA_900555665.1 uncultured Eubacteriales bacterium | reverse complement strand
CAGCTTTGCCTCTGCGGAGGCAGTGGCGTATCTGGCAGCACAGAAATTCGTCATGCACTCGCCGCTGTACCGGCTGGAACAGGAATTCAACCGTCAGGGCTTGAAGCTGTCCCGGCAGACGATGGCCAACTGGCTGCTGAACGTCTCGGAGAAATGGCTGTGGCCGGTCTACGATGTGCTGCATGAGCAGCTTTGCAGGGAGCCAGTGCTGCACGCGGATGAGACGACCTTGCAGGTGCTGAAAGAACCGGGACGTTCCTCTACCAGCAAGTCCTACATGTGGCTGTACCGCACCAGTGGCTGTGCGAAACAGGCCATTGTACTGTATGAGTACCAGCCCACCCGAAAAGCGGAGCATGCGGAGGCTTTCCTGAAAGGCTTCTCGGGCTGGCTACACGCGGACGGGTATCAGGGGTATCTATATTTCGATGTTCTGCCATGGCTCAATCTATTTCTGCGGTTTTGTGACGATTGGAGGTGAGGTATGCAGTGCAAAGGATGCGCCGAAACTGGCGCTGGGTGTTGCGCGGATGGCCATCCGCGCCGCCATTCTCCGCCCATTCGTTGTGGGCAGTGAGCAGCTTCTGATTTACATTCTGCTGGATGCGGCAGCCATCAGGCAGCTGATTCCGGAACGCGCGTGGAGCGTTGCACTGCCTGTCTATTATCTCGCTGCTGCAGCGTTTGTGCTGCTGGCCATCCGCGGCTTTTTCCGCAGAAATCAGGAGCAGTACCGCAGATTCTCCGCTGTGCAGGCGGCCTGACGGAGCGGCAATCCCAGGACCGATATGATGGTTATAGGCCGTGCAGCTTCGGCAGATCCGAAGCGGTCTATTTATATCCATATAGAAAACCGATTGACCTACAGATAAACAGGAAAAAATCAAATTTAATCGGCAAAATACACAATGTGAATGACTGCAAATTATCGAAACCAACAAAAAAATTTTTTTGGCGCTTGCATTCTTGACAAAACAGAGCGCAATTACTACACTATATAACAACGGATATGACAATCGATTGTCATATCAGAAAACACACAATCAATCACATGAAGATCAAGGAGGAACCCATGAAAAAGATTATTGCAGTCATCCTTGCGCTGACCATGCTGCTGGCACTGGCAGCCTGCACAGCCAAGACAGAGACAACCACGACGGACACGGCCGCCGACGCAGCCACCACCACAGACACAGCGGCAGAGCAGCCGGCAGACACTGAAGCGGAGCAGCCCACGGACACCAATGGTGATGTGACCACCATCACGCTTGCCATGCACGTGTCCAACACGCAGGAGCAGGAGCCTGCCGTCTATCAGGCGATTCAGGCTTTCCAGCAGGAGAACCCCGATGTGAAGATTGAGCTCGTTGAGCACCTGACCGAGGAGCACAACAAGCAGCTCAAGCTCTGGGCGCAGTCCGGGGAACTGCCGGATATCTTCTGGTGCCAGGAGGGCGACGTGCTGGAGTATGGCGAGAACGGCTATCTGCTGCCGCTCAACGATTTCCTCAGCCAGAACCCCGACATTGACAGCGCAATCCCCGATGCCATCAAGAACTGCTATGCTGGCGAAAACGGCGAGATCTACGGTCTAGCTTACACCTCGCTTGTGACCGGCTTCTATTACAATAAGGCTATCTTTGCAGACAACGGTCTGCCCGAGCTGACAAACGAGACGACATACGAGGAGCTTCTGGACATGGTCAAGACGCTGCACGACAACGGCGTAACGACCTTCGCACAGGGCGCTATGACCAACTACAGTGTCTGGGGTTATCTTGGCAGCCTGAACCGCTATGGCTATGCGGAAAACATTGCGGCAATCGCCGATGGCTCGCAGAGCAGCGCGGTATTCTCCAAGCTGTTTGACAAGCTTGCAGAGCTTGGCGCCGCCGGCGCATATCCGCAGAACATGGCAACCATCGACTACTTCGAGGCCAAGAACCTGTTCACGACCGGCCAGGCGGCTATCTTCACCTCCGGCCAGTGGGATGCCGGTGAAATCGGCGAAGCACTCGGCGAGAACGTCGGCTTCTGGTGGGGCCCGACCTATACGGATTCCGATTATTCGCAGAAAACCAGCAACCAGTTCGCAAACTGCCCGTTCGTTGTGAGCGCGGACGTTGCAAAGGACGAGGCCAAGCAGGCTGCTGTTTATCGTTTCCTCGCGTTCTACTTTGGCCAGGAAGGCTCGTCCATCCTGTTTGACAACTCCAACATTCCCATTGCCACCTATGCGGATCTGCAGATGGAAAACACCAACCCGGCCTTTGCCGCAATCTCTGAGGCACTGGCTACCGGCTATGCAAGCACTACAGCCAGCAACCCGGTCGCATCCCTGACTGCATCCGTCAGCGAAACCTTCTATGACGCGATGAACAGCCTCATGCTCGGCAACATCACCACAGAGCAGGCGGTTGCGTCCATCGACACTGCCTTTGCCGAGGCCGCACAGTAAAACAAGGCAGGATCCAATGGCGGGATGATCGCAGACCGGCCGCCAGGCGGATACGCCGGAAGGAGAGAACATGCAATTACTCAGTACAAAAAAGAATAAGCTGCTACTGCTTTTGCCGACCTGCTTGGTGTATGTGGTCTACATCATCCTGCCGATCCTTGTTTCGCTTTACTACAGCTTTACCAAATACTCCGGGATCAGCAAGCCGCGGTTGTACGGACTGAAAAACTACATCCGTCTGCTGGATGATCCGTATTTCTGGATCGCGCTGAAAAACACAGCGATTATCCTCGGCATCTCCATCCTTCTGCTTGGCATCGGCGCGTTCTTTGTGGCGATGCTCCTGAACCAGCCGATGCGCGGCGTGAACGTGTGCAAGGCGCTGATCTTTGCGCCGGCCATCATCGCAAGCATCATTGCGGGCGTTATCTGGGGATACCTGCTCGACCCGGTGACGGGCCTTGTCAACAATGTCCTGCGGGCCATCGGCCTTGACAAGCTGGCGCTCGAGTGGATCGGCGGCAAAACGCTCTCGCCCTACAGTATTGCGTTCGTCTATTTCTGGCAGCAGGCCGGCTATATTGCGGCTATCTATCTTGCCGGGCTCAAGACGATTCCGCACGAGATGATGGAGGCGGCAGCTGTCGACGGGACAAATTTCTGGCAGCGGCTGCTGCATGTGACGATTCCGGCGCTGCGCGACACGTTTGTGTCGGTCGGCATCCTGATTATCACCGGCTCGATGAAGATTTTTGAGACGGTGCAGCAGTTGACCGGCGGCGGCCCGACGCATTACTCAGAAACACTCGTGACCTACGCGTACAACACAACGTTTGCCCGGGGAGAATACGGCTACGGCATGGCGCTGGCTACAGCGACGTTCCTGATTTCGCTGATCCTCATGGGAATCTATACGCTGCTGCTGCGCGGGAAAGATTGAGAGGGCCTGCCATGAGAGTAAGAAAAAAGCTGGGCGTGTGCTACGTCCTGATGGTGCTTCTGACAATCGCAATTGTGATCCCGATCATCTGGCTGGTCTTTATCTCTATGAAGCCGAACAGCGAGATCATGAACAATCCGCTCTCGCTGCCGAATGCGCTGGACTTTGGGAACTATGTATCCGCGCTGCAGACGCTGGATCTGTTCACGCTGTACAAAAATACGGCTTTTATCGCTGTCTGCTCGCTTGCTGTGGAGATCGTCATTACGTTTTCCAGCGCCGTGGGCCTGACCCGGTTGTATTACCGCAGTGACGGTGTGCGCAGCGGCCTGCAGGGATTTTTGCAGCTGGGACTTGCGGTCAGCCCGTTTATCCTGCTGTTTCCGATCTATAAGATCAATAAATTCCTTGGTTTTAGCCAGCAGCTGTCGCTGATCCTGCCGTATATCGCAACATCCATTTCCTTCAATACGCTGCTGTTTACTGCCTATCTCCGTACCGTACCCAAGGAGCTTGACGAGGCGGCGCTGATGGACGGCGTGAGCCTGTGGCAGCTGATGACGAAGATTCTTGTGCCGATTGCAAAGCCGGTTCTGGCAACGGTGATCATATTCAACCTGCTGTATATCTGGAACGAATATCCGTTCGCCTCCATTATGATTGAAAAGCCGGCCTATTACACCATTTCGCGCGGCATTGCGGCATTCCAGGGGCAGTACAATATCGATTACGGCGGCCTGGCCGCCTACAGCGTCATGGTGCTGCTGCCGGAGCTCGTATTCTACGGGATCTTCCAGCGCCATGTGGTCGACGGTATGACCGTCGGCGCCGTCAAGGGGTAAACCCCAACACATACGCAAAGGGGATGCTGCCTTGGCAACATCCCCTTTTTGTTCAGGGAGTATCTGAAACCTGTCTATGCATCCTTCAGCCGCAGCGTGTGCTGTCGCGCTCAATGAGCCTGACGCCAAGCGTCAGGTGGTACGAAGAAAAGCTGGGATCGTCGACCATTTTGACGATGATATCTGCTGCTGAACTGGCGATTTTTTCTGTGTTCTGCCAGACGGTTGTGATGGACGGCGTCACGATTTCTGAGAGAAATGTCCCGTCATAGCCGATGATTTTCAGCTGGTCCGGTACGCGCAGCTGCAGGGACATGGCGGCGTTCAGCACAGCTGCCGCACAAAGATCGTTGCAGAAAATGCCGTCCGTTTCCGGATGCTCACGCAGAAGGCCGAGGACGATCTGCCGGTAATCGTGGAAGGTGTGCGAGTCACGGACCTGCTCATAGGAAAAGCAGTCCACCTGGTGCTTTGCCATGATATCGCGGAAAACCTGATGGCGGATATTCCAGGGTGCGTCGTCCTCGAATGAGCCGCCGATCTGGATCACGTGCCGGCAGCCGCAGCGCAGCAGACAATCGGCGGCCAGTGTGCCGCCCTGCACATGGTCGGAGGCGACATACGACGCCTCGTCGCGGATATGGCGGTCAATAGAGACGATCGGGAAGGAGAGGCTGGCGTAGTCCTGTTCGGTAAGCTTATAGTTGAAAATAATGGCTCCGTCGACACGATTGTTGTTGAGGAGCTTGATATAGTCCTGCGATGCACCGGAACTGAACGATGTGTTGCACAGCAGAATCTTGTATCCGCTTGCCTTGAGGAATTTCTCAAGGAAGGAAATCATTTCGGAGTAATAGGGATAGGTGATGGTCGGCACGACGACGCCGATCATGCCGGAGCGGCGCTTGAGCAGGTTGCGCGCATTCTCGTTGGGGTAGTAGTTGAGCTCCTTGACAGCGGCCTCGATGCGCTCGCGCGTCTGCTGGGAGATGTAGCCGCGATTGTTGAGCACGCGCGAGGCGGTTCCCTTGGACACGCCGGCGAGCTTTGCAACATCATCTAATTTTACCATATTCCATCCTCAATTCTCCGATGAATTATCGATTGTTATAGTATTATAACATACTTTTTTTGCAACTTCAATATGAAACCCTGCTGCGGCGGGGGGAAGAAACGGAGGCGGCGCCATGCAGGAGCTGCTCATTACGAATATCCAGCGCATGTCGTTCCATGATGGACCCGGCATGCGGACCACCGTGTTTTTGAAGGGCTGCAATCTCCGCTGTGCCTGGTGCCACAACCCGGAGACACAAAATCCGCAGCCGGAGCTGATCTTTCGCGCGCAGCGCTGCGTCCGGTGCGGAACCTGCGTGCACAGCTGCGCGTCCGGTGCGCGGACGATGGGGCCGGAGGGTCCGGTGCGGGATACGGCACGCTGCGTGGGCTGCGGCCGCTGCGCACAGGCCTGTCTCACCGGTGCCATTGATGTGGCGGGGCGCAGGATCTCCTGCCAGGAGCTGACAGAGCTGGTGCTGCGTGACGAGAAGATCTTCCGCACGACAGCCGGCGGCGTGACATGCTCCGGCGGGGAGCCGCTGCTGCAGGCAGACGCCGTGGCGGAGCTTCTGGGCGGGATGCATGCGCGCGGCCTTCATACGTGCGTCGACACGGCGGGAAATGTCCCGTGGGAAGCCTTCGAGCAGGTGCTGCCGGTGACGGATCTGTTTCTTTATGACGTGAAGGCATATTCGCCGCAGACGCACCGGCAGTGGACAGGCGTGGGGAACGAGCGGATTCTGGAGAACCTCCGGCGGCTCGCTGCACGCGCGGATATCTGGATCCGGATCCCGTTTGTGCCGGGCGTCAACACAGAGCAGATTGAGGACATCGGAAGGTTTTTAACACAGCTGCCGCGCGTGCGGCGGGTAGAAATTTTGCCATATCATACACTTGGAGCTGAAAAAAGCGCCGAGCTGAACCGCGTACAGCGGCAGTTTCCGGTGCCGGATGCGGCTGCCTGTGAAACTGCGGAGCAGACGCTCCGGATGCTTGGTCTGCCGGTGACGTCCGGCAGAGCACAGAAAAAGGGGGATAAGAAATAGAATGAAGGGTCTTGTAGTAGAAGCGGCGGGGAAGATCTGCCTGCGGGAGGATCTGCCGCTGCCGGAGATAGACGCATATCAGGTCCTGTGCCGCAATGTGGGATGTGGGATCTGCAATGGGACGGATATGCAGCTCATAAACGGGCAGATGCCGTTTATCCAGTATCCGTTCGTGCTGGGGCATGAGGCTGTCGGTCAGGTTGTGGCTGTGGGGGAAAAGGTGCGCAGCTTCCAAGAGGGGGACTATATCCTCCGCTCGGCGCTGCCTGGTCTGCCTGGCTATCACAGCTTCTGGGGTGGTTTTGCTGAGTACGGCGTGGCGGATGATTATGCTGCGCGTCTGGCCGATCACGCAGGCGCGGATATTGAGACGAGTACGCGGCAGCTGGTGCCGGCGGGGATAGATCCCGTGGAGGCAACCATGCTCATCACGCTCAAGGAGGTTGCCAGCGCCCTGCACCGGCTGCGGCTGCAGCCGGGACAGAACGTTGTGGTGGCAGGCTGCGGGCCGGTCGGCATTGCTATGGCGGCGCTGGCTAAATGCATGGGTGCCGGGAAGGTCGTGCTTGCAGGCCACCATCCGGCGCGCATCGCGGCGGCAAAGCGGCTGGGTGCGGATCTTGCCTTTGACACGCGGGAGCAGCCGCTGGCGGACACTGTGCGCGGCTATATGCCGGAGGGCGTGGATCTGTATATCGATGCGGTCGGCAACCCGAATCTTCTGATGGATGGGATGCGCCTGATCCGGCAGGAGGGCACGATCGGCCTGTACGGTCTCGGTCTGCGGGCGGACGCGGCGATCGACTGGTCGCTGCTGCCGCACAACTGCATCCTGCAAACGGTGCAGTGGCCCATTGCTGCGCAGGAGAGCGCCGTGCACGACGAGGTCTGCGGCTATGTGACGAGCGGCAGGCTGCCGCTTCGCGAGTTCGTGACGCACAAGATCCCCGTGGAGGACTTCGCGGAGGGCTTACGGCTCGTCCGCGGCAGAGAAGGTATCAAGATCGCGCTGACATTCTGAGGGAGCACTATGAACGACTGGAAACAAACGCAATTTGGAAAAGAATATGACGCATTCCGTCAGGAGTTGGACGACTATTACGCCGCTTACCCTACGGACGTCAGCGCGCTGGAGCAGGAGCTGGACGAAAAAAGCCGCCTGCAGCCGCAGGCGGGCGCCATGGAGAAAAAAACGTGGATTTATGAGCTGGCAGCCGAAAAATGCCGGGTGAAGCTGTTCCGGCACTGCCCGTTCTATTTTGAGGTAGACACCGGTGCGCCGCGCAATCTGGCGGGATCGTGCTTTCCGCCGATCCCGGGGCTTGGCAGCTGGCTGATGCGCCGCGACACCTCCGGGCTGGAGCAGGAGTTTCAGAACTGGATCGCGCCGTATGTGCAGGAGGATGCGCTGAACTCGACGATGTACGTGGACTGCGCGCACCACGCGATGGGCGTCGGCAACGTGTTGCGCTATGGTCTGCGCGGACTGCAGCGGCAGGCGCAGGCACGCCTGCAGACGGAGACGGACGTGGAAAAGCAGACATTTCTGCGCTGCGTGATCCGGGCGGAGGACGCCGTGATGCGCCTGTGCGCACGCTTTGCCGATGAAGCGGAGCGCCTGTGCGGCACGGAGCGTGACCCGGTTGTCCAGGCTCGTCTTGCAAGGATTGCAATCAGCGCACGGCGCTGCCCGGCCGAGCCGGCAGAGACGTTTTTTGAAGCACTGAATACAATGCTGCTTTTAAAAGAGCTTGGCAACGGGCTGGAGTCGATGGGCTTTGCAATTCTGGGGCATGTCGACCGGGTGCTTGCGCCGTATTACGCGCGCGATGTGCAGCTTGGCAGATTGACCGCGGCGCAGGCGCAGGAGCTCGTCTATTGGTTCTGTGCCATGACAGATGCCAAGTGGGATCTGTCGCAGGCACTCTATGGAACAAACACGGCTATGAGCATCGGCGGCTGCGATGAGAACGGAACGCCGGTTTTCAACGATATCACAAGATGGGTGCTGCAGTGCTATCTGGACTGCGGACTGATTAACCCCAAAGTACAGGCACGCTTCGCGCCGGACGCGCCGGAGGAATACTATCAGCTTGTGGCGCAGCTTGCGGCCAGTGGCCGGAATGTGCTTTCAGTGTTCAATGACCGCACGATCATTGCCGCGCAGATGCGCATGGGCAAACAGGAGGCTGACGCCAGATTGTATCTCAATGGCGGCTGCCAGGAGGTTCTGCTTGCGGATACGGAGGTCAATTCACGCGCAACGTGCTATCTCAGTCCCTGCCGGTATCTTGAGATGATGCTGGAGCCGGATGGAACGGTTTTTTTTGATCGGGAGCATATTGTTTCCTACGATGTGTTGGCTGCGCCGGATTTTGAGACGTTCTATCACCGTGTGATGCGGAACCTCTCTATGATCGTCAACGCTGTGGCCTGGCATTATAACGGCTTTGAAAAGCGCTGGGCAGCTTATAATCCGTGCCCGTTCTTTTCCTCGACAATCACCGGCTGCATCGAAAAGGCGCAGGATGTTTCGCAGGGCGGGGCAATCTATAACAACAGCGGCTTTGCGCTTGTCGGTCTTGCAGATTTTATTGATTCGCTCTACGCGATCAAAGAAGCGGTTTATGAGCAAAAACGCTACACGCTTGCAGAGCTGACCGCCATGCTGCGCAAAAACTACGAGGGCTGCGAGCTCGACCGGCTCTATCTACAGAACAAGATTCCCAAGGTGGGGGCGGATACGGCGCAGATGAACGCGTTTGTGCGCCGCGTCACGCAGGATATCGCCGAGAGCATCAGCTGGATGCCAAATGGCCGCGGCGGCCGGTATGAGGCGTCGATCTGGTCGTTTTATGGGTATGAGTGGATGAAAGCACACTGCGGCGCGCTGCCGGATGGGCGTCTGCGTGGACAGTCGCTTTCCCGCGGGCTCAACCCGTCAGAGCGGACACCCGCAGAGCTCAGTGCCATTCTGCACACGATGGACGGTGTGGATTATGCGCAGTTCCCGCAGTCTGCGGTGGCGTATTTCTGTATGCCTGTTTCACTGGCGGACGACAACGTGCAGATCTGTGCAAGTCTGATCCGGTGCTTTTTGGCCTGCGGCGGCAGCGCGGTGGATTTTGACGTGTTGGACAGCGCCGCAATTGCCGACGCGCTGGAGCATCCGGAGCGCCATCAGCAGCTTGTCATCCGCGTCTGCGGCTACAGTGCGCGTTTTGTCGATCTGAGCCGGGAAATGCAGCTGGAGATTGCAGGCCGCGCCCAGAGAGCTGTGTAAGGAGGGGCCATATGCGAAACGACGGAACGTATCTTGCGCAGCTGCTGCAGGAGCAGCAGCGCCCGCATCCGATGCATATGCGCCAGCAGTATCATTTTATGGGCGGCCCGGGCTGGATCAACGATCCGAACGGCCTGGTCTGGTACAAGGACGCGTATCACTTTTTCTATCAGTATAACCCGTTTGGCCTCACTTGGGGCGAGCCCTGCTGGGGTCACGCGGTGAGCCGGGATCTGCTGCATTGGACGCAGCTGCCGCCGGCGCTTGTGCCAAGTGAGCCGTATGACATGTATGAACAGGGCGGCTGCTTCTCCGGCAGCGCGCTTGTTGTAGGGCAGAGGCTGTATCTTCTGTACACGGGCGTGTGTGAGAAGGATGGACACTGCGTGCAGGCGCAGTGTCTGGCTTGGAGTGACGATGGCGTCACGTTTCAAAAATATGAAAATAATCCGGTCGTCTGCGCGCCGGTGGGCGTTGATCCGGCAAATTTCCGCGATCCAAAGCTCTGGCGCGAGGCAGATGGGACATTCTATTTTGTCTGCGGCGCAAGCCTGGAAGGGGATGGGGCAGCGCTGCTGTTTTCCTCACAGGATCTTTTCCAGTGGCAGTATCAGGGCGTGCTGGCCCGCAGCGAGGGGCGCTTCGGCACGATGTGGGAGTGTCCGGATCTGATTCCGCTTGGCAGGAAGCATATGCTCTGCGTTTCCCCGATGCATTGCCCGGCGTACCGCAATGTGTGCCTGGTCGGGACATTTTCACGCGAAGAGGGGAAGCTTCTGAATGTGGAGCCAGTCTGCCCGGACGCGGGGCCGGATTATTACGCGGCGCAGTCGTTTGTCGATGATCGGGGACAGTGCGTGCAGGTTGCCTGGGCCAATGGATGGGACTGGATGCCGCAGTTCCGGCGCTGGGGAGTGGCGGAGCAGGGCTTCTGGCGTGGCTGGTTCACATTGCCGCGCGTTGTGACAGAGGGCGCGGACAAACTGCCGCGGTTCCAGCCGCATCCGCAATTGGAAACGCTGCGCAAAAAGGTAATTCCGTGGGGCCGGAAGGAACTGACCGCACCATGGACGCTGCCGGATGCGGCAGAGACGGCGTGGGAGATTCTGCTTGAAATTCCGGCGCAGCAGCAGACCGGCGGGCTGCTGCTGCAGGTCGGCAACTGCTTTGCCCTGGAGCTCACGCTGGTGTCCCGGACGCTGCATGCGTATGTCAAAGATACCGGTGAACAGACAATGCAGGACTGCGGCACACTGCAGTTGGTGCCGGGCGTGCCGGTGCGGCTACAGGTGTTTTTGGATCGATGCTCTGCAGAAATTTTTGCAGATGGAAAATGTCTGTCTGTAAATGTTTTTGACACAGCACCGCTGCGCCCCGTCAGTCTGATCCCGCAGGGCGGGACTCTGCCGCTGCAGCTGCTGCAGGTGTGGCATCTGCAGCATGTGATGGAGCCGCAGACCTGATAAAAATTAAAAAAACGGAACAAACGATGGAAACGGCGCCGCAAATTGGCACTCATAACGCTTGTGCATCCGGCAAAACTACGGGTGAAGGAAATCGAATCCGGTTTCCAAAACAAATTCAAGGAGATGCAAGAGTAGCCGAACACGCCATAGGTATGACCGAGAATTGCGCAGTCTTTCGCGCTGAGTGTACGGAAAAGCTGCTCCAGTTCCTCCGTGCAGACCTGCCGGTAAACCGCCTGCTCCGGCGTGAGAGCGTGCTGGTCGAGCAGCAGCCACGCAAGCGGATCATCGTCCG
>USLX01000058.1 GCA_900555665.1 uncultured Eubacteriales bacterium | reverse complement strand
GCGGGCGCGTTTCCAGTCGAGGTATTCGTCGTAGGTGCCGGGACGGTCGAGAATGGTGCCGTCGGGCTGGAACTCGATAACGCGGTTACAGGTGGTCTGGAGCAGCTCGTGGTCGTGTGAGGCAAGGAGAATGTTGCCGGGGAAGGCCGTGAGGCCTTTGTTGACGGCCTGAATGGCCTCCATATCGAGGTGGTTGGTCGGCTGGTCGAGCAGGACGACGTTGGCCCCGGAGAGCATCATGCGGGAGAGCATGCAGCGCACCTTCTCGCCGCCGGACAGGACGTTGACGGGCTTGAAGACCTCGTCGCCCGAGAAGAGCATCCGGCCGAGGAAGCCGCGGAGGTAGACATCGTCCTTCTTGGCCGAGTACTGGCGGATCCAGTCGACGAGGGATTCGGTATGGCCGTCGAAATAGTCGCTGTTATCCTTCGGGAGATAGCTGGTGGTGACGGTCTGGCCCCATTTGACGGAGCCCTCGTCCGGCTCCAGCTCACCCATGAGAAGCTTGAACATGGTGGTCTGTGCCAGCTCATTTTCACCGACGAAGGCAATCTTATCGTTTTTGCCGACGATGAAGGAGACGTGGTCGAGCAGCTTGACGCCGTCGACGGTTTTGGAAACGTCGGTGACAAACAGGATGTCCTTGCCAACCTCACGCTCACGCGCAAATCCGACGAACGGATAGCGGCGGGAAGAAGCGGGCATCTCCTCGACGGTCAGCTTGTCGAGCAGGCGGCGGCGGGAGGTCGCCTGTTTGCTCTTGGCCTTGTTGGCCGCGAAACGGGAGATAAAGGTCTGCAGCTCGGCGATCTTTTCTTCGTTGCGCTTATTCTTGTTGCGGATGAGCTGCTGAATGAGCTGGGAGGATTCGTACCAGAAGTCGTAGTTGCCGACGTACATCTTGATCTTGCCGTAGTCGATGTCGACGATGTGGGTGCAGACGGTGTTGAGGAAGTGACGGTCGTGGCTGACGACGATGACGAGGCCGGTGTCTTCATAGTCGAGGATGAAGTTTTCCAGCCAGTTGATGGCCTCGATGTCGAGGTTGTTGGTCGGCTCGTCGAGCAGAATGACGTCCGGCTTGCCGAACAGGGCCTGTGCAAGGAGCACCTTGACCTTCAGGCGCGGGTCGGTATTGGCCATGAGGTCGTAGTGCAGCTCGACCGGAATGCCAAGCCCCTGAAGCAGGCGGGAGGCGTCGGATTCGGCCTCCCAGCCGCCCAGCTCAGCAAATTCGGTCTCCAGTTCGCTGGCGCGGAGGCCGTCTTCCTCGGTGAAGTCCTCTTTTTCGTAGAGGGCGTCCTTTTCCTTCATGATGTCGTAGAGGTGCTGGTTGCCCATGATGACGGTATCGAGGATGGGGTAGGCATCGTATTGGAACTGATCCTGCTTGAGGATGGACATCCGTGCACCGGGCTTGAGGAAGACGCCGCCGGAGGTGGGCTCCAGCTCACCGGAGAGAATTTTCAGAAAGGTGGATTTGCCGGCGCCGTTTGCGCCGATGATACCATAGCAGTTGCCGGGGATGAATTGCAGATCGACCTGCTTGAACAAAACGCTGCCGCCAAACTGCATGGCAAGGTTGGAAATTGTGATCATAGTTTGCTCCTAAATCTACTCATAGTTCTAAATAGTATAACACAAAAATTGGGGCGTGTACAGCGGGAGGAGGGAGAAAAATAGGCGATAGAGGGCGGCGGGGAGCGGAGCCCCTCTCAGTCACGGCTTTGCTGTGACAGCTCCCCCAGTCATGCTTCGCATGAAAGGCCCCTCTGCTAAGAGGGGCCTTTCAGGGGGGAAATCTTGAACGCTTTGTGAATTTTTGTGGAAGGGGTTGCAAAATGGAAAAGGTGTGCTAGAATGAGGTTAGCACTCGAATGTAGAGAGTGCCAAATTACGAAGGACGTGACGATTTATGGAAAAGAAAGAATTTCAGGCGGAGAGCAAACGGCTGCTCGATCTGATGATCCATTCAATTTATACGCATCAGGAGATTTTCCTGCGAGAGATTTTGTCGAACGCTTCGGACGCAATTGACAAGCTGGCCTACCGGGCGCTGACCGATGAGAACGTCGGATTGAGCCGGGGAGATTTTGTCATTCGCATTGAGGCGGACAAGGACACGCGGACGCTGACCGTGCGCGACAACGGCATCGGCATGACGAAGGACGAGATGGAACAGAATCTCGGCACGATCTGTAAATCCGGCAGCCTGCAATTCAAGAAAGACCTTGAAACTGCGGAGAATAAGGACGAGGACATCGACATCATCGGCCAGTTCGGCGTCGGCTTCTACTCGGCGTTCATGGTGGCCGACGAGGTGACGGTTGTCTCAAAGAAATACGGCGAGGAGCAGGCTTGGAAGTGGCAGTCGACCGGCGCGGACGGCTATACGATTGAGCCGTGCGAGAAAGACGGCGTGGGCACCGACGTCATCATGAAGCTCAAGGCCGACACCGAGGACGAGGATTATTCGCGGTTCTTGAAGCCGTGGGACATCCAAACGCTGGTACGGAAATATTCTGACTACATCCGCTACCCGATCAAGATGCGGATGGACACCACGAAGGTCAAGGAAGGCACGGAGGACAGCGAGCATCCGGAATATGAGACGGTGCAGGAGGACCGGACGCTGAACTCGATGGTGCCGATCTGGCAGAAGAAAAAGTCTGAGGTCACGGACGAGGAATACAACAACTTCTACAAAGAGAAGTTCTATGATTTTGAAGATCCGGTCGCGGTTATCCATGCAGATGTCGAGGGTGCGGTGACATATAAGGCGCTGCTCTATGTCCCGGCGAAGGCTCCGTATGATTTCTACACGAAGGACTTTAAGAAGGGCCTGCAGCTCTATTCCTCCGGCGTGATGATCATGGAAAACTGCGCCGATCTGCTGCCGGACTGCTTCCGCTTTGTGCGCGGCGTGGTCGATTCTCAGGATCTGAGCCTGAATATCTCGCGTGAGATGCTCCAGCACGACCGGCAGCTGAAGTTCATCGCGAACAACCTCGAAAAGAAGATCAAGCAGGAGCTGGTCAAACTGATGACGAGCGACCGGGAGAAGTATGAAAAGTTCTACGGCGCGTTCGGCACGCAGCTGAAATACGGTGTGCTGAATGATTACGGCGCGAAGAAAGATTTGCTGCAGGATCTGCTGCTCTACTGGTCGGCGAAAGAGAAAAAGCTGGTCAGCCTGAAGGAATATGCTGACGCGATGCCGGAAGGGCAGAAATACATCTACTACGCCAGCGCGGAGAGCCGCGAGCGCGCCTATCAGCTGCCGCAGATCGAGACGCTCGGCGCGAAGGGCTTTGACGTGCTGCTGATGAGCGATGAGGTGGACGGCTTTGTGCCGCAGACGCTGCAGAAGTACGGCGAAAAGGAATTCCGCTCCGTGACGCAGGACGATCTCGGCATTCAGACCGACGAGGAAAAGAAGGCTGCCGAGGAGAAGACCGAACAGGCGAAGACAACGCTCGATTTCGTCAAGGAGACGCTGGGCGAGCGGGTCAAGGAGGTCAAGCTTGCGACGACGCTGGGCAGCCATCCGGTCTGCGTGGTGCCGGGCGAGGGGATGACGTTTGAAATGGAGAAGTATTTCAAGCGCGTGAGCCCCGAGATGGCGATGAAGGCCGACAAGATTCTGGAGCTCAATGCGGAGCATCCGATGTTTGCCAAACTGCAACTTGCCGTGGCGCAGGAGCCGGAGAAGGCAAAGAAGATCGTCGAAGTGCTCTACGCGCAGGCACTTTTGATGGCGGATCTGCCGATCGAGGACGCGAGCAGCTATTGCGACCTGGTTTGCGAATTGCTGGGATAACGGAAGAAAAAGACCCCGCCGTTTCGGAGGAAACGGCGGGGTTTCTATTATTTGACAAATAATATACACCGTGATATACTGTGAGCGCCCCATCTGGGCAGGGAGGGGCGTCACAATTCAGGCGGTCGGTCACTTCCTCCGAGGGGAGGTGGCGCTGATGGGGCGAAAAACCTGGTACAGAGTACTTCGTTTTTTACTTTTGACAGCACTTGTGCTGTACTTATGCACCATAAAAGTGCGCTGACCGCTCGTTAGGCCCGAGCGGTCAGCATGTTTTGCTACCCTTTAGGACCGACCACTGAACGTGGCGTCCCTTTCTGCTTTTAGTATAGCGGATTTTCCAGGAATGTCAAGCGGTCAAGGCTGCGAAATTGAGGAGGATCCTGGAACAATGGAGCGAAGGGGCGATGAGGAGATCCGGCTGGTGCTGTATTACCGGAACGACGCGGCGGCGCTTGCGTGGTATCAGGATGCGGATGTGTGCAGGCAGGTGGACAACCGGGAGGAGCCGTATGATCCGGAGCGGCTGCACCGGATGTATGACGATCTGTGCGCGCACGGCGATTGCTATTATTATGGAATACCGAGGCGTATTGGTTGGGGATGTTTCGCTGCGGGGCGACGGGGAGCTTGCGATTGTGATCTGCAGGGACGATCAGAACCGGCACATCGGCAGACGCTGCATCCGGGAGATGCTGAAACTTGCAAGGGAAAAGGGAATGGCGCGCGTGACGGCAAATCTCTATTCGTTCAACCATCAGAGCAAGAGGATGTTCCGGGCGGTCGGATTTGAAAAGACCGGCGAGGCAGGGGATACCTATACGCTTTGAAAGGACGCAAATGCCCGCATGAGAGAATGCTCATGCGGGCTGATTTTTATGCTTCATCGAGAAGGGGACGCAGGACGCTGTAGGCCTCATAGCGGGTATCGCGGGAAGGCGTGAGGAAGAGCAGCTGCGAGGCGGGGTCCGAAAGTACGTCGCTGAAGGCGGCCGCAACGGTTTCGGCCGAGGCACCGTCTTCGGCGGTGACGGCGATCCGGTCGGCCTGCGCGGCAACGGCGGGATCGGTGGAGGCAAAGTCCACACGGATGGCGCTGCCCTCGAGCGCGGCGCGGATGCCCTCGGCGGCGTTTTGCACGGCGCCCTGGCGCGTCAGGCCCAGATCAGACGACCAGCGGATGGCGTCGGAGTCCGGGAAGTAAAAGTTGTCGAAGAGCACCTCGTCGAAGCCGAGGTCTTGAAGCTCCAGCGCGATGGAAGCGAGGAAGCTCTGCACAGAGGCGTCGGACGGGTCGAGCCAGTAGCAGCGCCGGTCATCCAGCCAGAGCGCGCCGGAGGAGAGTGCGAGCGCCTGCTCCTGGTGGGCGAAGGCATAGTTCGGTTCCGAGAAGGCCGGGACGCGGGCGATGACGGTGAGGTCGGATCTCGCGGTCAGCTCACGGATGAGGGTCTCGACGGCGTCGATGTTGGCAGAGGTTGCAATCTGTGCGCCGGAGAGCTTGGAGCGGTAATAGTAGTTGCCGAAGACGCTTTTGACGTCGATCATGACGGCGTTATAGTCGTTGGCGGCGTCCAGCGCGGCACGGACGGCGTCGACGCCGTCGGAGAGCATGTTTGTGGTGATGTAATAGCCCTGAATTTGGGCGCGCTGCTGCGTCTGCGGCTCGTCCGGAGACTGCGCGGCGATGAGGGTTGTGAAGGGGAACTCTTCCGGGTTTTGGGAAGATTGCGGCGTGCGGGAGGCAGAGAGCGTGCGGTCAAAATCCAGATAGGCCTCGTTCCCGGAGTAGACGACGTAGCGGCTGAGGTAGAAAAAGCGGCAGAGCAGGCCGAGCCCGACAAGAAGCACCAGGCAGAGCGCGGTGAGCAGTACGCGGCGCAGGGCGCGCTTGTTGCGGAAGGAAAAAATGCGCAAGCTCAGCCCTCCTTAACCGGCGAGGACGGCCGTGATGCGGCACCAGTCTTCCTGCTGCTCGGTGGAGAGGATCTGGAGGCCGGCGGCCTCGAGCGCGGAGATGACCTCGCCGAGGCGCGTGTTGAGGATGCCGGAGCAGATGAAGATGCTCTCTTCGCCGAGGAAGTGCGGCACGACCGGGGCAAGCGGGATGATGACGTCGGCGACGATATTGGCCAGGACGACGTCGTAGTGCGCTTCGAGCTTTTCCATCATGGCGGTATCGCCGATGACGTCGCCGGTGAGGGCGGTGAAGCGGTCGGAGAAGATCTGATTGATGGCGGCATTCTGACGGGCGATGTCCTCGGCCTTGGGGTCGATATCGACGCCGGTGGCATGGGCGGCGCCAAGGAGGATGGCCGTGATGGAGAGGATGCCGGAACCGGAGCCGAGGTCGAGCACCTGCTCACCACCCTGGATGGCGCGCTCGAGCTCCCGCATGCACATCTGGGTGGAGGCGTGCGCGCCGGTGCCGAAGATCATGCCGGGATCGAGCAGGACGGTGACGCGGTGTTCGGGATTTTCGGGATTCAGCCATTCAGGGACAACAAGGAGCTTTTCGCCGACGGGGAGGGGCTTGTAATACTGCTTCCAGTTGTTTTCCCAGTCTTCGTCGCGGACGTTGGCAAGCTGCACCTCGAGCGAGCCGAAGTCGACGGAGGGATAGTCGCGGCGGAGCGCAGCGAGCTCGTCGCGCAGCCGGCTGAGCTGCTCGGGCGCGGCGGCGCTGTCTTCCAGGTAGAGACGGATCTGTGAAAGACCCTGCATTTTCCGCGCCAGGTCTTCGTCGACATAGTCCCAGTATTGATGGTTCTGCTCCAGAAATTGTTCGAAATCCTGCTGATCATCGATGATGAAGCTGTCGTAGCCGACGGCGGTCAGCCGGTCGCTGACCAGGTCGATGGCGGCGGAGGTCGTTTTGATGGTGACTTCGATCCACTGCATGGTAGATTGCCTCCTGTTGGCATATTGGCATAGATATTTCTATTTTACATGATCTTGCGCGGAAAGACAAGGGGGAGTTTTTTCACGGAGAATCCGGGTGGCTTGCCGGTGGGACGGGATCCGGAACGACTTTTCGGTTTGGGCCTTCTTCGGGCGGTATCCAGGGTGTATTCTTCCAACTGCCAACGCACCCGGACAGCGGGGCTTTTTGCGGTGCGCCGCGTCATTTTTCCTTGAAATACGTCAGGATTCCCGCGAAAAAATGTCTTGCTCAGCGCAAAAATTCCTCGCTGCCGGTCACATTGAGAGTTGGAAGAATACACCCTAGGGTGTATTCTTCCAACTGCCAACGCACCCGGACAGCGGGTCTTTTCACGCTGCGCCGCGTCATTTTTCCTTGAAATACGTCAGGATTCCTGCGGAAAAATGTCTTGCTCAGCGCAAAAATCCCTCGCTGCCGGTCACATCATGCGGTTTCAGATACCCCCTTGCGATGTTTCGTGTGATTCCATCCCCTCACGAGGTGAGGCACTGTGAGGGGATTTTTTATGGAAAGCGGGCGCGGATGTTTTACTTTTACGGAGTTCTGTTGTATAATATAACATCATATTTTGACAAGGAAGGAACTATGGAGAAACGGATGGAATTGCTGCCCGGCGTGGAGCTCACGGCGGTGCAGACCGATAAATTCAAGACCGGCTGCTTCAGCGTCAACTTTTTCCGGCCGCTGCGGCGGGAAGAGGCGGCGATGAACGCGCTGATTCCGAGCGTGCTGCTGCGCGGGAGCGAGGGCTGCCCCGATCTGCGGAGCATCGCGGCGCGGCTGGACGAACTGTACGGTGCGAGCGTCGGGTCGCTGGTGCGGAAAAAGGGCGAGGTGCAGCTGACGGGCTTTTACGCCGATTTTATTGAGGACACGCTGGCGGGCGAGGCAGTTTTTGCGCCGGTGATGGACTTTTTGGGCGAGCTGCTGCTGCGGCCGAGGCTGCAGGGCGGCGCGTTTGTGAACGGCTATGTGGAGAGCGAAAAGCGGAATCTCGCCAACGCGATTGCCTCGCGCGTGAACGACAAGCGGACGTATGCCACGAGCCAGCTGATCAAGGCGCTCTGCGCGGGCGAGGCCTATGCCGTGCCGCGGCTCGGCGAGGGCGAGGACGTGGAGGCGATCACGCCGGAGGGGCTCTATGCGCAGTACCGGAAGGTATTGGCGGAGTCGCGCGTGGAGCTTTTTTACATGGGGCGCAGGGACGCAGAGGAAGCGGCCGAGTGTTTGCGGGAGGTTTTGCGCGGGCTGCCGCGCGCGGCGGCGTTTGACGCGGTCGGAACCGCGGCCCGGCGCGCGGGCGGAGAGCTGCGGCGCGTGGAGGAGCGGATGGATGTGACGCAGGGGAAGCTTACGATGGGCTTTTCCACGGGCTGCACGGCGGCGGACGCGGCATATCCGGCGCTGCTGATGATGAACACGATCTTCGGCGGCGGGATCACGAGCAAGCTCTTTCAGAAGGTGCGCGAGGAGATGTCGCTTTGCTATTACGCGATGTCTTCGGTGGAAAAATTCAAGGGCTTGATGATCGTCTCGTCCGGCGTGGAGTTTGACAAGCTCGGGACGGCGGAGCGCGAGATTTTGCGCCAGCTGGACGCTTGCCGCGCGGGCGAGATTTCGGACTATGAATTTGAGTCGGCGAAGCGTTATCTGCTCTCGGATCTCAAGACGGCGCTCGACAGCCCCGGACGGCTCGACGACTATGCCATCGGGCAGCGGGCCGCGGGATTGGACGGCGGCATGGAGGAGCTTGCGCGCGGCATCGAGGCTGTGACGCGCGGACAGGTTGCCGAGTGCGCCCGGCAGGTGCAGCTGGAGACGGTATTTACGCTGAGGGGGACGGAAGGATGAGAAAAAAGGAATTTCCGCAGCTCGGCGAGGTATATTTTGAGGAAAGGCTGCCGAGCGGAATGATGATCCGCGTGGTGGAAAAGCCGGGATTTGCAAAGAAATATGCGTTTGTGGCGACGAATTTCGGATCGATCGACACGAAATTCCGGCTCGGCGGTGCGGCGTATACGATGCCGGACGGCGTGGCGCACTATCTGGAGCACAAGATGTTCGATTTGCCGGAGGGCAACGCGATGGAGCTGTTTGCCAAGATGGCGGGCAGCAATAACGCCTTCACAAGCTACACGATGACGGCCTATTATGTCGAATGTACGGAGCATTTTGAGGAGAATCTGTCGATTTTGCTGCGAATGGTGACAACGCCGTATTTCACGGAGGAAAGCGTGGAAAAAGAGCGGGGCATCATTGCGCAGGAAATTAAAATGTATGACGACAGCGACGGAAACGTGGTGCAGGAGAATCTGTTCCGCGCGATGTACCGGCACCATCCGGCGCGGGTACCGATTGCGGGGACGGTGGAGAGCATTCAGGACATTACGGCCAAAACGCTCTATGACTGCCACCGGGCGTTTTATGATCCGTCGAACCTCATCCTCTGCGTCGTGGGCGACGTGAGGGCGGAGGACGTGATCGCACAGGCGCTGCGCGAGACGCCGGCGGGGTCGGTCGGGATTGCGGCGCGGGACTATGGCCCGGCGGAGCCGATGGGCGTGGTGCAGGAAAAGATCGAGGCGCAGATGGAGGTCGCGATGCCGACGTTTGCCATCGGTTTCAAGTGTGAGCCGGCGGACGAGGGCATGGAGCCGCTGCGGATGGAGTTTTTGGGCTCGATGGCGGCGGAACTGCTGGCCGGCGAGTCGTCCGCGCTCTATACGCGGCTTTATGAGCAGGGGCTCATTGATGCGGATTTTGCCATCGACTATGAGCGGATGAAGGGCCTGGCGCTGCTGGAGGCCGCGGGAGACAGCGAGGAGCCGGAGGCGGTGCTCGAGGCAATTTTGGAAGAGGCGAAGCGCCTTTCGGAGACGGGCGTCGACCGGGAGCAGTTCCGCCGGCTGAAAAAGTCGATGCTGGGCCGCAGGCTGCGTGAGCTGGACAGCTTTGAAAATACCTGCTACCGCATCTGCGCATTTTATATGGACGGCGTGGACTATTACGACTATCCGGCGGCCTTTGACACGGTGACGCCCGAGGATGTGGAACAATTTCTGCGCCGGGTCGTCCAAAGAGAACGGGCGGCGATCTCGATCGTCTGGCCGAAGGAGGAATGAGGTATGTTTTTGGCATCTCCGATCACGTTCCCGAATCTGGGGATCACGGTCGATCCGGATCCCGTGGCCTTTACGGTATTCGGGAAGGATATTTACTGGTATGGCATCATCATTGCGGCGGGCTTTTTGCTGGCGGTGCTCTATATGCTCTGGCGCGCGCCGGTATTTGGGCTGACGCAGGACGATGTGCTCGACGAGGTACTCTGGGCGGTGCCAATCGGGGTGATCTGCGCGCGGCTTTATTACTGCATCTTTTATTGGGAGCTGTATGCGGCGAATCCCATTTCCGTGCTCTACATCTGGGAGGGCGGACTTGCCATCTACGGCGGTGTGATCGGCGGTGCGATCACCATTCTTGTGGTGAGCCGGGTGAAGAAGATTAAGGCCGGAACACTGCTGGACGCGGCGGCGCTGGCTGTGATGATCGGGCAGATCTTCGGCCGCTGGGGCAACTTTATGAACCGTGAGGCGCATGGAGCTGTGACGGATTGCTTCTTCAAGATGGGACTGCTGGACGCGAGCGGCGCGGTGACATATTATCATCCGACGTTCCTCTATGAGTCGGTCTGGAACCTTGCAGGATTCATCGCGCTGCATTTCCTGACAAAAAAGCGGCGCTTTGACGGACAGATCATGCTGAGCTACCTGGCCTGGTACGGCCTGGGGCGCGTGTGGATCGAGGGACTGCGGACAGACAGCCTCTACCTCTTCGGGACAGGCATCCGCGTGAGCCAGCTGGTGGCGGCGCTTTGCGTGGTGTTTGCCGGCGGCGCGCTGGCCTATATCCTGATCAAAAAGAAGCCGAATCCGGAACAGCTTTATGTCAACCAAAAGGCGGCGCAGGCGGCTGCGGAGGCGAAGGAAGACGAAGGGGAAGAAAATTTGTAAATTTTTCGAAAATATCCGGCCTTTGGGTCTTTTCAAATGGGCGGGATATGCTATAATGACAGACAGAAGTTACAACTGATGACAGAAGGGAGTCTATCATATGGGTTTCAATGAGAGCTTTGAGGCGGCAAAGAACTTTGCGGTGAGCGCGGCACAGGCCGCTGCGCAGAAGGCCAAGGTGCTTGCGGCAATCGCGAAGACCAATGTCTCCATCTATGCGGAAGAAGACAAGATCAAAAAGGCGGAGGCACAGCTGGGCAAGCTGTATTACCGTGACTACGCCGTCGGCGAAGAGATGGACAATGCGGAGTATCTGCCGTGGTGCCAGAAGATCGACGAGTCGAAGAAGCTGATCGAAGAGCTGAAGGATTACATCGACAGCCTGAAGCAGGAAGACGCGGTTGCCGAGGAGGCGTTCGTGGATGTGGACGCTCCGGCGGAGGAACCCGAGGCTCCGGCCGAGGAAGCTCCGGAAGCGCCTGCAGAGGAGCCGAAGGCGGAGGATGCCCCGGCGGAAGGCGCCGTCGAGATCCAGATCGACACGCCGAACAACGAAGAATAAGAAAAGCTGTAAAAAGGCGCTCCCGCACGCGGGAGCGCCTTTTGCGAGGGTACGTTTTCGGCGGAATTTGCACGGGCGATCCAGATAGGGGGGAAGGGAGCTTTTGATGTTCCCTTGCCCGCATCTGGCCCGGTGTGCGTGCTGGGGCATCGCCCATGAAGGGGAGGCTTTCCGCACAGAGCGGGGATTTTCTCCCCCAGTCGCCTTCGGCGACAGCCCCCTCTGCCAAGAGG
>USLX01000057.1 GCA_900555665.1 uncultured Eubacteriales bacterium | reverse complement strand
TCTCCCTGCCCGAAGGCGTTGAGATGTGCATGCCTGGCGATAACATCGACATGAATGTCGAGCTGATCACCCCGATCGCCATCGAGAATGGCCTCCGCTTCGCAATCCGTGAAGGCGGCCGTACCGTTGGTTCCGGCGTTGTCATCGCCATCAACGAGGACTAATTTCTAAATTGGTTCAACCCTTGCGGCGCCCAGGTAACTGGGCGCCGCTTTTTTGGGCTTTTCTCACTTTTCAGTAGAAAACAGCGTAAAAATATAGTATGATATCCCTATCCGCATTTCGCGCCGCTGCATAGGATGAAGCAGGGGGTGAGGGAATGCTGATTGAGGTACTGTTATGTGCGGTGATCGCGATGCTGATCCTGGTTCTGGCCTGGTGCATCGTTGGGCGGCTGCTCCTTCCGGTGCGCACGGCTGCGAAGCTGGTTTATTTCCTGACCGGGGAAGAGCCTGCGCTCGAGCGACAGGTGCGCGCGGTCAGTTGGCTGCGCAGCTCCGGCCTGTTCGATGGTATGCTGCTGCTTGTGACAGCGGATGCAAGCGAGACGGCCTGCGTGCTCGCTGCGGCGCTCGCCCGTCGCTATGATTTTGTGGAATGCTGCACATATCAAGATTTGAAGGATGGATTGCGAGAGACATAAATGACGGAACGCGACGAAGAGATGATCCGCGGCACGGTGCAAAGCATCATATTTCAAAATTCGGAAAATGGGTATACCGTCCTCCGCCTCCGCGCGGAAGACGGCAACCTCATTACCGTCACAGGCACCATCCCGATGACCCTTGTCGGTGAGCGCCTGGTGATCGCCGGCAAATGGGGACGCCATCCGAGCCACGGCCCGCAGTTTGAGGCGGAATTTCTCGAGCGCTTAATGCCGGAGACTACCCAGGAGATCTTTGCCTATCTCTCCTCGCGTGCCGTAAAGGGCATTGCCGCCAAAACTGCGGCAAAAATTGTCGAGCGCTTTGGCCCCCAGAGTCTTGATGTTCTGGAAAATGAGCCGTCCCGCCTGACAGAGATCCCCGGGATCTCCGCAGCCAAGGCCACGCAGATGTCCGAGAGCTTTCGGCGGCAGTCCGGCATTCGCCGCCTGATCGAATTTCTGACCATACACCGCCTGCCTGCGGAGCTGGCTGTCCGGCTCTACCGCATCTATGGCCCAGACGCGCAGGATGCCCTGCGCGATGACCCGTATTTGCTGACCGACCCGTATTACGGTGCGGATTTTGGCCTTGTGGATGCCTTCGCACTGGAACTGGACGTCGCAGCGGATGACGAGCGCCGCGTCGAGGCGGGCGTGCTCTTTGAGCTCTCCTTCAACCTCAACCACGGCCATACCTTTATCCCGCGGGACAAGCTCACCGCCGCCACGGCGGCCCTGCTCAGCCTTGAGCCGGAGCTCGTGGAGGCCGGAATGACGCGCCTGACGGAGCAGGAGCGCGTGGTCATCGACCGCATCGCGGGCCTGGACGCCTGCTATCTGCCGCAGTTTTACGAGGCGGAGGACTATGTCTGCCGCCGCATTCTGGCAATGTCCGCAGCGGAGCCCGCCGTCCCGAAGGAGCTCGACCAGCTGGTCGAGCGAGCCGAGCTGACGCAGGCCATCACCTACGCCGAGGGCCAGCGCACGGCCATTCGCATGGCGGCGCAGCGCCAGCTGCTCCTGGTTACAGGCGGCCCCGGCACCGGCAAAACAACCGTCATGTCCGGTATCTTGACCCTGTTCGACCTTTTAAAGTTCAAAACGCTTCTCGCCGCGCCCACCGGCCGCGCAGCCAAGCGCCTGGCCGAGTGTACAGGCCGTGAGGCGTCCACAATCCACCGCCTCCTGGAATCCCAGTTTGACGAGGAGACCGGCATGATGTCCTTCCTCCACGACGAGGACGAGCCACTGCCCTGCGACGCGCTGATCGTAGACGAGACATCGATGGTCGATCTGCAGCTCATGGCCTCTCTCCTGCGCGCGCTGAAGCCCGGCTGCCGCCTGATCTTGGTCGGCGACCCGGATCAGCTGCCCTCCGTTGGTGCGGGCAATCTCTTTGCCGATCTCATCCGCAGCGGCCGGATTGAGACGGTGCGCCTGACAGAAATCTTCCGCCAGGCCAGCCAGAGTCTCATCGTCATGAACGCCCATGCCGTCAACCACGGCCAGCTCCCGGTTTTAACCTGCACAGACCGCGATTTCTTCTTCCTGCGCCGCAAATCACCGGAAGCCCTCGTCCAGACCGTCCAGCAGCTCTGCCAGACGCGCCTGCCGAAAAACATGAACATCCCCGCCAGCGAAATCCAGGTGCTCAGCCCGACCCGAAAAGGGGAGACCGGCACGAAAAATCTCAACGCCGCCCTCCAGGCGGTGCTCAATCCGCCCGCCGCCGGAAAAAAAGAGAAGCGATTCGGCGATTTTTCCTTCCGCGAGGGCGATCGGGTAATGCAAATCCGCAATAACTATGATATAATGTGGAAGAATCCAAACGGCCTCGGCGCCGGAACGGGTATTTTCAACGGCGACATCGGTGTAATCGCGCAAATCGACTATGAGACCGAGCTTGTCACCGTCGACTTTGACGAAAAACGCGCCGAATATGCCTTTGACATGCTCGGCGAGCTGGAGCCTGCCTACGCCATGACCGTCCACAAGAGTCAGGGCAGCGAATATCGCGCGGTGATTCTTTCGCTTTTGGCCGGTTCGCCGTATTTGCTGACGCGCAGCGTCCTCTATACCGCCATTACCCGCGCGCGGGAGCTGCTCATCGTCGTCGGCGATGAAGAGCTGCTCGCCGCCATGGTTCGTAACGACCGTCGCCAGAAGCGCTACAGCGGGCTGAAGCTCCGCTTGCAGGAGGGAGAGGTATGAGGCGCGTCATCCGCTGGCTGCTCGATCTGATCTATCCGCCCAAGTGCGTCCTCTGTCACAAGCTGATGGACTCCAGCTGCAGCCCGGTCTGCCAGCACTGCCTGGATAACCTGCCGGATTATGACGGCGCGGATCCGCACGTCCGCTTTGCGGACCGCTGCATCGCAACCTTCTCCTATCAGGAGCCGCTGCGGTCTTCGATCCACCGCTTCAAATTCTATGGCCGCCGGCAGTATGCCGAGGTCTACGGAGCCTGGATGGCCGTCACGATCCGGGACAAGCTCGTCGGAAAGTTCGACCTGCTCACCTGGGCGCCGGTCAGCCGTGAGCGGCGGAAGACGCGCGGCTATGATCAGGCGGAGCTGCTCTGCCGGTCAGTTTCGCGGGCGCTCGGCGTTCCCATGGCCCGCACGCTGCGCAAGGTCACAAACAATACTGCGCAGTCCACGCTACAGGACGCCGCGATGCGCGCGGCCAATGTCCGCGGCGTCTATGAGCCCTATGCCCCGGAGGTCTTTCAGGGCAAGCGGCTCCTGCTCATCGACGATATTGTCACCACCGGCTCAACGCTCTCCGAGTGCAGCCGTGTGCTGCTCACCGCAGGCGCGAAGAGCGTCGTCTGCGCGGCGCTTGCCGCGCCGGAAAAGAACCCGGATCAGAAAGGGGAACCGCTATGAAACTGACGCGAGATATCGGCATCGACCTCGGCACCGCCAACGTCCTCATCTACGAAGAGGGCAGGGGCATCGTCCTGCGGGAGCCGTCGGTTGTCGCCGTGGATAAAAACACGGGCAAGGTGCTCCAGGTCGGCGCAGCCGCCCGCAACATGCTGGGCCGCACGCCCGGAAACGTCGTGGCCGTCCGCCCCCTGCGCGACGGCGTCATCTCCGACTATGAGATGACGGAAAAAATGCTCGAACAATTCCTGAAAAAAATCAGTAAATTCACACTCATCAAGCCGCGCGTGGTCGTCTCTGTCCCGAGCGGCGTCACCGAGGTGGAAGAGCGCGCCGTCATCCAGGCCACCATGGAGGCCGGCGCGCGCCGCGTCTATCTCATTGAAGAGCCGTTCGCGGCTGCCCTCGGCGCGAAGCTGGATATCGCAGGCCCGCGCGGCCATATGGTCGTCGACATCGGCGGCGGCACAACCGATATCGCCGTGCTCAGCATGAACGGCATCGCCGTCTCGTCCTCTATCAAGGTCGCCGGCGACACGTTTGACGATGCTGTCATCCAATACGTCCGCAAGCACTACGGCATGGTCATCGGCCAAAACACCGCCGAGGAGGTTAAAATCGCCATCGGCTGCGTCTATCCCCGCGCAGAAGAGGCACGCATCACGGTGAAGGGCCGCGACCTGAAAACCGGCCTTCCAAAGGAAGAAACCGTGTCATCGACCGAGCTGCTCGACGCCTTCAAGCGCCCCGCGCGCCAGATCGTCGACGAGGTGCTCTCCGTGCTGGAGCATACCTCCCCCGAACTGGTGGCCGACCTCGCCGCGACCGGCATCGTCCTCACCGGCGGCGGAAGCCTGCTCTACGGCTTTGATCAGCTTTTGACAGAGCGGACAGAGCTGCCCTGCTCCATTGCCGACGATACCGATTCCTGCGTCGCCAACGGCACGGGCCGCGCCCTCGCCTGGATCACCGGCATGCAGGAGGGCACGATCAACATCGCCCGCCGCAAGCTTATGAAGGAAAACTGAGCACCCTGCATCCATCTGCCAATCGCGCCCAACGGCCCCGCCGCTGGGCGCGATTTTTTGAAAACATCGGAAAAAGTTTCGAAAATTCCTGTTTTGAGTTTACATAAATTTGAGATTATTTGCAAAATTTCCATTCCAAATGGAGCGAAAAATGAAAATATCACAATGTCACACCATCAAAATGGAGCGCAGATGACGGATTCTGACCTAAAAAGGCGATAATCCGCAAAAATACATAAAAAAGCTGGAAATTCCCGAAAAGTTGATGTATAATACAAGATAGACAGAAAGTAGGGAATTGCCATGAAAAACCGCCGGACCCATGCTTCGGCACGAAAACAGAATCCAAAGGCCGATGCGCGCCGGCAGGCGCTGCTGCGTTTCCTGCGCCAGAATACCTGGCTCGTGCTGCTGCTCGTGCTGATCCTGGTTGCCATCGTGCTCTTCATCTGCGTCATCACCGGTGCGCCGGAGCGCGCGGAGGAGGCCGCCGCGTCGAGCGGAAGCCGCTATCAGACGGCCTATATCCGTGCCGAAACGCCGACAGTTGCCTGCTACGACGCCGACTTTCAGGAGACCGGCGCGGTGGCCCGCGGCTCCGAGGTGACATATCTCGCCGAAAAGACCATCCAAAAGAATGGCCGCAGCTATTGCCTGACCTATTTTGAGGATCTGCAATACGGCTACGTCGATTCCGAGGCCTTCACAGACGATCCGCAATCGGTCGTGCTGGAGAAGACCATCTATGTCCGTACCCCGCAAAACCTCCGCCTGTCGGCGGACGGCTTTGAGCTGGGCGGCCTGGTGGAGCAGGGGACAGAGCTTCAGGTGCTCGGCTTCGACTCCATTTCAAACGGCGTTGTCCACCTCTACCATGTCACAGACGGCGAATCCACCGGCTATATCAGCGGCGAATATACCGCGGCCACGCCGGAGCTTGCCACGCAGATCTATGACCGCTTCGGCTCCTATTCCGTCCATATGGGCCGGCAGGACCGCTGGGGCGGCGGAGACGGCGGATCGCTCGACTACTATCCGCGCGAGAAGGCGGATTTTGAAGACAACGTCATGCCAAACCCCTGCTATGCGCTCTACCTGACCTGCGATCCCGAGGTGCTCGGCAATATCGACGCATATATCGAATACGCCAAATCGACCAATATCAACGCCTTTGTCGTCAACATCATCGACGGCACCTCCGTCGGCTATCCCTCGCCGGTCTATCAGGAGTATTCCCCAACGGCCTATCAGTACGCAAACAATACCATCGAAGAGTATCGCACCTGTATCCAGAAGATCAAAGACGCGGGCTTCTATGCCATCGGCCGCCTCACCGCCTTCAACGACTCGTTCTTTGTGACCGATCACCCCGAGTACGCCATCGCGGACAACAATGGCGATCCGCTCTACCTCAAGGCCACAGGCAGCTATTGGCCGAGCGCCTTCTGTCGCTATGCCTGGGAATATAAGGTTGCCCTGGCAAAGGACGCCGTCGAAACCATGGGCTTCCAGGAGATCCAGTTTGACTATGTCCGCTTCCCGGATGGGACATACGACTATGAAAAGGCCGGCACGATCGACTATCACAATGAAAACAACGAGACCAAGGCGCAGGCCATCCAACGCTTTTTGATGTACGCAACCGATGAGCTGCATGATCTCGGCGTCTATGTCGGCGCAGACGTCTTCGGTGAGTCCGTGGAGACCTATGTCACGGCCTACGGGCAGTATTGGGCGGCCATCAGCAATGTGGTCGACGTCATCAGCGGCATGCCCTATCCAGATCATTTCAGCCAGGACGGAACCTATCGCCCCTGGGAGCATCCGTATGATACGATTTACGATTGGTCCGTCAAGGCCGCCGCGCGGCAGGCGGAGACGCCCACCCCGGCTATCGTCCGTACCTGGATTCAGGCCTACGACGCCATCCGTCCGCCGTATAATACCTACGGCGCGGAGGAGATCGGCGCAGAGATCCAGGCGCTCGAGGACGCCGGCCTGACAGGCGGCTTCATGGCATGGAATGCCATGTGCAGCCTGCAAAAAATGCAGGATCTCAAACCCGCCTACGACGCCCTGACAAAATAATGACCAGGCCCCGCCCACCCGGGCAGGGCCTGGTTTTTTGTTTTCCACTGCACTTCGCTCACAAAAGTAGGACGGACGACGCTGTCCGCCCGATGGCTCTCTCCGCCAAGAGGGGGCTGTCGCCGAAGGCGACTGGGGAAGAATCCCAGCGCAGCGGCAGGAATATGGAAACCCGCGCGGCAGTGTTCTGCCGCGCGGGTTCCACAATGAAGGTAGAAAGATGGAAAGGAAACAATTTAAAGTGTGATCTCCGCCCGGCCCTGTGCGGCATCCTTGCAGAGCGTGCAGCATTTCGCGGTGAAGGCCGCGACCTGCTCCGGGCAGCGCCCAATGTAAGCTTCCGGCTTCATCTCCGCGCGGATCTCCGCCTCGCTCAGCCCAAAGGCCGGCTCTGCGGCCAGCTCCGCGATCAGATCCCACGGCTCGCCGGCCTTCATCGCCTCGGTCGCACGCATAGACGCGCGGCGGATGATCTCATGCACTTGCTGTCGGTCGCCGCCGCGTTCCACGGCAGCCATCAGCAGATTTTCCGTCGCAATAAACGGCAGGTAGTCCGCAACAAACTTCGCCACGATCTTCTCATTCACACGCAGACCCGCCGTCACGTTCTGCATCAGCCGCAAAATTCCATCCACGGCAAGGAAGCCCTCCGGCAGCGAAATGCGGCGGTTGGCCGAATCGTCCAGCGTCCGCTCGAGCCATTGCGTCGACGCCGTCATCGGCGCATTCATCGCATCTGCCATCACATAGCGCGCCAGCGAGCAGATCCGCTCACAGCGCATCGGGTTGCGCTTGTAGGCCATCGCGGACGAGCCGACCTGCGTGCTCTCAAACGGCTCTTCGAGCTGCCGGTCGTGCTGCAGTAGCCGGATGTCGTTCGCAAACCGATAGCAGCTCTGCGCGATGGAAGAAAGAACGTTCAAAATCCGGCTGTCCAGCTTGCGCGGATAGGTTTGCCCGCAGACATCATAGAGCCGGTCAAAGCCAAAGTCCGCAGCGATCATCCGGTTCATCGCGTCGATTTTTGCCGTCTCGCCGTGATAGAGCTCCATAAAGCTGGCCTCCGTGCCGGTCGTGCCGCGGCAGCCGAGGAAGCGAATGGCCGCAATCACGTCATTCAGCTCCTCAAGATCCAGCATCAGATCCTGTGCCCAGAGCGTCGCGCGCTTGCCTACGGTGACAAGCTGCGCGGGCTGGAAATGCGTATACCCCAGGCAGGGCATCGCGGCATAGCGATCCGCAAAGTCCGCCAGCTGCAGCAAAACCTGCTCCAGCTGCCCGCGCAGATAGACAAGCGCATCCCGGTAGAGAACCAGATCGGCATTGTCCGTCACATAGCAGCTCGTCGCACCGAGATGGATGATGCCCTTCGCGCCGGGAGCCGCCGCGCCGAAGGCGTAGATGTGCGCCATCACATCATGCCGCAGCTCCTTTTCCTTCGCCGCAACGAGGTCGTAGTCGATGGGGGAGACGTGCGCGGCGAGCTCGTCCACCTGTTCCTGCGTAACCGGCAGCCCCAGCGCGTGCTGCGCCTTCGCCAGCGACAACCACAGCCGCCGCCATGTTTCAAACCGCATGTCCGGCGAAAACAGATGCAGCATATACGCCGAGGCGTAGCGCGACGCCAGCGGGCTTTCATAGCTAGGCTTCATTCCGGACACCTCAGCGCGTCAGATACTCGTCGCGCGCCGCGCCGACGGAGACATAGCTGATGTGGCAGCCGATGGCCTTTTCGATATATTCCACATAGTTGCGTGCCTCCACAGGCAGATCCTCCCAGCGGCGCACGCCGGAGATGTCGCAGCCCCAGCCGGGCATCGAGGTAAACACGGGCTTGGCCTCGTCGATGACGGCCGTGAACGGGAACTCATCGGTCTTCTGGCCATTGATCTCATACTGCACGCAGATGGGGATTTCCTTCATATAGGAGAGCACGTCGAGCTTCGTCAGTGCAACCTCGGTCGCACCCTGGATGCGCACGCCATAGCGCGTCGCGACCAGATCGATCGGCCCCACGCGGCGGGGCCGGCCCGTTGCCGCACCGTATTCCGCACCCGCCTGACGGAGCGCCTCTGCCTCTTCGCCAAACCATTCTGCCGTGAACGGGCCTTCCCCGACGCAGGTGGAGTACGCCTTCACGATGCCCACCGTCCGGTCGACATGGCTGCCCGGAATCCCGGCGCCCACGCAGGCATATCCGGCGTTGGAGCTGGAAGAGGACGTATACGGGAAAATGCCGAAATCAATGTCACGCAGCGCGCCGAGCTGGGCCTCGAACATGATGTTCTTGCCCGCCTTTTCGGCGTCATACAGAAATTTGCTCGTGTTGCAGATATAAGGTGCCAGCTTCGAGCCAAACTCGTCACACCAGGCCAGCATGTCGTCCAGCTTGTAGGGTTCTGCACCGTAGACGTTCTGAATCGTCAGGTTTTTCCACTCAAGGATGCCGGAAAGGCGCTTCTTGAGGTATTCCGGATACAGCAGCTCGCCCATCATGATGGTCTTCTTCTGATACTTGTCGGAGTAGACCGGCGCGATGCCGCGCAGCGTGGAGCCGTACTTCTTGTCCTTCAGACGGGCCTCTTCCAGACCGTCCAGCGCCCGGTGATAGGGGAAGACGATGGTTGCACGGTCAGAAATCTTGAAGTTTTCCGGCGTAATCTCAATCCCCGCGTCCATCAGGCTCTTCATTTCGCCCCACAGATGCTCGAGGTCGATGACAACGCCGTTGCCCAGCACGTTGACAACGCCCTTCAGGAAGATGCCGGACGGAATCAGATGCAGCGCAAACTTGCCATATTCGTTGACAACGGTGTGGCCTGCGTTGTTGCCGCCCTGATACCGGCAGACAATGTCATATTCCTTCGCAATGAGATCGACCATCCGGCCCTTGCCCTCATCGCCCCAGTTAATGCCTACAATTGCACAGTTGCTCATAAAAAAAGCTCCTTTTCATTTCATTCTGCACCTATCATAGCACAGCCTGCAATATTAGTAAAACATCTATTTTTCATATTCATCATAATTATATCTAATACTGAAAAACCAAAACCAGCCCCCGCCGGCCCAATTCCGGCGGGAGCAAATTTTTTGTTTTCAGGCCGATCGAAAGCAAATCCGCCTGTTTCGGCCCCGGCCGGCGCAGCCCTGCGGCTGCAGTTCCCGCGTCTGCGCCTGCGCATCCACATAGCATTCCTGAAATTTTTCGAGCTTCTCCCCGGAAAAGTGCGCGGCATACTGCCCCAGTCCCAGCTCAAAATCGGCCCACGTCTCGCCGCCGTGCAGCACATCGTCCCGAATGCCGTTTTTAAACATCTGGATGTCCAGGTTCCTGCTTGGCTGCGCGCAGTACCAGTCATAGAAATCGCGGTACGCTGTCCGCAGTCCCGCAGAAAGATCAAACCCGTTTCCAACCAAAAAGGTAATGTTCATCCGTCCGCCGCCTCTCCGTCCCATAAAGTTCGCTGTTTCGACGCTTCCGGTATATAAACCGACCGGCGAAAAAGCAAGCAAAAGCGGAAATTTCGCCCAGCGCCGCTAAATCAGCCAGCGCCGGACCCAAGGAAGATGCGAGAGCAGCAGATAGACTGCCCAGCTGAGCGCCCCGCAGAGCAGGGCCAGCACCGGAATGGTGACACCCGGAAACCGGCCCGTCCCCAGCCCCAGAGAAAGCAGCCCCCGCAGCAGCGCGATATGCACCAGATAGATGCAGAAGCTGCCGCCTGAGAGTTGCCGCGCCCGCCGCATCCACCGTTCCGGAATTCGCTTCTCCCCACACACGCAGAGCGAAAACAACCCCGCAGCCATCATGCACGGCCCGGGCGAGAAGCCCTCCAGCAGCGGCGTTTTCAGCGTCCCGGCCCGCACGGAGAGTGCCCAGGTTCCCGCAAAGCAGATCGCAAAGCCAGCCACGAAAACCCCTGCACACTGCCGCACGGAGCAGGGCCACCGTCGCAGCGCCTCGCCCAGTACGCTGCAGCCAATTGCGCTCCAGGCCATCGGCAGCGGCCACTGGCGAACAATCCCGCCAAATTTCTTCAGTGCTCCAAATGACTGGAGTGTGGGCAGCAGCACGCCAAATACCGCCCAAAAAGCAAGCGCATAGCGCAGCGTGCTCCGATCCGCCCGCGCACAGAGTGCGCGCGTGACCGGCAGCGCGGCGTAGACCAGCAAAATCACCGGCAGATAATAGAGGTGCCCCTCATGCTGCCAGAGCAGCCACTCCCAAACCGCCCCACGCACCGATCCGCCGTCCACATTTCCTGCGGTCAGCAGCCCAAGTGACTTGTAGATCCCGGCCCAGAAGAAGAGCGCCAGCAGCAGGTGCAAAATGTTCCGCCGCCAGATGTGTCGGATACTCAGCGCGCGCCCGGGATCCAGCAGCAGCGCGCCGCTGCAAAGCAAAAACAGTGGTACGGCCCCGCGCGAGATGCTCCCCCAAAAAAGTCCGCACAGCCAGCCGGCGCCCCCGACCGGGCTGTAGCGCAGCACGTCGCTCGAGGCATGAATGAGCAGCACAAAGAGAATTGCAAAGCTCTTCGTCAGATCCACCGCGCCTACACGCGCGGTGCCGTAGGCAGAGCCGGAACATTCAGCTTTCATAGCCCCTCCTGGGTTGAAATTATTTGCCAAAATCGCTCAGAATTTAGAATATTATAGCATATCGGCGGAGCGTTTGCAATCCGGCCCGCCAAAAGCGGAAGACACGAAAGACACAGCTTCTCCAGACGCGCAAACGCCCCGGCATGCAGTTTTCAGATACACGCTAGACACAGCATAGCATAAATTCCGCCCGGACACAAGCAACGCGTGGTTGCGGCATGTTGCGGGGCTGGAGGCTTACAGCGGAACGGGGAAGGCAACTCCGGGGAAAAACCGCTTGCAATTCAAATCAACATCCTTTAGACTAGGGTGTATTCTTCCAACGCTCGACGCACCCGGACAGCGGGCCTTTTCACGCTGCGCCGCGTCATTTTTCCTTGAAATACGTCAGTATTCCTGCGAAAAAATGTCTT
>USLX01000056.1 GCA_900555665.1 uncultured Eubacteriales bacterium | reverse complement strand
ACGAAAACGACGCAGGCGACGACAAGGAGGTCAAGGGCCTTGTCAAGATGCTCGACCCGAAGTACAACCCCGAGCATTGGGAAGACGCACGCTTCCTCGGCCGCGGCACCTGCACCACCAGCCAGATCTTCTACACCAGCCCCAGCCGCTGCGCTGTCGCTGACTCCTGCTCGATCTCCATCGACCGCCGCATGACCGCGGGCGAGACCTACAAGTCCTGCCTGAAGGAAATCGAAGACCTCCCCGCCTGCAAGAAGTACGCGAAGGACGTCAAGGTTTCCATGTACATGTACGACCGTCCCTCCTGGAACGGTCACGTCTATGAGACCGAGTGCTTCTTCCCGACCTGGATCAACAAGGAGACTGCGCCGCACGTGCAGGCTCTCGTCGACGCGCACCATGCGCTGTGGGGCGACAAGCGTCTGGCTCCCGATGCAAAGGCCGCTTCGACCCGTGAAGGCCGTCCCCTCACCGACAAGTGGACCTTCTCCACGAACGGCGTTTCCATCCAGGGCCGCTACGGCATCCCCTGCGTCGGCTTTGGCCCCGGCGCCGAATCCCAGGCGCACGCGCCCAACGAGATCACCTGGAAGCAGGACCTCGTGACCTGCGCAGCGCTCTATGCCGCTGTTCCCATGCTCTACAAGCCCGAGAACAAGGACGGCTCCGCAACCTCCTTCCGTCAGGAGCTGACCGGCAACGACATTAAGTAAGACTTTTTTTCGGAATCCCACGGGTTTTTGCCGGTGGGATTCTGTCCCGCCCATATCCCCCGCACGTCTCGTAGGGGCGAATGCCCACATCCGCCCATCCAAATCTGTAACCATATATCGATAAGATAAATAAGGAGAAAAATCATGAGCAAAACTGTTGAGCTTGCAAGACATCTGGAAACCCTGCGCATCAACAACATGTACAAGACCGACTTCTACTGGACCTGGGACAAGACCGACGACGAAATCGATGCGGTCTTCACCGTCGCTGACGCCCTGCGCGATCTGCGCGAGCGCAACAAGTCCACGAAAATCTTCAACTCCGGTCTCGGCATTTCCATCTTCCGCGACAACTCCACCCGTACCCGCTTCTCGTTCGCTTCCGCCTGCAACTTCCTGGGTCTTACCACGCAGGACCTCGACGAGAAGAAGTCCCAGATCGCACACGGCGAGACCGTCCGCGAGACCGCGAACATGGTTTCCTTCATGGCTGACGTCATCGGCATCCGTGACGACATGTACATCCATCAGGGCCACGAGTACCAGAAGACGTTCATGGACGCGCTGGAAGAGGGCTACCGCGACGGTATCCTCGAGCAGAGACCGACGCTCGTGAACCTGCAGTGCGACGTTGACCATCCGACGCAGTGCATGGCCGACATGCTGCATGTCATCCACTACTTCGGCGGTGTGGAAAACCTCAAGGGCAAGAAGGTTGCCATGACCTGGGCCTACAGCCCCAGCTACGGCAAGCCGCTGTCCGTCCCGCAGGGCGTCATCGGCCTGTTCACCCGCTTCGGCATGGACGTCACGCTGGCCCATCCGGAAGGATACGATGTGTTCCCCGAGGTCGAAGAGATCGCCCGCAAGAACTGCGAGAAGTACGGCTCCAAGTTCCACAAGACCAACTCCATGGCCGAGGCCTTCAAGGATGCCGACATCGTCTATCCGAAGTCCTGGGCGCCGTTCAAGGCGATGGAAAAGCGCTCCGAGCTCTATGTCAAGGGCGACCAGAAGGGCATCGATGAGCTCGAGAAGGAGCTCCTTGCGCAGAACGCGCAGCATAAGGACTGGACCTGCTCCGAGGAGATGATGAAGCTCACCAAGGACGGCAAGGCCCTCTACCTGCACTGCCTGCCCGCCGATATCTCCGGCCTTTCCTGCACGGAGGGCGAGGTCGACAACTCCGTGTTCGACCGCTACCTCGTGCCGCTCTATAAGCAGGCTTCCTACAAGCCGTACATCATCGCCGCGATGATCTTCCTGGCCCAGGTCAAGGATCCGGTCAAGGCCCTGATGGCGCTGGACGCCGCCGACGACAAGAGAAAGAATTTCTAAATAGCGTTGAGCTCCCTCAGACCCGCAGCAAAGGCCCCCTCCATCAAGAGGGGGCTGTCGCCGAAGGCGACTGGGGGAGCTTTCAAATTCGATCATTCGGAAAAAGAGGATTTTCAATATGGGAAAACGTATCGTCATTGCGCTGGGCGGCAACGCCCTCGGCAAGAATCTGCATGAGCAGATGGACGCCGTCCATGTGACGGCCAAGGCCATTGCCGACCTCATTCAGGACGGCCACGAGGTCGTCATCGCCCACGGCAACGGCCCGCAGGTCGGTATGATTCAGAATGCCTTCGCCGCCTACCACAAGCAGGAGGCCAAGAGCGACATCATGCCGCTTTCGATGTGCGTGGCCATGAGCCAGGGCTACATCGGCTATGATCTGCAGAACGTCATCGGCGAAGAGCTCGACCGGCGCGGCATGCATATCCATGTCGCGACCGTGCTCACGCAGGTCGCCGTCGATCCGAAGGATCCCGCCTTCCAGCATCCGACCAAGCCCATCGGCGCCTTCATGACCGAGGAAGAGGCCAAGAAGCTCGCTGCCGAAAAGGGCATCGACGTGGCCGAGGATGCGGGCCGCGGTTGGCGCCAGGTTGTTGCCAGCCCGAAGCCGACTGAAATTATTGAAATTGCCACCATCCGTGCCCTGATGAACGACGGCCATGCCGTCATCGCAGCCGGCGGCGGCGGCATTCCGGTGATCTGGGAGGATCAATACCACCTCAAGGGCGTACCCGCCGTCATCGACAAGGACTTTGCGTCCGAGTGCATGGCCGAGCAGCTCGACGCCGATATGCTCATCATCCTGACCGCGGTCGAAAAGGTCGCCGTCAACTTTGGCAAGCCCGACCAGCGCGGCCTCGATGAGCTGACGCCGGAGGAAGCCAAACGGTACATTGCCGAAGGCCAGTTTGCCCCCGGCTCGATGCTGCCGAAGGTTGAAGCGGCGGTGAAATTCGCCGAGTCGAAGCCCGGCCGCAAGGCCCTCATCACCCTGCTGGAAAAGGCGCGCGACGGCATCGCGGGCAAGACCGGCACCATCATCCATCAATAATCCTGTACCCTCTTTCCATCCTGCGGCGGCCGGTATGATCCGGCCGCCGCAGGCGCTCTTTCGACGGACCTTTCTCCGCACTCCAGACGCGGCCAGGGCAGAGATGGAAATTTAACATTGCAATTTTTTGTCTGGCTTGATATGATAGAACGTATGAAAAGAAGAGTTTCTTATTATGTCAGCCGGAAAAATGTATTTACCTGGCTGGCGGCGCTGATTCTGACGGCTTCGGCAGTGCTCCGCATCGCATATCCCTGCGAGAAAGGCGCGGGTGCGGCGACGGTGTGGTTCCAAATTGTACTGCCGGTTGCGGCCTGTCTGATCTATGTGCTGATTCTGCTTTGCAGCGGCGAAGAGCGGTTTTACCGCACGGCCATTCCAACCTTTTTACTCGCCATCTACTATGGAATCAAGATTTCCATGAGTGCGCTCCCTGTTCCGATTGTCTTTGTGTTCTGGGTGGCGTATCTGGCCATTGCGGCGTTCTATGCCGTGACGGTCAGCGGGCATGTGCCGAATAACTGGTTTCTGGTGCTTTTGCTGGCGGCGGCGCTCGGCGTGCTGCTCTATACGCACCGCGCGGCCCTGCGCGCCTGGGAGTGGACGCAGCTGCAAAAGACGATGCCGGACATGCTCTTCCTGCTCGGCGGCCTGCTCACGACGCTGGCCATGCAGATCCACCTCGACGGGAAATATCACCCCGCCTGGGGCGACCGGCCCGACGGGCGGAAGCTGCGCACCATCGACCCGATGCAGACCGTTGCCAACTACATTATGCCAAACCGCGTCCCGGCGTCAAACTGCATCCGCGATACCATTGAGATCACGGCCATGGAGCGCTATATCCGCCAAAAACGCAAGGAGGGACTCGCGGGCTTCGGCATCATGCACGTCTTCCTCGCGGCCTATGTCCGCGTCGTGGCGAAGTACCCGGCGGTCAATCGCTTCCTCTCCGGCCAACAGGTCTACTCCCGTGATGACGATATCCAGTTCTGCCTGACGGTGAAGCTCTCTATGTCGACCGATGCGGCGGAATCCATCGCCAAAATCCACCTCAAGCCCACTGACACGGCCTACGACGTTTACGAAAAGCTGAACAAGGCCGTCGCAGACATCCAGGGCCACGAACTCGGCAGCGATTTTGACAAGACTGCCAAGGTTCTCTCACTCATCCCTGGCGTGCTGTTCAAGTTCGTCGTCTGGTTGCTCAAGCTGATTGATTATTTTGGCCTCCTGCCGAAATTCTTACTGGAAGTCAGCCCCTTCCACGGCTCCATCTTCTTTACCTCCATGGGGTCGCTCGGTATTCCGCCGATTGTGCATCATCTCTACGATTTCGGCAACCTGCCGGTCTTCGTCTCCTTCGGCTGCAAATACCGCAAGAACGAAATTGAGGATGACGGCACCGTGGTTGCCCATAAGTATGTGGACTATACTGTCAATACGGATGAGCGTATCTGCGACGGCTTCTACTTCGCCGCCACAATGAAGTATATGAAACGCCTCATGGCGCACCCCGAGCGGCTGGACATCCCGCCCGAGGAAGTTGTTCGCGATATCGACTGAAAAAACTGCCGCCCGGAGGCTTGGCCTCTGGGCGGCGATTTTATTTCTATTGCGGCGGCCGTTTAGCCGAAGAAGCTGAACGGGAAACCGCCCTGGCCGAAGGAATAGCCATATTGCTGGCCGTCCTGCGGCTGTTGCTGTTGCTGCTGGCTGTTGTCCTGCGAAGACTGGGTGCTGTCCGTCTGCGGGAGCGCGTCCTGCGTCTTTTCACCGACGGTCAGCTTCAGCTCCATCTCCTGACCCTGGCGGTAGACCGAAAGGGTCAGCTCGTCGCCGATGGCGGCGCCCTTCACGGTGTTGACCAGATCGGTGCTGCTGGTGATGGCGGTGCCGTTGACGGCGGTGATAATGTCGTTGGCCTTCAGTCCGGCGGACTCAGCGGGGCTGGACGCTACAACCTGTGCAACCGCCGCGCCCTGCGGCAGGCCGAGCTGCTGGCTCTCAGAGCTCACGTTCTGCACGCTCACGCCGATGTAGGGCTTGACGATATAGCCGTTTTCGATGATGCTCTCCACGATGCTGCGCACGTCGTCAATCGGGATGGCAAAGCCGATGTTGTCGATCGAGGCGGTGTTGCTCGAGCTGGAGCCGTATTTCGCGTTTGTGATGCCGACAACCTCGCCATACATGTTAAACAGGGCGCCGCCGGAGTTGCCGGAATTGATGGCCGCGTCAGTCTGAATGAGGCTCATGCGCAGGCCGCTCGAGAACGTGACCTCGCGGTTCAGTGCGCTGACCATGCCGCTCGTCAGCGAGAACGTCAGCTCACCGAGCGGGTTGCCGATGGCAATGACCTGATCGCCAACGTGCAGCTCATCCGAGCTGCCAAGTACAACCGGCTGCAGGCCCGTTGCGTCGATCTTCAGCACGGCGATGTCGTTGTTCTCGTCGTAGCCGATGAGCTTTGCGTCATAGGTGCTGCCGTCATAGAGCGAGACGGTGATAGAGTTCGAATCCTCGATGACGTGATAGTTCGTCAGGATATAGCCGTCTTCCGTCAGGATGAAGCCGGAGCCGGCCGCAGCGGACTGCGTCTGATAGCCCCAGTAGTTTGTGGTGATGGAGGTTGTGATGCCGACGGTCGAGTTGACATTCTGGGCGTAAACCTCGGAGGCGGTCAGCTCACGGCTGGTGTCGACGTGCGCCACGGTCAGGGCTTCGGTCTCGCGCTGGCCCTCAAAGAGCGTTGTGCTGCTGCCGGAGGAGGATTCCGGCTGCGCCGCCGTTTCGGTCTGGGCTGCGGTCTGGCGCGAGCCGGTCAGGAGGGACGCGCCCACGCCGGACGCGCCGCCCACCAGGGCACAGGCCAGAAGCAGCGCCACGACTTTGCCCGCGCCGCCGCGCTTTTTCTGTGGCTGCTGCGGGGACTGGCTGCCGGGATCCGGCGTGAAGTGGTAGGAATAACTTTGCTGATTTTCTACGGGACGATGCTCATTTTCATATTCGTACATATGGAAGACTCCTTTCAGAGATGGGTTCTTTGTTTTTCTGACAACAGTGTACCGCAGAAACCTGAAGTGATGCTGAAACTTTTTGGGAACGTTTTGTGAACAGTTTATGATGCAGGTGTTAAGGGTTGACTTTTGAGGCACGATCCGGTATTGTAAAGTGTCGAATTATATAGAATAGTACCATGAAAATGGATGGAATCTGAGAGGATTTTTGCATGAAAAACATACAGATCGCCGTGCTGCTCCTGCTTTTGGCGGCGCTGCTTTGCGCCTGCGGCGCGAAAACGGAAAAAATACCCGCTGGGCAGTGCACATTCTCTATCTCCTGTCAGACGCTCTCTGACGCGCCGGAAAAGTGTAAGGCCGATAAGCAGGAGCTGATTCCGGCGGACGGATGGATTCTGCCGGAGGAAACCGTGGAGTTTTATGAAGGAGAGAGCGTCTTTGATGTGCTTCTGCGCGAGACAAAGACGCATAAAATTCACATGGAATACAGCCAGACGCCGCTCTATCAGGCCGCCTATATCGAAGGCATCGGCAATCTCTATGAGTTTGACGCCGGTGAGCTTTCGGGCTGGATGTACAGCGTCAACGGCTGGTATCCCAACTATGGCTGCAGCCAGTGTACGCTGAAGGACGGCGACGTGGTCGCCTGGGTCTATACCTGCGACCTGGGGCGCGATGTTGGCGGCGGAGACGCTGCGGGCGTGCAGCAATGAAAAATGCCGACGCCTTTTCCTCGTTCCATCCCGCGCTGCTCTGTCTTTATTATGTGCTGATTCTGGCCTTTTCTATGTTTCTGACGCATCCGCTCTGTCTGGCGGTGTCGCTTCTGGGGGCATTCTTTTATGCTGCGTCGCTGCGCGGAGGGCGGGCGCTGGTGCGCTCGCTCGGCGGATGTTTGGCCGTGGCGCTTCTCGCCGCAGGGGTCAATGTCCTGTTTCAGCACGAGGGTGCCACGATTCTGACTTATTTCTCCTCCGGCAATCCGCTGACGCTCGAGTCCATTGCCTACGGCCTCTCGTCCGGCTTGCTGCTTACGGCGGTGCTGCTCTGGTTCGGCACTTATCAGCGTGTGATGAGTTCGGACAAGTTTGTCTATCTCTTTGGCCGCGTCATTCCGGCGCTGAGTCTGGCGCTGTCTATGACGCTGCGCTTTGTCCCCAGGTTTCAGGCGCAGCTGCGCGCAGTGCAGCAGGCAAGAGCCTTCTCCGGCGGCCAGGAAAAGTCCGGCCCGATGCAAAAGATCCACATTTTTGTGGAGAATTTCTCCATTCTTGTCACCTGGAGCCTGGAAAACGCGGTCGAGACGGCGGATTCCATGCGCGCCCGGGGCTATGGCCTGCCGGGTCGGACATCTTTTTCAATTTTTCGCTTTGATCCGCGCGACCGGTGGATGCTGCTCTGGCTGCTTGGCTGCGGTGGAGTGGTTGGCTTCGGCTGGGCTGCGGGGGCATTTTTCTGGCGCTATTATCCCACGGTGCGCGGAAGCTTCGGCCCGGCAACGTGGATCTGCGCGGCGGCAGAGCTGCTTCTGGCGCTGACGCCCTGGATTGTGGATCGGTGGGAGGCAAGAAGATGGAATTCCTGACAATTCAAAATTTCAGCTTTGCCTACCCCGGCCAGGAGCGTCCTGCGCTGCGCGAGGTGGAGCTGACGGTGGCACGCGGTGCGTTTCTGGTGCTCTGCGGCCCTTCGGGCTGTGGGAAAAGTACGCTTCTGCGCCAGCTCAAGCCTGCCATCGCGCCGCACGGCGAACGGACGGGGCAGATTTTGCTCGGGGGTCAGGAGCTGCAGACACTCTCACAGGCCGACCAGAGCCGCCGCATCGGCTTTGTGCAGCAAAACGTGGATCATCAGATTGTCACCGATAAGGTCTGGCATGAGCTCGCCTTCGGGCTCGAGAGCCTCGGCTATGAGACGCCGGCCATTCGCCGCCGCGTGGCGGAAATGGCATCGTTTTTTGGCATTGAGGATTGGTTTTACCGCGATGTCGCGTCGCTCTCCGGCGGCCAAAAGCAGATTTTGAATCTGGCCTCTGTGATGGTCATGCAGCCGGAAGTTTTGATTCTGGACGAGCCGACAAGCCAGCTCGACCCCATTGCCGCCTCGGAGTTTCTGGGCGTCCTGGGGCGGATCAACCGCGAGTTCGGCACGACCGTGCTCCTCAGTGAGCACCGTCTGGAGGAGGCCTTTTCGCTCTGCTCCCGCGCCGTGCTGCTCGATGGCGGACGGGTGCTCTGTGCGGGGCGGCCGGAGGAGATTGGCCCGGCGCTGCGCGCGGCGGGACACAGGATGTTCCTTGCCATGCCCGCGGCGATGCGCGTCTGGGGCGCGGTGGGCGGAACGGAGCGCTGCCCGGTAACGGTCGGCGAAGGACGGAACTGGCTGGAAGAATACGCAAGGGTGCATCCGCTTCGCCCGCTCCTGCCGGAGCAGACAGCCCCCGTATCGCCGCAGATGGCGATTACGGCAAAGGAGCTCTGGTTTCGCTACGGGCAGGGCGGAACGGATGTCATCAAGGGCCTGAACCTCGAGGTGCGGCAGGGCGAATTTCTGGCGCTGCTCGGCGGCAACGGCACGGGCAAGAGTACCACGCTGAAGCTCATCGCCGGAATGCTCACGCCCCAGCGGGGCAAAGTGCACTGCACCGGCCGCGTTGCGCTCCTGCCGCAGGATCCGCAGACGCTCTTCGCGAAAAAGACGGTCCGGGAGGAGCTTTTGGAGTGTGGAACGCCGCTGCGTGCTGCGGAGCTTGCCGAACGCTGCGGCCTGAGCGGGCTTCTGAACCGGCATCCCTATGATATTTCCGGTGGGGAGCAACAGCGCCTTGCGCTGGCGAAGGTGCTTTTAAGTGAGCCGGACATTCTCTTGCTGGATGAACCCACCAAAGGTTTGGACGCAGCCTGCAAACGGGAGATTGCGGGAATCCTTTTGGCGCAGCGGCGGCACGGGTTGACGATTTTGGCGGTCAGCCATGACATCGAGTTTTGCGCGCAGTATACCTGCCGCTGCGCGCTGCTGTTTGACGGTATCATTGTCGCAGAGGATACGCCGCGCCCGTTTTTTGCGGGAAGCAGCTTTTATACCACGGCGGCCAGCCGGATGGCGCGGGAAAGCGCACCGGACTGTGTTACGGTGGAGGATGTAATTACCGTCTGCGGCGGAACGCTTCCGTCGGAGCCAGAATTGCCGCCGTGGGACGGCACGCCGCTGGAGGCCGACGAGAAAAAGGCGCCCCAAAGGCCGCTCTGGAAGCGGATTACGGCGGCAGTCTCGCTGTTGCTGGCGATTGCCCTGGCCATCGCCAGCCTGGGGAACACGGACTTTGGGGAAGTGGTCACGGCAGGCGGGCTTGGCGCGCAGGCACCGGGAATGCTTTGGCGGTATGCGGCAATGCTGGTACTCTTGGTACTGTTTGCCGCAATGACCTATCGAAAAGCACCGGAGCGGAAGCGTGCGCTCACAAAGCCGCCGAAAAAACGGCTCTCGAAGCGGACGATCTGGACAGCGGCGGCGGTATTTTTCTTGATCCCGGCGACGCTGCTGCTCGGGTTTCAGGTGTGGCAGGTGAAAAACTACTATGTGCTGGCGGTGGCGGTGCTGCTGGAGGCGATGATCCCGTTTTTCCTCATTTTTGAGGGGCGAAAACCGCAGGCACGGGAGCTCGTGGTGATCGCGGTGCTTTGTGCGCTGAACATCGCGGGCCGGGCGGCATTGTTTATGCTGCCGGAATTTAAGCCTGTGGTGGCGATGACGCTGTTGGCCGGTGTGGCAATGGGCGCGGAGAGTGGGTTTTTGGTTGGTGCGTTGACGATGCTTTGCTCGAATGTGATGTTTGGGCAGGGGCCCTGGACACCGTGGCAGATGTTTGCGATGGGGTTGATCGGGTTTCTTGGGGGCGTATGCTTCCACAACGGCCCGCTGCGGCAGACGCGCCTGACACTCAGCATCTTCGGAGTGCTGTGCGCCGTGGTGGTATACGGCGGGATTATGAATCCCTCGACGGCGCTGATCTGGGCGCAGGAGCTGAACTGGAAGATCATTTTCAGCTATTATCTGACAGGCGTACCCTGGGATTTGGTGCGAGGGGCGGCGACAGCGCTGTTTTTGTGGTTTGGCGCGGAGCCTATGCTGGAAAAGATGGAACGGATACAGGTGAAATACGGCCTGTTGGAACACCGCGAGGACGCGGAGGGGTGAGAGATGGACGAAAATCGGAATTTTACGATTGAACCGGAGGAAGAGCCGGTACAGCAAGTGCCGGAATGGGAGACGCCTGCGGGGCCGGAGGAAGCGGAGGCGCCGAAGAAAAAACGGCGGACGTGGCTGAAGGTCACAGCGCTGCTGTTGGCGCTGGCCATTGTGGCAAGCCTTGGGCGGAACTTGCTCCGCAGCGCGATCAATGGCCTGGAGGCCCGCAACCAGGACGGCAGCACTGCACAGACGGAACCGGCGAAGACGGAGGCAGAGCCTGCGCAGGCAGCGGACGAGGCGCCCTACAGCCGGGAGCTGACGCCGCTGCCGGAGACGCTGCCAAGCTATGACAGCGGAAAGACGCTGACGGCGCAGGAAGTCTATGGGATGAACGTGGACGCGGTGTGCGGCATTGCGACGGAGGTGACGACGAATGTCTTTGGACAGACAACGTCGACAGCGGTTGTGGGCAGCGGATTCGTGCTGACGGAGGACGGGTATGTGGTGACGAACAACCACGTTGCTGAGAGCGCGGAGAATCTTTCCGTCAAGCTCCACGATGGAACGTCGTATCCGGCACAGCTCATCGGCGGTGATTCGCTGAGCGATGTGGCGCTGCTGAAGATTGAAGCGGAGGGGCTGGCACATGTGGCGGTCGGCGATTCGGATAAGATCGCGGTCGGCGAGAGCTGTATCGCCATCGGAAACCCGCTGGGCGAGCTGACGTTTACGATGACGGGCGGCTATATCAGCGCGATGCCGCGTGAGATCAATATTAGCGGAAAGCCCATCAATATGTTCCAGACCGATGCGGCCATCAACGCGGGCAACTCCGGCGGGCCGCTGTTTGATATGGACGGCAACGTGATCGGCATTACCAGTGCGAAGATTTCCGGCATGGCCGGCTCCGGCGCGATGATTGAGGGCGTCGGGTTTGCGATTCCGGTTAACGATGCGCTGCGGGTGATCTACGACCTGCAGGAGTATGGCTTTGTGCGGGGACGGGCGTTCCTCGGCGTGACGGTCAAGGAGCTGGACACCGTGACGGCCGATACCTATGGGCTGCCCTCCGGGCCGATGGTACAGAGCGTGGTTTCGGGCAGCTGCGCGGAGAAGGCCGGGGTGGAGGTAAAGGATATCATTCTGTCCTTTAACGGCAAAAGCGTGAAGAGCTATACGCAGCTGATGTCGGCGCTGAACAAGTGCAGCGCAGGCGACGAGGTGACGCTGCATCTCTACCGCGCGGGCGCGGAACTGGATGTCACGCTGACGCTCGACGAGCGGCCGGAGGAGTCGGCTGTCCGGCAGGTGGAACAGGGCGAGATCGACAACACCGAGGAATACGGCTATTATTATGACCCCGAGCGGGAGGAAGAATAAAAAAGAACCGGCGGCCCCTAGGGGCCGCCGGTTCTTGGATTGGTTGTACCAAAGACAACCCCCGGCTATGCCGGGGGTAAAAAAATAGCTTCCA
>USLX01000055.1 GCA_900555665.1 uncultured Eubacteriales bacterium | reverse complement strand
AAACTCCCCCAGTCATGCTTCGCATGACAGCCCCCTCTTGGTAGAGGGGGCCTTTCGGGCGGGCATTGCCCACCCCTACATTTTCATCTCAAATCACACCATCAAAGGTAACACCTATGACCACCTTCCTCTCCTGGCTCCGCCAGCTCAACTTCGACACCCTCCTTGACACGCTCATCATCGTTCTCGCCTCCCTGCTCTGCATCACCGTGCACGAATCGTGCCACGGTCTGGCGGCCTACTGGCTCGGCGACGACACGGCCAAGCGCATGGGCCGCATCTCGCTCAATCCCCTCCGCCACATCGACATCGGCGGCCTCATCATGATGGCCATTTTCCACTTTGGCTGGGCCAAACCCGTTCCCGTCGACATGCGCCGCTTCCGAAACCGCCGCGCCGGCATGGCCCTCACAGCGCTCGCCGGCCCCGTCTCGAATGTCATTCTGGCCTTTCTGGCCCTGATCTGCCTTGCCAGCTGCAATCTCTTCCTCCCGCAGACCACGCTGGTCTACTACATCAGCTATTTCTTCCTCTATACCGCAATCCTGAGCGCCGGCCTCGCCGTCTTCAACCTCTTCCCCATCCCCCCGCTCGACGGCAGCAAAGTCCTCTTCTCCCTCCTGCCGGACTCCGCCTACGCCTGGCTCATGCACTATGAGCGCTACGGCATGATCCTGCTCTACATTCTGCTCTTTGCCGACGTGCTTGACACGCCGCTGAACTTTCTCCGCACCGGCTTATTAAACGGCCTTTCTTCCGCCGTATCCTTCCTGATTGGACTGTTTGTATGAACGAACCTCTCTACCATCTCGATGGCGTCGTCCGCGCCAAGGCCGAAACGCTCGAAGATTTCGACGGCCCGCTGGACGTCATCCTCCTGCTGCTCAGCAAAAATAAAATTGAAATCCAGGATGTCAACATCACCTCCATCTTAGAGCAATACCTCGCCTGGCTCGACGAACGCAAGCGCATGGACATGGAAGTCGCCAGCGAATTCATCGCCATGGCCTCCCACCTCATGTATATCAAAACGCGCATGCTCCTCTCCAAGGCCGAGCAGGAGGAGGCCGAGAGCGACATGGAAATTCTGATCCGCTCCCTGCGTGAGCGCCAGAGCAAGGAGGCCTATGAGCAGATCAAGCTCGCGGCCAGTCAGCTCTCCGTCCGCAACGAAATTGGTCTCGGTCTCTTCACCAAGGGGCAGGAGCCTTATCAGAAAGACCAGACCTACCGCTACCGCCACGACCCGTCCGACCTGCTCACGGCTCTCGCCAACATCGCCGACCGGTCTGAGCGCCGCCTGCCCCCGCCCGTGTCCAACTTCGCGGGCATCGTCGGCACAGAGCCGTATCCCGTCGTGAAAAAGGCGACCGAGATCGTCCGCCGCCTCTTCTCACACGGCGTCCTGCGCCTCAAGGCCCTCTTTCAGGGCAGCCGCAGCCGCTCCGAGATCGTGGCAACCTTCCTCGCCCTTTTAGAGTTATGTAAACTCAAATCCGTATCGATCGACGACGAACCGAACCCATCCATCACCTATCTCAAAGACCCGGACGAGCCTGTCAATGCCGGATAAGGAGGCTTTATGGAACAAAATGATCTTCAGCGCGCCCTGATGGCCGTCCTCTTCGCTGCGGGCGAGCCGGTCGCGGCCTCCCGCCTCGCCGAATCCCTGCAAGTGGACGAATCCGAGATCTACCGCGAATGCGAGGCCCTCATGAGCGCCCTTTCTTTCAACCGCAGCGGCATCCGCATCGTCAGGCTTGAGAACGCCTATCAGATGTGCTCCTCCGCCGAAATGGCCGAATACGTCACGAAAACGCTCGAGACGCGCAAACCGCCGAAGCTCTCGCCCTCCCAGCTTGAGACGCTCACGGTCATCGCCTACTATCAGCCCGCGACCAAGGCCTATGTCGAGACGATCCGCGGCGTCGACAGCGCCTATTCCGTCAGCGCCCTGCTCACGAAAAAGCTCATCCGCGAATGCGGCCGTCTGAACGTCCCCGGCCGTCCGATTTTGTATGAAACGACGCCGGACTTTCTCCGCGTCTTCGGCCTCGAGTCCCTGGCTGACCTGCCCGACATCGAAAAGGTCGATATTGCGGTCAAAAAAGAGCAGCTCCGGCTCGATCTCGACGCCGCGCAGCCCGCATCCTCCACGGAGGGCCAGTCATGAGCTGGACGTGGTGGATGACCGTGCTCGTGATCCTCGCCGTTCTGGTGCTGATCGGCTGCATCCCTGTCGGCGTCGACGCGGCCTACGGAGAAGACGGCATGCTTCTCTCGGCAAAACTCGGCTTCCTCAAGCTCCAGCTCCTGCCGAAAAAGCCCAAAAAGGAAAAACCGGCAAAGCCGCCGAAGCCGGCAAAAAAGCCGTCCCCGCCGCCCGCGCATGAGCCCCCGGCAACGCCCGCAGCGCAGCCGGAACAAAAAAAATTCAAAATCCCAGGCGGCTTCGACGGTCTGCTCCGCCTCGCGAACCTCGCGCTTGAAACGCTCGGCGATCTCCGCCGCAAGCTCCGCGTAGACGAGCTCACACTCTATCTCCGCTTCGGCAGCGACGACCCGGCCGACGCCGCCCTGCACTATGGGCAGGCGTGGGCCGCAGTCGGCGCGCTGATGCCCGCGCTCGACCGGCTGTTTGTGATAAAAAAGCGTGACATCCGCCCGATTCTGGATTATAATAGTACCAAACTGACCGTAGACGCACACCTGATCCTCACCGTCACCATCGGCCGTGCCCTCGCGCTGGCCCTGCGTGCCGGGATCGGCTTCCTGAAATTTTACAACGAATCGAAAAAAGGCGGTGCAAGCACATGAACCATCCCCTGTCTGATATGATGACCTCCACCATGGCGAAGATCAAGGACATGATCGACGTCAATACTGTCATCGGCGATCCCATCACCACGCCCGATGGCGTCACCATCCTCCCCGTAACCAAAGTCTCCATCGGCTATGGCGCAGGCGGCTCCGATTTTGCAACCAAAAATACCCCGGCAAACCGCGACAATTCCTTTGGCGGCGGCGCCGGCGGCGCCGTCAAGATCACGCCCATCGCGTTCCTCATCATCCGCGACGGCAATGTCCGCATGCTCCCCATTGCCGAGCCGGCCTCCACTTCGATGGATCGCCTCATCGAGCAGCTCCCCGATCTGATTGACCGTGCAGAGTCCTTCCTCAAAGAGCGTAAGTCCGGCGCAGAATAAGTTCCGATTATCAGCGCGCGTACCGGGGATAAAATTCTGCCGGCTTGCTTCCGGAATTTGACACGCATCTCCGCCATCCTCCCCGCGCAAACTAGGCCGGGGTGATGTTTATGAACCGAAGCCGGATCATCAGGGCAGCAGCATTCGCCGCTGTCCTGTTTCTCCTGTCTGCCCATGGGGCCGCCGCGGCCCGCAGCGCGGCAGAAATCGGAGAGACTTCCGCAAATTTTGCGCGATCTGACCTGAAAACCGTACAAATCTCCGCGTGCCGCAACGCCTGCCGCAGCCTGCCGCAGCCAAGCCACGCCGCGTCCTGCAGCGCCTGCCGCACCGACGCCGCAAATCAGCCGCTGCATCTTTCCGCAAAAAGTGCTGTTTTATTGGACGCTTTCAGTGGCCGCCTCCTCTATGCCTCTCACGAAACAGATCGCGCGCTCATCGCCAGCACCACCAAGATCATGACCGCCCTTCTCCTCTGCGAGTCCGGAAATCTTGACCAAAAAGTTGTGATTCCGCCGGAAGCCGTTGGAGTTGAGGGCTCTTCTCTGTATTTAAAATCCGGAGAAGTCCTCACTGTGCGCGAACTGCTCTACGGCCTGATGCTCCGTTCCGGAAACGACGCCGCCGTAGCGCTCGCCCTCGCAGATTCCGGAGATTTATCATCATTTTCAAGAAAAATGAACGAAAAATCCAATATTTTAGGCTTAGAAAGTACGCATTATTCCAACCCGCATGGGCTGGACAGCGAAGAAAATTACTCCACCGCGCTCGACCTGGCCCGCCTGACACGCTACGCCCTGCAAAATGAGGCATTTTTGCGCCTTGTTTCGACAAAATCCATCCAGATCGGCGACCGGCAGCTCACCAATCACAACAAACTTTTATGGCAATATCCCGGCGCAATTGGCGTAAAAACCGGCTATACCAGAACCGCAGGCCGCATTTTGGTCAGTGCTGCGGAGCGCAATGGCCGCCGCCTTATCGCCGTCACCATCGCCGACCCCAACGACTGGGCGGATCATGCCGCCCTTCTCGACTATGGCTTTTCACAGTATGAAACCTGTCACCTTGTGTCGCAGGGTGATGTTGTCGGCTCCATCCCTGTAATCGGCGGGATATGTGATTATGTAAACCTAACTGCAGATTTCCCCTTTGAATATCCGCTCTCTTCCGCGGAAACGCCCACCTTCCGTCTCCTTGCACCGCACCAGCTTTTTGCCCCCTGCGGCGCTCTATCCGCCACGCTGGAGATCTGGCTGGACGGCATCCGCATCGGCGCCATTCCGCTTTCTCTTGCGGAATCCGTTCCGGAAAAACCGCCTCAAAAATCGATATTTCAACGAATCTTTGGAGGATAATATGGAAGAACGCCTTCAAAAAATACTATCCCGTCACGGCGTTGCCTCCCGGCGCAAGGCGGAGGAGCTCATTCTCGCCCGCCGCGTCCGCGTCAACGGCAATACCGCTCAGCTTGGCGATACTGCCGACGAACTGACGGATGTCATCGAGGTTGACGGCGTGCGCCTGAAAAAGGCCGCGCCGGAGCATCTATATATTATGTTAAATAAGCCGCGCGGCTATGTGACCACGTTATCGGATGAAAAAGGCCGCAAGACCGTCGCGGACCTCGTCTCCGACCTTCCCGCGCGCGTCTATCCCGTTGGCCGCCTGGATCTGAATTCCGAAGGTCTTTTGCTCCTCACAAATGACGGAAATTTCGCGAATCAGCTTATGCACCCGCGAAAAGAGGTTGAAAAAGTTTATCTTTTGTGGGTCAGTCAATATCTCCCCGGCGCAGAGCGGCTGCTCTCCGAGCCCCTGGTCATCGACGGCCGCGCCACATCCCCGGCGAAGGTGGAGCTTCTGCATACGTCCCAAAAAGCGCCCACTTGCAGTACCGGCAGCCACCCGGACACACCATCCGCCACCGCCCTGCTCCGCGTCACCATTCACGAAGGGCGAAACCGCCAGATCCGCCGCCTCGCCGAGCGCGCCGGGCTCACTGTCACGCGCCTGAAGCGCATCGCGGAAGGCCCCCTGACCCTCGGCGATCTCCCGCCTGGACATTATCGTCCGCTGACGGCGGAAGAATTACGATTTTTATATAATTTATAGTATTTTCAACCGAAATACTTGCAAAGATCAACGTAATCCTGTAAAATAGTAAAAGTTTTTTCATGCTGCAAGCAGCTTGCAGCGCCGCATTTTCTGATCATCAGCTTTTTTCGGAGGAAGTTTCCATGTCTTCTGACATTTTGACTACAATCCAAACGCAGCTGCACACCTTTTCCAAGGGGCAAAAACGCATTGCAGCCTACATATTGGAATCCTATGATAAGGCCGCCTTTATGACGGCCAGCAAATTGGGCAAAACCGTGGCCGTTTCGGAGTCCACGGTCGTGCGCTTCGCCGTCGAGCTTGGCTTCGACGGCTATCCCAGCATGCAGCGCTGCCTGCAGGAGCTGGTGCGCACGCGGCTCACTTCAGTGCAGCGCATCGAGGTTGCCAATGACCGCTTTGGCGACCAGGACATCGTCTCGAGCGTACTGCAAAGCGATATGGACTCTATCCGCCTGACCTCGGAGGCGCTCGACCGGCGTGAAATGTCCGCCTGCGTCGACGCCATTTTGCAGGCACGGCATATTTACCTCGTTGGCGTCCGCTCGTCGGCATCGCTGGCGACATATCTGGACTTCTATTTCCGCAACCTTTTTGATAACGTCCGCCTCGTCTGCTCTACGGCGACGAGCGAAATGTTTGAGCAGATGCTGCGGGTGGGCGAAGGCGATGTTGTCATCGGCATCAGCCTGCCGCGCTATTCCGGGCGCACCGTGAAGGTCATGCAGTATGCGCACGACCGGCACGCCACTGTCATCGCCATCACCGACAAAGAAGATGCCCCCGCAGGCAAGCTGGCCAACCATGTGCTGATTGCCAAAAGCGGCATGGTCTCGGTCGTGGACTCGCTGGTCGCGGCAATGAGCGTAATCAACGCGCTGGTTGTCTCAATCGGGCGCCGGCAGGAGCGGCTGCTCACGCAGACCTTTGAGAATCTGGAGCATATCTGGGATGAATACGACGTCTATGAACGGGTCGAATAAGGTTGTTGTCATCGGCGGCGGCGCGGCGGGAATGATGGCCGCAGGCCGCGCGGCAGAGTGCGGCGCCCATGTCACGCTTCTCGAGCCGAACAGCCGTCTCGGCAAAAAGCTGCTCATTACGGGCAAGGGCCGATGCAACGTTACGAATGACTGTCCCTGGGAGGATGTGCTGAAAAACACACCGACGAACCCACGTTTTTTATATAGTGCCCTCTCGCGGTTCACGCCGGCAGACGCAAAGGCTTTTTTTGAAGCGCACGGCTGCGCGCTGAAGACGGAGCGCGGGGGCCGCGTTTTCCCGGTTTCTGACCGCTCCTCCGATGTGCTTGCCGCGTTGGAGCGCTATTTGCACGGGAATGGCGTCTGCATCCGGCGGGCGGCCGCAACGGAAATTGCCGTTCGGGACGGACGGGTTTCCGGCGTTAAGACGGTGCAGGGGCCGATCCCGGCGGATGCGGTCATTCTGGCGACCGGTGGGGCCTCCTATCCCCTGACGGGTTCGACCGGCGACGGTTACCGGATGGCAGCGGCTTTGGGGCACAGCATTGTGGAGCCGGTCGGGTCACTTGTACCGCTCGTCGAGCGCGGACACGACTGCGCGGCCATGCAGGGTCTTGCGCTGAAAAATGTGACGCTGCGGCTGAAAAATAGCAAAAACAAAGTTGTTTTTGAGGAATTTGGGGAGCTTTTGTTCACGCATTTCGGTCTCTCCGGGCCGATTGTCCTGTCTGCCAGTGCGCACATGGGCCGGAAGGATGAGGCATTTACGGTCGAGCTCGATCTCAAGCCCGCGCTGGATGAGAAGACGCTCGATGAGCGGCTGCTGCGCGACTTTGAAAAGTACGCAAACCGCGATTTTTCGCACGCGCTGGATGATCTGCTGCCGCGGTCGATGATCCCGGTCGTTGTGAAGCGCAGCGGCATTGCACCGGATGAAAAGGTGCATTCGGTGACAAAGGCGCAGCGGCGGCAGCTTTTAGATGTTTTGAAGCATTTTACGGTTGACATTGCCTGCAAGGCCCCGGTGGAAGACGCGATCGTCACGTCCGGCGGCGTGAAGGTCAAGGAGGTCGACCCGACAACAATGGCGTCCAGGCTGGTGCTCGGGCTCTATTTTGCGGGAGAAATCCTGGACGTGGACGCCTACACGGGCGGCTTTAATTTACAGATTGCCTGGGCAACCGGCCGCGCAGCCGGAGAGGCCGCGGCAAAGGAGGAAGCGGAATGAAACATCATGCCATCGCCATCGACGGGCCGAGCGGCGCGGGAAAGAGCACCATGGCCAAGGCCGCGGCGAAGGAATTGGGATATCTCTATGTGGACACGGGCGCGATTTATCGCACGGTCGGCTATCATATGTGGCTGATGGGCATCGGCCCGAAGGACGCGGACGGCATCCGTCGGCTCATCGACGACGTGAACATCGTCATCGACCACCAAGCCGACGGCGTGCAGCACATGATCTTAAACGGCATGGACGTGACCGGGGAGCTGCGCACGCCGGAGATGAGCCGGTACGCCTCGGGCGTCTCGGCGCAGCCGTGCGTGCGGGAGTACTTACTCGATATGCAGCGGCAGTTTGCGCGGGAGCATGACGTTGTCATGGACGGGCGCGACATCGGGACGGTCGTTTTGCCGCGCGCGGACGTAAAGATTTTCCTCACGGCCTCGCCGGAGGAACGCGCCCGCCGCCGCTTTGAAGAACTGCAGGCCAGGGGCGATAAGATCAGCTATGCACAGGTTTTGGATGAAATGAAAAAGCGGGACAAGCAGGACTCGGAGCGCGACATCGCGCCGCTGCGTCCGGCCCGCGACGCCGTGAAGCTGGACACCTCGGGCAACACCATCGAGCAGTCAGTCGCGGAAATTTTGGCCATTGTACGGAGGAAGCTCGGATGACATTCTGGTATCGGCTCTGCTGGTGGCTCTGCCGGATCGGGCTGTTTTTCTGGCACCCGGTATTTCATGTCTATGGCCGGGAGCTGGTTCCGGCCGGGCGCGCAATTCTTTGCGCGAACCACTCCGGCATGGCCGACCCGATCTGGATTCTCCTGGCGCTGAACAGCCCGAAAATGATCCGGATTCTGGCCAAACAGGAGCTGCGCAGGGTGCCTTTTCTCGGCTGGGTGATGGAAAAGTTCGATATCATTTTCGTCCGCCGCGGCGAGCACCAGCCGGAGGTCTACCGTAAAAGCGCCGAGGCGCTGCGGGAAGATGACAAGGTTCTGGTTTTTGTGGAGGGCACGCGCTGCAACGGCAGCAAGCATGTCCGTGCCAAAACGGGGGCCATTCACATGGCACTGGAGAGCGGTGCGCCGCTTCTACCGGTCTATGTGACGCGCAACCGAACACCGTTTTGCCCGGTTACGGTGCACTTCGGTCAGCCCTACACCTTGCAGGGCCTCACGCAGGACGATCATGCGGCCTGCCACGCGGAAGCGGACGCGCTCCTGCGTACAATCTACGAATTGGGTGGTGACAGGGATGCAGATCTGCTTGGCAAAGACGGCGGGCTTTTGCTTCGGAGTTGACCGGGCAGTCTCCCTTGTGGAGCAGGCCATCCGTGAGGGCAAACGTGCTGTCACGCTCGGCCCTATCATCCACAACCATCATGTGGTGGAACGCTTTGCCACGCTCGGCGTGCGCGAAATTGCCTCACCGGACGAAGCGCAGCCCGGCGAGACCGTGATCCTGCGGGCGCACGGCGTGGAAAAAGCGATGCAGGAAGCGCTCGCCGCACGCGGCCTCGAGGTCGTGGATGCGACGTGTCCCTTTGTGGAAAAAATTCACCACATCGTGCAAACTGCAGAACGCCAGAACCGCCGCTGCCTCATCATCGGTATGTCGGAACACCCCGAAGTGCGCGCCATTGCAAGCTTCTGCACCGATCCTGTAATCCTGCAAACTGCCGATGAATTGCAGAATTGGCTCCAAGCGGACGAGGAACGGCAGACTCTGCCGCTGACCATGGTCTGTCAGACGACCGGAACGCAAAAAAATTGGGATTCCTGCCGCGAAATCGCAAAAAAAATCTGTACAAATCTCGAAATCTTTGATACAATATGCAAAGCTACGGAAATGCGACAGGAAGAAGCGATTGCTCTTTCCAAAAAATGTGATGCAATGGTCGTCATCGGGGATGCAGGCAGCGCCAATACGGGCCGGCTTGCCATGATCTGCAAACAGTACTGCCAAACGGTATCACTGGTCGATCATGCGGACGACCTGGATCTGCGTCTTTTTTCCAGCGCAGCTACGATAGGTATCACGGCGGGCGCATCGACGCCGTCGTGGATAATTAAGGAGGTAAACAACACAATGAGCGAAGAACTGAAAGTTGAAACTGCACAGGAGGAGAATTTTGCCGAGCTTCTCGAGCAGTCCCTCAAGACTTTGAATAATGGAGATAAGGTGACCGGCACCGTCATGGCTATCGGCTCGACCGAGATCCAGGTCGATCTCGGCACGAAGCACACCGCGTACATCCCGGTAGAAGACCTCACCAGCGATCCGTCCGTCAAGGTTGAGGACGTGGTCCATGTCGGCGACGAGATCGAAGCGATCGTTGTCCATGTCAACGACGGCGAGGGCGTTGTCCGCCTGAGCAAGAAGCGTCTCGAGGCCGGTAAGGCTTGGGAAGAGATCGAAGCTGCTGTCGAGAGCAAGGAAGTTCTCGAGGGCGTCGTCACCGAAGAGAACAAGGGCGGCCTGGTCGTCAATGTGAAGGGCGTCCGCGTCTTCGTCCCCGCTTCTCAGTCTGGTGTGCCCAAGGGCGGCGATCTGGGCGAGATGGTCAAGAAGCCCGTCCAGCTCCGCATCACCGAGGTCAACCGTGCCCGTCGCCGCGTTGTCGGCTCCATCCGCTCCGTCGCTGCCGAGCAGCGCAAGGCCGCGCAGGAGAAGATCTGGAGTGAGATTGCTGTCGGCAACAAGTACCACGGCACCGTCAAGTCCCTGACCAGCTACGGTGCGTTCGTCGACATCGGCGGCGTGGACGGCATGGTTCATGTGTCTGAGCTGAGCTGGAACCGCATTAAGAATCCGTCCGAGGTCGTCAAGGTCGGCGACGAGATCGATGTCTACGTCATCGCCCTCGATCCGGAAAAGAAGAAGATCTCCCTCGGCTACAAGACCGACGACACCAACCCGTGGACCATCTTCACCCGCGAGTATCATGTCGGCGACGTGGTCGACGTTAAGATCGTCAAGCTGATGACCTTCGGCGCCTTCGCCGAGATCATCCCGGGCGTCGACGGCCTGATCCACATCTCCCAGATCGCGGATCGCCGCATCGGCAAGCCGGAGGATGTCCTGTCTGAGGGTCAGGAAGTCCAGGCCAAGATCATCGACATCGACGAAGAGCACAAGCGCATCTCGCTGTCCATCCGCGCTCTGCTGAATGCAGACGCTGACATGGATGACGAGGACGCCGAATAATCCATCCGATTTCCAGCCGCTCCCACTCGGGCGCGGCTGGTTTTTTGTAGAAAGACTCCCTCAAATAAGGGGAGTTTTCAGAAAAAGGATTGGTTGGTTTTTGCAAATCAGAGGTCCTATCGTTTCGTCCTTGCAACCAGCTTTCTCGTTTCAAAACGAATCGTTCTGACTGAGCTTATCTATGAATGACAAATGCCCGTTATTGGCTATATGGCCGATAACGGGCATTTCTGCGTTTTAATTCTTTTCCTCGGTACTGGCTACAAGAGGATTGGCTGATCTTTGAGGATACCCACGAGGCCATTGTGGACAGGGAAACATGGGAGCTTGCACAAAAGCTCCGCAAGACGCCCAAGCGCATCGACACGTTGGGGGAAGCGAATCCGCTGACCGGCCTTTTGTACTGCGCCGACTGCGGCGAGAAGATGTATAATCACCGCTCCAAAGGCGGCATGGAGAACAATCCCTATCCATCTGACTTCTTCGATTGTTCCTCCTATACTCTTGCCCGCCAGAAGCGTACCGCTGCCTGCTGCGGCCATTATATCACGACCAAGGCTCTGCGCACCCTGATTCTGGACACCATCCGCACGGTCAGCACCTTTGCGCTTTCCAATCAGGCAGCGTTTATGGAAAAGGTGCACTCCGCCTCCCAGCTCCGACAGGCAGAGGCAGCCGAGGATGCCAAGCGAAGGCTGAGCAAGAACAAAAAGCGTATTGCCGAGCTGGACACCATCATCAAAAAGCTCTATGAATCCTTTGCTGTCGGACGCATTACCGATGAGCGCTTTGACAGTCTGCTGACAGATTACGAAGCCGAGCAGAAAACGCTGCAAGTTTCTGTCACAGAAGTGGAAGAAAGGCTGTCCGCTTTCGCAGAGGACAGTGCCCGTGTGGAGCAGTTTCTGGAGCTGGCAAGGAAGTACACCGATTTTTCCGAGCTGACCACGCCCATGATCAACGAATTTATTGAGAAAATCATCGTCCACGCCCCAGAGCGCATCGACGGCGACCGGGTGCAGGAGGTAGAAATTCACCTTCGCTTTATCGGGCAGTTCGAGTTACCCGCACCGGAGCTGACCGTGGAAGAAATCAAGCGGCAGGAACAGCTCAAGCGGCACCGCATCAAAAGCCGGGAGCGGTATCAGAAAATCAAGGCTGGAGAACACGCTGTCGGTCAGCCCTTCACGCTGACCTGCAAGTGCTGCGGGCAGGAATTTGCATCCAAGCGGACAAATACCCTGTTTTGCGGCCCCAACTGCCGTGCAAAATTTTACCGGCAGGAGGCGGCGGAGAGCCGCAGCCGGGCGTGTACCTGTGAAAGCTGCGGCAAGGAGTTTATCACAACGAGGTCAGATGTGAAATATTGCAGTGACGATTGTCGGTATGCAGCACAGATCAAGC
>USLX01000054.1 GCA_900555665.1 uncultured Eubacteriales bacterium | reverse complement strand
CCGCAAGACCGCCCAGCATCGGGCCAAAGAGCATGCCGGAGAGCAGGCACATGGCGTTTGCGAAGTGCACCTTCGAGCCCAGAAGCGGGAAGCGGAAGAACGTCACGACGCAGACGAGCGCCGCCATGACCGCGACAAATACGATCTGATAGGTTGAAAACTTTCTCTCTTTCATGTTAGGAACTCCTCCGTTGACTTTTTCTTTGCGTTCAGCTATTATAGCATAGACTGGCATTTTAGAAATTGCCAAAATAATTCTGGTTTACAAGGCCAGATCGGAGGCCGCCATGATCCGAACCTACGAGCTTTCCCCGCGCAGCAAGACCCCGCTCTACGCCCAGCTCTACGAAGCCATCCGCGCGGACATTTTATCCGGCCGGCTCCCCGGCGGGGAGAAGCTTCCCTCGAAGCGGGCGCTGGCCGAGCACTTAAGCCTCAGCAAAATCACCGTTGAGACGGCCTACGCGCAGCTGCTGGATGAAGGGTACCTTACATCGCGCGAGCGCTCGGGCTATTTTGTGGCGCATATGCCGCTTCTGGCGCAGCCGCCTGTCCGTCCCGCAAGTTTGCCGGAAAAGGCGCAGGAGCCGGAAATCGCGCAGAGCGCCGCGGCGGAGCTGTTTCCGTTTTCCGTGTGGGCAAAGCTGATGCGAAGCGTCATTCTGGATGAGGGTCAGTATCTCCTCCAGCCGGTCCCAAACGGCGGCCTTTCTCCCCTGCGGCAGGCGATTGCGGGCGAGCTTGCGCGGCAGCGGGGGCTTGTGGTCCAGCCGGAGCAGATCGTCATCGGCGCGGGCACGGAGTATTTTTACGCGCTTCTCGTGCAGTTTTTGGGCAGAAGCCGCCGCTTTGCGATCGAGGACCCGTGCCACCGGACGCTTGCGCAGGTCTACAAAAAAAGCGGCGCGGAGGTTGTGCCGGTGTCGATGGACGAAAGCGGCGTGCGCGTGGAAGAATTAGAGGAAAGCGGCGCGCAGATCGTCCACCTCTCGCCGTCGCATCAGTACCCGACGGGAACGGTCATGCCGATCACGCGGCGGCAGGAGCTTCTCGCGTGGATGGAGCGCGCGGAGGGCCGGTTTTTGATTGAGGACGACTACGACTCGGAGTTCCGCTTCTCGGGGAGGCCTGTGCCGACGCTCCAGAGTCTGGACACAAGGGGCCAGGTCATCTACCTCAACACGTTTTCCAAAACCATCGCGCCTGCGCTTCGTATCAGCTACATGATTCTGCCGCAGGCGCTGCTTCCCATCTGGCAGGAGACGATGGGCTTTTACAGCTGCGCCGTGCCGTCTTTTGAGCAGCTGACGCTGACAAGGTTTTTAGACGGCGGCTACTTTGAGCGGCACGTCTCGCGGATGAGAAAGCACTATAAGGCAAGACTCCAGGCACTTTTGGACATTCTCTCGCAGCCGGAGCTGGCTGTGCTCTGCGAGGCAAAGCAGGCCGTCGCGGGACTTCATTTCCTGCTGGCGTTCCACACGAAAGAGCGTGGAGCGGTTCTTGCGGAAAAGCTCCGGGAGGTGGGACTGTCCGCGCCGCTTCTGTCGGAGTTTTACCTGCGCGAAGCCCCCGTAGATGCAGAACGCTGCGCCGTCGTGCAATACGCAGGCCTCGATCCCGACGCGTTCGCAAAGAGCATGAGGACACTTGCAGAACGCTTAACCCCGGAGCCTGCCGGCTGATTTTTAGGCTTACCTACGGGATACACGAAAATCCCCCAAATTTGCGTAGGGGGCGATGCCCACATCGCCCCACTGGGCACCAACGAATTCGCCGGAGCTTTTCGAAAAAACAGGTGCATTCTGCCGGGTCGATGTGGGCATCGACCCCTACGAACCTCCCGGAAAACTTCAAAAGAACCGTAGGGGCGGACGCGGCTTTCCGCCTTTTGGAAGTTACGAATTCTCCGTAGATTTTCGAAAAAACCGGATTTTCTGCGGGCGGACAGAGGCGTCCGTCCCTACGAACTTTTTTGATACATTGTGCAAAAATGCAAGCGCCCGCTCTGCGATATTTCTCGCAAGGCGGGTACTTTTTTGCGCCCGGCGGCCAGGCCCCCAAATAGAAGGCAGGAAAAAATTTCAGAATTTGCTTGACAGATGGCGCGCGCCGTGCTATAACTATACCAACCTACCAAGTAGGTGGTATAAATACCAGAAGGCCGGGATGCTGCATGACAAAGCTTCTTTTCCCCGCCGCCCAGTACGCGCGATGTCGCCGCTGGCTGGAAACGAAGGTTCCGAAAAAAACAATCTGAAATTTGAATATTTGTCTTAAAGGAGATTTTTGATATGTCGAACATTTATACTTCCGCCGATCAGCTCATTGGCAACACCCCTCTGCTGGAGCTCACACATCTGGAAGAGGCCTATGGTCTCAAGGCCGCCATCCTCGCCAAGCTTGAATACCTCAATCCCGCGGGCTCGGTCAAAGACCGCATCGCCAAGGCGATGATTGACGACGCAGAGCAGAGGGGCCTTCTGAAGAAGGGCTCGGTCATCATTGAGCCGACCTCCGGCAACACGGGCATCGGTCTTGCCTCCGTCGCTGCCGCGCGCGGATACCGCATTATTATCGTCATGCCCGAGACCATGTCCGTCGAGCGCCGCCAGCTGATGAAGGCCTACGGCGCGGAGCTGGTGCTTACCGAGGGCGCAAAGGGCATGAAGGGCGCGATCGCGAAGGCAGACGAGCTTGCAAAGGAAATTCCGAACAGCTTTGTCCCCGGCCAGTTTGTGAACCCCGCGAACCCCAAGGCGCATTTTGAGACGACCGGCCCCGAGATCTGGGCCGACACTGACGGCAAGGTCGATATTTTCGTCGCAGGCGTCGGCACCGGCGGTACCATTACCGGCACGGGAAAATTCCTGAAATCCAAGAATCCGAACGTGAAGGTCGTGGCCGTGGAGCCCAAGACATCGGCGGTTCTGTCCACAGGCGTGGCAGGGCCTCACAAGATCCAGGGCATCGGCGCGGGCTTTGTCCCCGAGGTGCTCGATACGAAGGTCTACGACGAGATCATCGCCGTCGACAACGACGACGCGTTCAAGACCGGCAAGGAGTTTGGCCACCGCGAGGGCGTTCTCGTCGGCATTTCCTCCGGCGCTGCCATCTGGGCCGCCATCGAGCTTGCCAAGCGTCCGGAAAATGCGGGCAAAACCATCGTCGTTCTGCTGCCCGACACCGGCGACCGCTATCTCTCCACGCCTCTCTTCGCCGACTGAGCCGCAAACCTTTTTCCAAAGCAATTTTTTTATCCTCCTAACTGAAAATCGCGCCGCAGTCCATGTCCGGGCTGCGGCGCGATGGCTGTTATTGGGGGTTTTCCGGGGTGTCCTGCTCGGTCAGTTCGCTTGTCAGAAGGCTTTTTTGCAAGCTCGCCGCCTGCTCGAGATGCGCAAACGGCACAAAAAGCTCGAGCTCCGCGTGCGTCTGACCAAACGCCACAGAATACAGAACGCTTCTGGCCTGCCGGGTGAGGCACGGGATCCGCGCGTCCGTCAAAAGCTCCTGCATTGCCTCACCCCATGGGGAGACCATCGTCGCAAGATAGCAGTAGTCGCTGTTTTCCGGCGCGCGCAGGTGCGCTTTGCCGCAATAGGGGCACACTGGCCCTTCGCAGACCAGATGACAATTATCGCAGTAGTGCATGGGACAGCCTCCTTTTGTAATGCCTGCTTTCTCCCGGTTACTTCTGGGCCTTCAACTCGCTTTTTTCCTGCTTTGTGCGGAAAAAGACTTCCATCACAGGGATGAACAGCGTGCAGATCAGGCCTGCCGTAAAGCCGCCGTTATACAGCAGGAACCCGCCGTGGGTGAACGGTACGCTTGTGACAAGGCCGTAGTGGAGCATGGCAAACACGATCCCGGCAAGCCAGCCGTAATTTCCCGCGACCGGGCTCAGGCCGTTTGCAAAGCACAGACCGATGACGATCGCCTGCGCGTTGATGGCGGTCGTAAAGTCCGTCCCGAGCGCCCCGCAGAGCGCCTTCGTCAAAAACGACGCCGCGACATAGCCGACCATGATTGGCCAGACGTTTGCCGGATGGCTTCCCTTGAAGCAGCAGCAGACCATGCACAGCACGCACCCAAGCGTCGCCGCGTTCCATTTTGCACCAATCAGATTATAGTACAGCACAATAAAAAGGCCGTAGACGGCAAAGTTCAGAATCGCCGTGCCCGCGCCGTATTTTGTGCCGTAATCCGCGCCAACGCCCGTATCCTTCAAAAGCGCGCCGTACTGCTTGAAGCTGCCGCCGAGCAGCAGTCCCAGCACCAGCGCCAGCGCGAAGGCCGCAAAGCAGAACAGGTTCGCGACCGTCCAGTTCCCGTCGCCCGCGCCGACACCTGCGCCGTCCGGAAGCGTTCCGCCCAGCACCCGATAGAGCACCGCGCGCAGGAAAAAGGCCAGAAGTCCCATCGGAACCGCAGCGGAGTAGAGGTCATACCCCTTGTGTACCTTCGGGCTGTGCGTCAGCCCTGCCGGCAAAACAAGGCCAATGGCAAAGCAGACCGTGAGCGTCAAAGCCGCGCCGAAAAACGTCACGCCATGCGCCTCCGCGCCCGGATAGCGGACGAGAAGGTCCGTCATCAAGGGCGCAATGCCGGTGGAAAACAGGAAAACGTTTCCCTGCGTGCAGGGGTTCACCTTCCGCACAAGGCAGGCCAGCAGCACGCCCGCAAAGCAGAACCAGATGTTCAGCACCGTAATGCCCCAGAAGCAGAAGCCCGCCGTCAAGAAATACGCCAGCACCGAAACGCCGTCCGGCTTGCTGCCGGGAAGCGAATAAATGGCTGCACAGATGGCGCAGACAACTGCCGTGTTCAGGAACGTCCCGGCAAAGCCGCCGCCCGACGCGTCAAAATAGCTGTTGGCCGACTGATACGGCAGCGTGCAAAGCCGCAGCATTCCCTCGACCATCTGCCCATGGTCCGGCATGAGCACTGCCGCAATCAGGCACAGTGCGGCAAACAGCCAGAACCAGAGGCGGATCGCCTGCTCCGGCAGCTTAAACTTTTCTTTCATGCAATCATTCCCTCTCTTTGAGAAATACTGCCGCCGGAAAAGACGTCCGGCGGCAGAAACGCTATCTTGATCTTACAGCGTACGCTCGGCAGCTTCGACCACATGACCGATCAGAACGGACGTTGTGACGGAACCCACGCCGCCGGGAACCGGGGTGATCGCGCCGACGATCGGTTCGACCTCGGAGAAGACCGCGTCGCCCGCAATGGCGCCCTTTCCTCCCTTGGCATTGACCTTCTCGGGGTCCCAGTTGATGGAGACGTCGATGACGATCTGGTTTTCCGAGACATAGTCCTTTGTGAGGCTATTGAGAACGCCCGCTGCGGAGACGAGAATGTCCGCCTTGCGCGCGATACCGGCCACGTCCACGGTCTTGGTGTGGCAGACGGTGACGGTCGCGTTTTTGGCCATGAGCATCATCGCGGCGGGCTTGCCGACGACGAGCGAGCGGCCGATGACGACGGCGTTCTTGCCCTTGCAGTCGATGCCGTAGTAATCGAGAATTTCCATGCAGGCCTGCGGCGTGCAGGGGGCAAAGCCGAGCTTCTTGCCGGTGAAGACGCCCGCGTTCGAGAGGTCGGTCATGCAGTCGACGTCCTTCGCAGCGGCCAGATGATTGCAGATCTCGTCCTGGTCGGCCTTGAGGTGCTTGGGAAGCGGACGGAACATCAGGCAGCCATGGATGGAGCTATCGGCGTTGATCGCCTCGATCTGCGCGATCAGGTCTTCCTTCGAAACGTCCTCGGGCAGAACGAACTTCTGGACCTCCACGCCGATGAGCTCGGCACGAGCCGTTGCGCCCTTTTCATAGGACAGGTCGGAGGGGTTCTCGCCGCAGCGGACGATGGCCAGCTTCGGGGAAACGCCCTTTTCCTTCAGCGCCGCAACGCGCGCCTGAAGCTTTTCGTTCATCGCAGCGGTAACTTCTTTACCAAGCAGTAATTTCGCCATTGTTTTGTTCTTCCTTCCTTATTTAAAGAATCCGGCCTTCACGGTCTCAAAAATTTCATCGGCCAGCTTGCCGTAGGTGTCGAGCATGCCGAGGCACTTCGCGTTCATTTCCTCCGCGACTTCGCGGTTGGCGAGCGTCTTGGTGTTGATGAAGACGTTTAAGGAAGCCGCCTGCAGCGCAGACTTCACGATCACAGCGCCGCAGCCCGCGTCGGAAACCGCGAGACGAGAGCCCTTGTCGGCAAAGATCTTGATTGCGTCTAAAGACTTGCAGCACAGCTCCATGATGTGCATCGGGACCTGGCAGGCTGTGATGGTCGCCTTCTCCATGATCTCCGGGCGGCTGGGATCGTCCTTGGGAATGCCATAGGCCTTCGCCAGCGGCACAAAGCCCTCCGCGTCGGCGGGGACCTGATCGAGAAGCTGGGTCTGAAGGTCGTCGCACTCCTTCATGAGCGCTTTGATCTCTTCTTCGACATCGGCATATTTCTTCTTGCCGACGGTGAGCGAGCCCACCATATTGCCGAGCGCCGTTCCAAGCGCAGCCACCAGCGCGGACGCACCGCCGCCGCCGGGGGCAGGCTCGTTGGAAGCCAGAACCGTGACAAACTCACGGCAGGATTTTGTCGTCATATCCATGGATGTTTCTCCTTATTCGTAAAGAGAGGCGGCGGATATCCGCCGCCTCCCGGTTGGGTTTGCGTATGTAGCTCGGTTCTCTCTTAGAAAAGGCCGGAAACCTTGCCGGTCTCGGTGTCGACATCGACGCGGCGATAGGCGGGGTTGGCAGCCGTGCCGGGCATCATGGAAATGGTGCCAGCCATCGGGCAGAGGAACTTTGCGCCGCCGTATTCGAGAATATCGCGAACCTTCAGCGTCCAGCCCTTCGGTGCGCCCTTCTTGGTGGGATCGTCGGACAGGGACAGATGGGTCTTGACCATCATCGTGCAGTAATCCTTGTACTTCGGGTCAGACTCGAAGCGCTCAGCCTTCTGGACAGCCAGCGGTGCCCACTCGACGCCGTCTGCGCCGTAGACTTCCTTCGCGATGAGCTCGACGCGCTGACGCAGCGGCATATCGAGTTCATACAGGAACTTGACGTTGACGGGATCCTCGCAAGCCTCGACAACGGTCTTGGCCAGCTCGATCGCGCCTTCGCCGCCGAAGCGCCAGTGGTTGGACTCGGCGCAGCGGACGCCGTGCTCGGCGCAGAGCTTCTTGAGAAGCGCGATTTCCGCGTCGGTATCGGTGTAGAAGCGGTTGATGCAGACGACCGGGTTGATGCCGGACTTCTTGATGGTGTTGACATGGTGGAACAGGTTGCAGGTGCCCTTTTCCAGAAGTTCGAGGTTCTCCTCGGTGTACTCCTTGGCGAGCGGGGCGCCCGGGGTGACCTTCGGGCCGCCGCCGTGCATCTTGAGCGCGCGGACGGTTGCAACCAGGACGGAGACGTTCGGGGTCAGGCCGGACAGGCGGGTCTTGACGTTCCAGAACTTCTCAAAGCCGATGTCGGCAGCGAAGCCGGACTCGGTGACATGGTAATCGAACAGCTTGAGGGCCAGACGGTCAGCGATGACAGAGGACTGGCCGATGGCAATGTTGGCGAACGGGCCGGCATGGATGAGGACCGGCTGATGCTCGACGGTGTAGCACATGGTGGGGTTGATGGTGTTGCGCATCCAGGCGGTCATGGCGCCGGCAACCTCGAGATCCTCGCAGGTGACGGGCTCGCCGCTCTTGGAGTAGGCGACAACGATCTTGCCGATGCGCTCACGCAGATCCTTCAGATCGCGGGCGACGGCGAGAATGGCCATCAGCTCGGAGCCGACGGCGATGCCGAACTTGGACTCCATCAGGAAGCCGTCCAGACGGCCGCCGAGGCCGATGATGATGTTGCGCATGGACTGCGCGCAGAAGTCGATGACCCAGCCCATCTCAACGCGCTTCGGGTCGATGTCGAGGCGCTTCAGGCCCTTCTTGGCCAGCCACTCGTCGTTGTTGTTGCGCTCGTGCTGCATACGGGCAGTCAGCGCGACCATGGCGAGGTTGTGGGCGTTCATGATGTCGTTGATATCACCGGTCAGACCAAGGGAGAACTCGGTCATTGGCATGAGCAGGGCGTTGCCGCCGCCGGCCGCAGTGCCCTTGACGTTCATCGTCGGGCCGCCGGAGGGCTGACGCAGGGCGCCGCCGACATTCTTGCCGAGCTTGCCGAGGCCTTCGATCAGGCCGAGGGAAACGGTGGACTTGCCTTCGCCGAAGGGAGTCGGGGTGATCGCAGTGACCTCGATGAACTTGCCGTCGGGCTTATCCTTCAGGCGGTTCATGACCTTGATAAAGTCAATCTTCGGGGTCTTGCCGTAGGGGATGATCTCCTCCGGGAGCAGGCCAAGCTTCTCGCGGAAATAATCCACGGAAGGCAGCGCCTTTTCTGCTTCCTCAGCGATCTGCCAGTCCTTGTACACGGTCGGGTCCAGCGTGACGTGGCCGTCCTCATGTACATACTTGCCGTCTTTGAATTCGATTGCCATTGTGTTTCCTCCTTAAGGAATCCTCAGGGGCCTTAACATCCCCGGAGGCAAAATTTTTTTGACGCCGCGCTTCCAAAATTCACGTACCTCGGCGCCCAATCGATAATCTTTTATCGGTTACAGGCACAGTTTACCATCTATCTTTCGATAAGTCAATACCGAAATATGAATTTCCTTCATTTTCTTACATTATTGATATACCAGGGTATCAGAAATTGTAGAGTGAAACAACGTTTTTGTGCAATATCGCAAAAAGGCAGCCCGAAAGGGCTGCCTTTTTGCATGATTTTCCAAGAAACTTTAGTTCTGGCCGCCGACGGTAACCTGCGTCACATTGGCCAGTGCGCGCACAAGCGCGTATGCCTTGGTGGTGAGGACGCTGTTTTCAACGGCCTTGGTGAAGTTGTCGTCGCAATAGCCCTTGAGCTGGTCGAGCGAAAGACCGTTTTCCCGGGCGATGACCTGCATGGCGTCGTCCAGATCGGCCTGGCTGGCGCGAAGGCCCTCCAGAATGACAATCCGGTCAACGGCCTTCTGCACGCGCAGGGCCTGCTCGGCGTCGCCGCGGGCGTCTTCGCGCAGCGATTCCGGCGTGGCGCCGGTGAATTTGCAATAATCCTCCAGCCGCAGCCCGCGCTGGGCCAGCTGGGCCTCAAGCGTCTTGATCTGCTGGTCAACCGCCTCATTCAGCTCCGTCTCGGTGGGGACGAAGTCGATCGTCGCAGCAGCCTGCCGCATCAGCTTATCCTGCAGCTCCATCTCGGCGCGCTGGTCATAGTATCGGCGCAGATTTTCGCGAACCTGCGCACGGAGATCCTCGTAATCCTTGCAGCCGACGGCCTTTGCAAACTCGTCCTGCGAGGCATACTCGCCCTTTTCCCGGATTTCGTGGATTTTGCAGACAAACTCGGCCTCCTTGCCGGCCAGCTCCGGCGCGTGATACTGTGCCGGGAACGTCACATGGACACGCACTTCGTCACCGGGGCGGCTGCCCACCAGCTGCTCTTCAAAGCCGGGGATAAAGGTTCCGCTGCCGAGCGTCAGGGCCTGATTCTCCGCCGTGCCGCCCGGGAACTGGACGCCGCCGCAGTAGCCCGCATAATCGAGCACCAGCTCATCGCCGTTTTTGGCCGCGCGGTCGGTCACGACGTGAACGCACGGATTTTGCTGCTGCATCTGAAGCAGGCGGGCATCGAGCTCTTTTTCCGTCACTTCCACATGCTCCAGCTTGGCCTTCAGGCCACGATAGATAAATTCCATAATTGCCTTCCTCTTTATAATTCTTTTTTGATCGCCGTGATGAGCAAATCCCCCGCCACAACACGGTCTTCGGCGGCAAAGCCGGTCTCAAAATTGTCAGAATAGAGCACCTGAGCGCTCGGCGGGAATTCGTCATCCCCGGCATAGACCATAATCTGCATCCGATATCCGCCGAGAAAATCGAACTGATAGCCGGCGTCGCCGTGTGGGAGGCGGATGGCGCCCATCTTCTCGCAGGCCGCGGCGAATTTTTCTACCTTCGTGCCGAAGGTGAATGCCGCGCGGGTCAAAACGCGGCCCGTATAGGGCTGGATGTACATCTCTCCCCAGGGCATCTCGCGGAAGGTTTTGAACTGACTTGAGGGCTCTGCCTGCCGGCCTTCCAGTAAGAAGCGCAGCAAAAATGTCTGGCAGGGGAGACTGGCAAGGCCGAAAGCCCCATCCTTGTCCGCAGTGATGGCATAGTCCGGCCAGGCGATCTGATAGGTCACGCCGAGCAGGCAGACGGAAAATTTCCCGTCCGCAAACGGCACGCCGCAGCGCTTCGCAGCCGCCTCCGGATCGATGGCGCGGAATTGTTCTTCATAGTGCGCAAACGGCACTTCTTCCTTGTTGTTCTGTACCTGCATAGCTTACTCCTGTACGCTGGACGGGAACAGCTCGCGGTTGGTGTGCGGGAGGAAGCAGGCCGCGACGAACTCATCCATATAGCGCGGGTTGGTGGAAAGCTCCATATAGGTCATGTTGGACGCCAGCTCGTCTACCTTGTCGACGGCGCAGTCCGACCGGGCCATCGCATACGCACCCGCAAGGGACGAGTTGCCGATGTATTCGAACAGGCTCCGGTCGACGTCCGGGAACATCCCAATGCGTACCGCATTTTCCATGTTGATGCCGGAGCCGATGCCGCCCGCGACATAGACATGCTCGAGCACGCTGACGTCCATGTCGAGCGAGGAGAGCATGATGTTGATGGCGGAGAAGATGGCGGCCTTGGCGCGGATGAACGAGTCGATATCGACCTCGGTGATGGAAATTTCACGGCCCGTCTCGCTCTCGTCCTTCGTGGCGAGGATATAGCGGCCCATGCCGTGCTCGTCGTGCGCCACGCGCGCACCCTCGCGGACGAACTGGCCCTTGGCCGAGATGATCGACGTGCGGTAGAGCTCCGCAATCACGTCAATGATGCCGGAACCGCAGATGCCGACCGGCTTCTGCCCGGCGTCGCCGACGATCCTGAGCGTCGGTTCCATGGTGTCCTTATCGATGACCACGGCCTCGACTGCGCCGTCGGTCGCGCGCATGCCGCAGGAGATGTCGCCGCCCTCAAAGGCCGGGCCTGCCGAGCAGGCGCAGGACATCATAAAGTCACGGTTGCCGAAGACCAGCTCGCCGTTCGTGCCGAGGTCGATGAACAGCGAAAATTCGTCCTTGTCCCAGATCAGGCTTGTCAGCGCGCCCGCGGTGATGTCGCCGCCGACATAGGAGCCGATGTTCGGGGAGATGAGCACCTCGGCGTCCGGGTTCGCGGGGAAGGAGAGATCCTTGGCGACTAGGCCGCGCCACTGGAAGAACGTCGGGATATACGGCTCCATGCGGACGGGGTTCGCGTCCACGCCGAGGAGCAGATGGTTCATCGTCGTGTTGCTGGCAATGGCGACGCGGAAGATGCGGTCGGCCGTGATGCCGGCGGTCTTGCACATCAGGCCCACCATCGGGCGCAGCGTCTCCTTCAAAATCGCGTCCTGCAGCCGCTTCACGCCGCCGGGCTTGCCCTGCTCGATGATGCGGTTGATGACGTCCGCGCCGTAGCGGATCTGGCCGTTGCCGGCGGAGGCCTTTGCGACGAGCTTACCGCTGGCCATGTCCATCAGGACGCCGGTGACGGTGGTCGTACCAATGTCAATCGCGCAGCCGTAGATGGGCGCATCCGCCTTTTCCGTCACATCGACAACCAGAAGCCCCTCGCCCTGCCGGACGGCGGAGACTGTCACCTGGAAGTTCGCCTCACGGATGGTCTTTGCCAGCTTTTTGACCACATGATAGCTCAGCTTCACCTGCCCGCAGCCGCTCTCAGCCTCAACGGCGCGCGTCAGCCGCTCGGTATCCGGCATGGTGTCGTCCAATGTCGGCTCGTCCAGCGTCAGACGGAACTGCACAAAGGAGTCATTCGTAAAGTCGATCCCGGCCGCCTGCAGGTCAGCCTGCAGCTTTTCAAAAATTGCAACCTCCTTGCCGGTCGAGAGGTCGGCGGTCTTCATCCGGCTCTGGTAGGCCGAGGCGATGTCCGGCACCTCGACGGTCACGTCGGCAATCACCTTGCTCGCGCAGCTCAGCCGCCAGCCCGCGGCGTATTCTTCCTCAGAGATGTGGCTCGACGGATAACTTTCCACCTCGCCGCTCACGATCTTCACGCGGCACTTGCCGCAGGAGCCGTTGCCGGAACAGGGCGCGTCGATTGCAACGTTCGCGCTCCGCGCGGCCTCGAGCAGCGTCATATTCGGCGACGCCGAGAAGACAACCGGCTTGTCGCCGTTTTCAAATTGGAAGGTAACCTGATACATCGGATGGGATTCTCCTTTCGGTGTGGTTCATTTTCGTGATGCAAAGTCCTTGCGTCTGCGGACGCTGTCCGTCCGTACATGCAGAGACTTTCGCGGACATTTTTACATTTTTGTCCGCACCTTGCAAACAGATGTGCAAAAAAGGGGAGGGCATAAGCCCTCCCCCTTGATCTCACGTTCTGCGCGCGGCGGCGTATTGGTGGATGCTTGCGGGATGGGAAGCCCGCTGGCCGCCGGAGGACAGAAATGCTATCACAGTGCCGATGGAATGATTATATTACATCAGCGGCTCAAGTGCAAGTACCGGATGATTCTTTTCCTGCAGGAATTCATACAGCGCGTCGCAGTCGGTGCAGATCGTCTCGTCGGCGATCATGTCGGTGAAGTTG
>USLX01000053.1 GCA_900555665.1 uncultured Eubacteriales bacterium | reverse complement strand
TACGCCAAAGGCGGAACCTTTCTGATGAAAGAATTTAATCAGAAAATAGTATTAATCCCCTCAGTCGCGGCAAGCCGCGCCAGCTCCCCTTGCTGCAATCAAGGGGAGCCGATCCGCTGTTTTTGAAATCATCAAAGGCTGGCTTCGAGGGTGGCGCGGACCGCCTTGAGGAATTCCAGACTTGTGACGCCGGTGCGGCCGCAGAGGGAGGCAAGGTCGCCCGTCATGGTGCCCGCGCGGACGGTGTCGAGGCAGGCATTTTCCAGCTTCTTTGCAAACGCCGTCAGCGCCGCGTTGCCGTCCAGCTCGCCGCGCTTGGCGAGCGCGCCTGTCCAGGCGAAGATGGTCGCAATGGGGTTCGAGGACGTCTGCTCGCCCTTGAGGTAGCGATAATAGTGGCGCGTGATGGTGCCGTGTGCGGCCTCGTATTCAAAGTTGCCGTCCGGCGAGACGAGCACGCTCGTCATCATGGCGAGACTTCCGAACGCGGCGGAGACCATATCGCTCATGACGTCACCGTCATAATTCTTGCAGGCCCAGATGAAGCCACCCTCCGAGCGCATCACGCGCGCGACCGCGTCGTCAATGAGGGTGTAGAAATAGGTGATCCCGGCGGCCTCAAACTTGTCCTTGTATTCCTCATCATAGATGCGCTGGAAGATGAGCTTGAACGTCTGATCGTACTGCTTCGAGATCGTATCCTTTGCGGAGAACCAGAGATCCTGCTGCGTCGCCAGGGCATAGTTGAAGCAGGAGTGTGCAAACGCTTCAATGGAAGAATCCTTGTTGTAGATGCCCTGCAGCACGCCGGGGCACTCGAAGTCGTAGACGGTCTGCGAGAACTCCGTCCCGTCGTTCCCCTTGAACGAGAGCGTCGCCGTGCCGGGGCCGGGGACGCGGTACTCCGTGCCCTTGTAGAGGTCGCCATAGGCGTGACGTGCGATGGTGATCGGCTTTTTCCAGTTGCTGACGTACGGCTGAATCATGCCGGTCAGAATCGGCGCGCGGAAGACCGTGCCATCCAGGATTGCGCGGATGGTGCCGTTCGGGCTCTTCCACATCTCGTGGAGCTTGTATTCCTCCACGCGCTGCTTGTTCGGCGTGATCGTGGCGCATTTGACGCCGACGTGGTGACGCTTGATGGCGTTGCCGGCGTCAACCGTGACCTGATCGCATGTGGCGTCCCGGTTCGGGAGGCCGAGGTCATAGTATTCGGTGTTCAGCGCCACAAACGGCGTCAGCAGCTCGTCCTTGATCTGCTGCCACAGAATGCGGGTCATTTCGTCGCCGTCCATTTCGACGACGGGGTTTGTCATTTTGATCTTTTCCATTCAGGCGTTCTCCCTTGCGTGGTTTGCGGCATAATAGTTCATCAGGCAGCCGTCGAGCAAAATCTGGCGCTCGTCGGCGGTCAGCTCCGGCAGGTGGAGCAGAAGGGGCAGTTTCGTGCCATCTTTGCGGATCACGGTCGCCGGAACGTCCTTTGCGTCCGCTTCAACGGCGGCGCGAACCTGCGGGACAAAGATACGGTCGCCCGGCTCGTAGTCAAACTGCACATCGGCGCCAATGTGGAACGGCAGCATGCCCCAGTTGATGCAGTTGGAACGGTAGCGCTTGGTAGCGTATTCATAGCAGATGTTTGCGCACCCGCCGAGGACTCTCTGGCAGCTGGCGGCCTGTTCACGCGCCGAGCCGTCGCCGGGCTTGTTCGCAAAAATGACCGAGCCGATACCGGTGTTCTCCACCGTGCCGCCACAGCTCTCGATCTGGGCAAGCGTCTCCGCGTCCAGCATGCCGTCTTTGCGCACAGCGTCGCGTGCGGCAATGGCGTTCGCGCGGCCGACGTAGGCCGGGTCACGCCGGGAGAGAGCGAAGGTTGCGAGCTTGAGCGGGTTTGACCGGTAGGACGAGGTTTCGCCGGAGGGAATGAGCTCGTCCGTCGTGGTGACAGGGTCGTGGATCACGCAGGCCAGCTCCATGAGCAGGTTTTCCGGCAGGGCCGGGATCTTGGGCCACTCTGTGATGTTCGGGCCGAGGCGCAGCGCTGCGCTTGGGTCGGCCTTGCCGAAGCCGAAGTAGCAGCGCTTTTGATAGACGCTGCCGTCGAAGGCCTCAGTGTGCGGAGCGGGGACGGTATAGTCGATGTCGGTCGCCGCGGTCAGGACGCCGTGATTGCGTGCCGTGGCCGCGATGGAGCGTGCGTCCATCAGCATAACACCGGCAAGCTGGCCGTTCGCAGGCTTGGAACCTTCGCGGTTCGGGAAGTTGCGCGTCGTATGCCGGATGGAGAGCGCGTCGTTGCCCGGCACGTCGCCCGCACCGAAGCACGGGCCGCAGAAGCAGGGCTTGAAGAGTGCGCCCGCTTCGAGCAGCGTTTGCTGGATGCCGTTTTTCATCAGCTCCAGATTGACGGGGATCGAGGGCGGATAGATCGAGAGGGAGAAATAGCCGTCTCCGACGCTCTGCCCGGCCAGGATGGCCGCGGCTTCGGCGATGTTGTCATACATGCCGCCGGAGCAGCCTGCAATGACACCCTGATCGACGAGGAGCTTTCCATTTTTCAGTTTGTCGGTGAGATGCAGCTCGACTTTGCCGCCGAATTGTTCGTGCGCGAGCAGCTCGGTCTGGCGGAGAATGTCCGCGCCGTTCGCCTGCACATCGCGCACCGTAAACGCGCGGGAGGGATGGAACGGCATGGCGACCATCGGCTCAATCTTCGAGAGGTCGATCTCGATGACGCTGTCATAGAGCGCGCCCTCTTCGGGCTCGAGCTTCTGATAGGTCTCCGGGCGGCCATGGACGGCGAGATATTCCTCGACCTTCTCATCCGTCTGCCAGATGGAGGAGAGGCAGGCCGTCTCGGTGGTCATGACGTCGATGCCGATGCGGTAATCCATCGGGAGGCTGGCGACGCCGGGGCCGGCGAACTCCAGCACCTTATTTTTCACAAAGCCGGAGTCGTAGACTGCGCCGCACAGCGCGATGGCCACGTCCTGCGGGCCGACGCCGCGGGCAGGCTTGCCCGTCAGGTAGACGAGGACAACGTCCGGCATGGCGACATCATAGGTGTTCGAGAGCAGCTGCTTGACGATCTCCGGGCCGCCCTCGCCGACGCCCATCGTGCCGAGCGCGCCGTAGCGCGTGTGGCTGTCGGAGCCGAGGATCATCCGGCCGCAGCCGGTCATCATTTCGCGCGCATACTGGTGGATGACCGCCTGATTGGCCGGGACATAGATGCCGCCGTATTTCTTCGCGGCAGACAGGCCGAAGATGTGGTCATCCTCGTTGATCGTTCCGCCCACGGCGCAGAGACTGTTGTGGCAGTTTGTCATCACATACGGCACCGGGAAGGTCTTCAGGCCGCTGGCCTTGGCCGTCTGGATGATGCCGACGTAGGTGATGTCGTGCGAAATGAGAGAGTCAAACGTGATGCGCAGCTTCGCGGGATCTGCGCTTTTGCTGTGTGCATGGAGAATTTTCCACGCCATGGTTTTCTCCCGGCAGCCGCTGGTTCCGGCTACGGGCCGTCCCGCGGTCCAGACCGCGGGGGTGCTTGAAAGCTTCAATTTCATCGCCGCCCTTTGCAGTTTCTTTTTCTGGTGTAAAGTATAACAGTTTTTGTGCCAATACGCAAGCGAAATGAAATATTTTTTTTCTTACTTGCAAAATTGATGCTAGAGTTGCACGAAAACGGAAAACTCATCCCCGATTTTTGAAATTTTAAAAAAAGTACTTGCATTTTTGTAAGACATCCGCTAAAATGGGTTCAACGACAAGACAGGAGGGGATCGTCATGCAGGTGCAGGTGGATCGTTTTCAGGAGTATATCGCGCAAATGAGCTGTGATCTGGTTCAGGAGTATTCCATCCCGGCGGAGCTGTATGAGAATCAGGACATCAAGCGCGGCCTGCGCAACAACGACGGCACCGGCGTGCTCGTCGGCATCAGCAAGGTCGGCAGCGTGCAGGGCTATTACATGGTCGATGGCCAGCGGGAGCCCATGCCCGGCAAGCTCTACTATCGTGGTATCAGCGTGGAGGACATTGTGGATGCGCACCAGAAGTCCGGGACGTTCGGCTTTGAAGAGGTGGCCTATCTGCTCCTCCTCGGCCGCCTTCCGAAGGCGGAAGAGCTGTCGCAGTTCAACCAGGTTCTCGCCAATGCCCGCCAGATGCCTGCGGCCTTTACCGAGGACATGATCCTGAAGGCGCCCAGCCGCAACATCATGAACCAGCTCGCACGGAGCGTTCTGGCCCTCTATTCCTTTGATGAGAATGCGGACGACACTTCGCCCGCGAATATCCTGAGACAGTCCATCGAGCTCATCGCCCGCTTCCCGCTGATTGCGGCGAACGCGCTCATGGCCAAGCGGCATTATTTCGAGTGCATGTCGCTGTATCTGCACAACCCGCTGCCGGAGCTTTCGGTTGCGGAAAACTTGCTGCGCATGACGCGCGCGGACAAGAGCTATACCGCGCAGGAGGCGCATCTGCTCGACCTCATGCTCATTCTCCACGCCGAGCACTCCAGCAACAACTCCACCTTCGTCTGCCGTGCCATTTCTTCCTCCGGCACGGATACCTACAGCGCCATCGCCGGCGCCGTCGGTTCGCTGAAGGGCCCGCTGCACGGCGGTGCGAATGCAAAAGTGCTCCAGATGTTCCGCACCATCCGCGACGAGGTGGGCAACACTCCGACGGATGAAGTGCTTGGCGCCATGCTTGACCGCCTGCTCGACGGCGAAGCGGGCGACCGTTCCGGCAAGCTCTACGGCCTGGGCCATGCGGTCTATACCATGTCCGACCCGCGCGCGGTTGTCATCAAAAAGTACGCAACTGCCCTGGCCAAAGAGAAGGGCAGACTGGAGGATCTGGAGCTTATGGAGCGTGTGGAAGAGCTCGGCATCCAGAAAATCATGGCCAGGAAGCGCCAGAAGATGCCCATGTGCGCGAATGTCGATCTCTATTCCGGACTGATCTATAACATGCTCGATCTTCCGGAGGATCTCTACACACCGCTGTTTGCCACGGCCCGCATTGCGGGCTGGTGCGCACACCGGATGGAAGAGGTTGTCACCGGCAACCGCATCATGCGCCCGGCCTATCGCGCCGCCGTGGAGCACCGCGCCTACGTTCCAATGGAAGAGCGCTGAGCAAATAACCAAACGCCCGCGTATCCGATTCGGATACGCGGGCGTTTTTCGGTTTGGAGTCCGCCTGCGGGGGGAGGAGGTCAGTCCTGTAAGAAGCGGGTCACCACGGCGGCGTGGAGCGCCGCGGCCAGGGGGACAGCCTCCGCCGGAGGCAGAAAGGATGGATGGTGCAGCGGATAGGAGCCGCCGACGCCGATATGGTAGAATGAGCCAGCCGCCGCGTCGATAAAATAGCCGAAATCCTCGGTGGTCATCGTCGGCGCGTTCAAAAGCTTGACATGCTCCGCGCCCAGCAGCGCCGTTGCGCTGCGCTCCACCAGCGCGGTCTCCCGCTCTGAGTTGACAACGCCCATGTAGCTCTCATGCAGCGTGACTTCGGCGCTTGCGCCAAACTGCGCGCACACCGCCTCGGCCGTTTTTCGGATTGCCTGCTTCATCGCGGCGCGGTTTTCCGCGCCGAGCGTGCGCAGAATGCCGGTCAGCTCCGCCTGCCCGGCGATGACGTTGATGGCTGTCCCCGCATGCAGCGTCCCGACGGAGAGCACGAACGGATCCGGGCTGCCAAGCGCATGCAGCGCCGAGACGAGCCGGGCCGCACAGGCCAGCGCGTCGATCCCGCACTCCGGCTGCGCGCCGTGGCAGCTGCGGCCTGTGATGCGGATGGTAAAGGTGTCGGAGGCCGCATAAAATTTTCCGTAGCGGATGCCAACGGTTCCAAAAGGCAGATCGGGGCAGACATGCGCGCCGAAAACTGCGTCCACGTCCTGCATGCACCCTGCGGCGATCATCCGCTGCGCGCCGCCGCTGCCCTCTTCATCCGGCTGGAAGAAGAATTTCACGCGCCCATGAAGCTGCGTGCGGTTTGCTGCAAGCAGCTCCGCCGCACCGAGGACGGCGGCGGTGTGGACATCGTGCCCGCAGGCATGCGCGATATTGGGGCAGGCAGAGGCGAAGGCCGCGCCGCTGGTTTCCTGCAGCGGCAGGGCATCAAGGTCGGCGCGCAGCGCCGCGCATTTACCGGGCAGCGCGCCGTCCAGCGTGCCGACAACGGCGGTGTCCAGTAAACGCTCGGTTCGGATGCCGCAAGATTGCAGCCGCTGCTCGACCAGCGCGGCCGTATGATATTCCTGATTGCCGAGCTCCGGCTGGCGGTGGATCGCCTCCCGGAGGATTTCCCATTCCGGCGCGTGTCTGCGCGCTTGTTCCAGATAGTCCATGTTGGCCTCTTATAATGTTGAGATAAACTGCTCCAGCCGGTCAAGCCCGGTTTGGAGTGCCTCGTCGCCGTAGCAGTATGTCAGGCGGATGTAGCCGTCCGCACCGAAGCAGTCGCCCGGCGTTGCGGCAAGGCCTGCTTCGCGGATCATACGCCGGCAGAACTCGGCCGACGGCAGACCGAATTTCTCAATGGAGGGGAAGACGTAAAACGCGCCGAGCGGTTCCGTCATATCCAGGCCCATTGCCTCCAGGCGCGCAAGCACCAGTGCACGGCGCTTGCGGTAGACGCTGCGCATTGGCTCCACGCTCTGTCGCAGCGCCTCAATGCACGGGCGCTGAAACGGCGTCGGGGCCGAGACCACCATAAACTGGTGCAGCAGCTCAAGCCGCTCCTTGACTGCCGCGTCCGCCAGCAGGTAGCCCATGCGCCAGCCGGTCATGGCGTAGGGCTTGGAAAAGCTCTGAACGACCAGGATCTGCTTCCGCAGGTCACGGAATTCGGCGAAGCTGTGGTATTGCTCGGTGTAGATGAGCTGGCGGTAGACATCATCGCAGATGACAAAAATGTCCCGGCCCGCCACGGCCTCGCGGACGGCTGCAAGACTCTGGGGGGTGTAGATGCAGCCGGTGGGGTTGTTCGGAGAGTTTAAAACGATGGCCTTTGTATGCGGCGTGATGGCCGCGCGCAGCCTGTCGGGGTCGATTTGAAAGGCATCTGCGCGTGTGTCCAGCGGGACGAACCTGCCGCGGCATAGGCCGATGATCTCCTCGTAGAGGACGAAGGCCGGCGTCGGCACGATGACCTCGTCGCCGGGATTTAAAATGCCGAAAAGTGCCACAAAGAGCGCTTCGGTGGCCCCAATGGTGACGATGACTTCGTCCGCGGTATAGTCCATGCCGTTTTGCGTGCGTTCGAAGTCGGCGATGGCCTCGCGCAGCGCGGGCGAACCGTTGTTCGGGATATAGTGCGTCTCGTGGTGGGCGAAGGCCTCGTCCACGGCGGCCTCCACCGGCTGCGGCGTGTCGAAATCCGGCTCGCCGAGCGTCAGCGCCACGCAGCCGGGTGTTTCGGCGGCCAGACGCGAATATTCGCGGATGGCGCTGCGCCTGGCCCCGTAGATTGCGCTGTTCAGCGCGTCCTTCATGCTCAAAGCAGGCCCTCCGAGCCGGTAAAGGCGTCATCCACATCGAGCGTGGCAAAATAGTCTTCGGGCGTTTCGGCACGGCGCAGCATGCGAAGGCTGCCGTCCGGGCGGAGCAGGAACTCCGCGCAGCGCAGTTTGCCGTTGTAGTTATAGCCCATCGAGTGGCCGTGCGCGCCGGCGTCCGAGATCACCAGAATGTCGCCCGGATCGATCCGGGGCAGCGCGCGGTTGACGGCAAATTTGTCGTTGTTTTCGCATAGGGAGCCCACGACGTCCACTACCGTGTCCGCCACGGCGCGCTCCTTGCCGAGAACGGTGATCTCATGGTAGGCTCCATACATGGCGGGACGCATCAGATCGCAGGCCGTGGCGTCCACGCCGACATATTCCTTGTAGATGTGCTTTTCACCGATGGCGGTTGTGAGCAGATGTCCGTAAGGGGCGGTGATATAGCGGCCCATCTCGGTATAGATGTCGAGCGAAATACCGTTTTGGGTCAGCAGCTCGTCATAGACCTGGCGCACCCCTTCCCCGATGGCGAAAATGTCGACAGCACGCTCTTCCGGGCGGTAGGGGATGCCGATGCCGCCGGACAGGTCGATAAACGACAGCGTAATGCCAAGCTCTTCGCGGATGTGCAGTGCGAGCGTAAAAAGCTCCCGTGCAAGTGCCGGGTAATAGGCCTCGTCGAGCGAGCAGCTCGAGAGCATGGCATGCACGCCGAAGCGCTTCGCACCTTTTTCCTTCAGCCGGGCGAGGGCCTGCATGAGCTGCGGCAGGGGCATGCCGAATTTGGAGTCGTACTGATGCCCCATGATTTCGTTGGTGTTCTGGAACTGGCCGGGGTTATAGCGGCAGCAGACTGTCTCCGGAATGCCGGCGGCGCGCTCAAGATTTGCGACCTGCGTCAGATCGTCGAGATTGATCATCGCGCCCACACGGCAGGCCGCCCGGTATTCTGCGTCCGACGTTTCGTTGGAGGAAAACATAATCTCATGGCCGGTGATGCCGGAGCGTTCGGCCAGCATGAGCTCGGGGATCGAGGCACAGTCGGCCCCACAGCCGAGCGAGGCAAGCAGGCGCAAAATCCCCGGTGTCGGTGTGGCCTTGACGGCAAAATATTCCCGGAAGCCGGTGTTCCAGGAGAAGGCCTTGTAAAGATCCGTCACGCAGGCACGGATTCCGGCCTCGTCGTAGACGTAAAACGGCGTGGGATGCTCCTCGCGCCAGTGCGCAGCCTGCGCAAGGGTAAAGGGGAGTGTTCTTGCCATGTGTTTCTCCTTAAATTGTCCGCAAATCGGCCTCAAGCGCGGTCTTCATTGTGGTTTTTTCGTCCTTTTTCTTGATAATGCGCGCGGGGCAGCCCGCGACGACCATGCCGTCCGGCACGTCCTCGGTGACAATGGCCCCGGCGGCGACAACGGCGTTTTTCCCCACATGGACGCCTTCGATGACAACGGCATTGGCCCCGACGAGCACGCCGTCTTCCACAATGACAGGTTTGGCGGAGGCGGGCTCGATGACACCGGCGAGCACGGCGCCTGCCCCGATGTGGCAGTTTTTGCCGACGGTGGCGCGGCCGCCGAGGATGGCACCCATATCGATCATGGTGCCCTCGCCGATGACGGCGCCGATATTGATGACTGCCCCCATCATAACGACAGCATTCTTCCCAATCTCCACATTTTCGCGGATAATCGCGCCCGGTTCGATGCGGGCGGGGATGGATTTCAGGTCGAGCAGGGGGATGGCGCTATTGCGGCAATCGTTTTCAATGACAAGCTCGTCGATATCGCCCCGGTTGGCATCGACGATCGGGCCGAGCTCTTTCCAGTCACCAAAGACGATCTGATCCCCTGCACCGAAGACCTTGGCGGAACCGAAATCAATCTGTTTTTTGGACTTTACATAGAGCTTAACCGGAGTTTTCTTCTCGGAAGTGGCGATATACTGAATAATTTCCTGCGCGTTCATGGCGTGTCCTCCTTAGACCATCATGTCCTGCATCGAGTAAAGACCGGCGGGGCGGCCAATCAGCCAGGCCGCCGCGGCCAGCGCGCCGTCTGCAAAAAGCGCACGATTTTTTGCTTCATGTTTTAGGGTAATTACTTCATTTCCGGTAGAAATCAGAACTTCATGCGTACCAACTTCGTTGCCGAGACGGAGCGAGTGGATGCCGATTTCCTGCGCGGTGCGTTTGCCGTTTTCGTGGCGGCCAATCAGCAAAGTGGCATTTTTACGAACATTTTGAATGGATTTTGCAAGCAAAAGAGCAGTTCCACTCGGAACATCCAATTTTTGATTGTGATGAATTTCGACGATCTCGATGTCGGCCGTGGGGAAGGCAGCGGCGGCCCGGCGGGCAAGATCCGCCAGCACAGCAATTCCAATGGACATATTGGCGGAGAAAAAGATGGGGATTTCCTTGGAAACATCGGAAATCAGAACTTTTTCGGCCTCTGTCTGGCCGGTGGTCGCGATGACGACCGGAAGGCGGTTTGCCTTGCAGAAGGACAGAAGATCGGCTGTGGCAGCGTGGTTGGAGAAATCGATTACACAGTCGGCTGCGGCAACCGATGCGGCAGGGAGCGCGGAAAGCGAGCGGCAGAAGACAGCGGCATCCAGCGGCGCGTCTGCGGCAACCTTTGCGCTGACGGTGTGCCCCTGCGCGTCAGCCAGTTCGCAGAGGATCCGGCCCATGCGGCCGGTGGCTCCATGTACAATCATATCCATGGCGGCACCTCAACATTCCACGCCCTGCGCGCGCAGATGCTTGAGCAGGACGGCGCGGTGTGCGTCTTCCATCGGAGTGAGCGGGAGGCGGAGATAGTCTTCGCAGAAGCCCATGGCCGCCATCGCGGCCTTGACGGGGATGGGGTTGACCTCGGAGAAGAGGGCATGGATGAGCGGGAGGAGCTGGCACTGGAGCCGGGCACTGCCCGCCGGATCGCCCCGGAAGAACCGCTCGCAAAGCTCGACGGTTTGCTTCGGCAGGACGTTGGAGAGCACGGAGATGACGCCCGCGCCGCCCATGGCAAGGATGGGCGTAACCTGGTCGTCGTTGCCGGAGTAGATGTCCATCCGCCCTTCGACAAGCGAGGCAAGCTCGACAATCTGCGAGATGTCGCCGCTGGCCTCCTTGATGGCGGAGATCCTCGGGTGATCGGCCAGCACGGCGCAGGTTGCGGGGGTAATGTTGATGCCGGTGCGGGAGGGGACATTGTAGAGAATGAGCGGCTTGGTCGAGGCGTCGGCGATTTTGGTGTACATCTGAATGAGGCCGTTTTGCGTGGCCTTATTATAGTAGGGTGTGACGACGAGCATGGCGTCGGCGCCGACGGAGCAGCAGTATTTCGTGAGGTCGACGGCGTAGGCGGTGTCGTTGGAGCCGGTACCGGCGATGATGGGGACGCGGCCGGCGGTATGCTCTACGGCGAAGCGGACGGCATCGCGATGCTCTTTGTCGGAGAGTGTGGAGCCCTCACCGGTGGTACCGGCGATGACGAGGGCCTGGACACCCTCGGCGATCTGCCAGTCGATGAGGCGGGCGAAGGCGGGATAGTCGATGCCAGCCTCGGTCAGTGGGGTGATGAGGGCGGTGGCGACGCCGCGAAAGATGGGATGCACTGTCATGAGAAAAACTCCTTTCAGATTCGCAGTCAACGGATGAAAAACAGCCAATGCGCATTGCATTGGCTGTGAAAAACCGGCGTGCCCTGACAGCCCCACGGGCCGCAGAAACCCGCAATTAAACCATAGCACTCCGCAAGCACTCCGCAAATGCGACAGTCAAACGGATGTTTTCCGTTTGCCCAGCAGAGCTTCGCCGGCCCCACTTCGGCAGCGACCCCTTTCACCGGCGGCAACGGCGCTGCGAACGCCTCTTCCACCGCGGTTACTCTTGATAACTGCGCCTCTATCGTTAACTGCTCTATTGAATTCTGAATCCATTCTAACATATCCTGCGGCGGTTGTCGACTGGTTTTTTATACAGCTTTTGAATGTTTTATGGTGCAAAAGCTGTCGAATCCAGCAAAAACTCCGGAGAAAAGGAGGCAGGGGAGACAAGCGGGGAGAAGCGCTCGAACTGACAGAGCAGGAAGCGGCGGTCGTGACAGTCGGAGTTTAGCATGAGGGGGACGTGCGCGGATTGCATCGCGCGGAGGAGGAAGGCATCGGGATAGGGCGTGGTGCGGCAGCCGCGGGCGATGGCTCCGGTGTTGATCTCGAAGATAACCGGCGCGGTTTTCAGGCGCTCCAGCGCGCCGAGGGCGGCGGCGCGGTAGCGGGGATGCGTACGGTCGAAGAGGTCTCTGGCTTCGTTGAATTTTTCGATCAGGTCGAAGTGCGCGATGACGCGGCAGTGCGTTTTTTCGTAGAGTTCGCCGACGAGGCGGTAATATTCCTCTACCATTGCGTACCAGTCGCCGCCGAACCAGTCGTTTACTGTGGCGATGAGGCGGTCGCGCGTATGGTCGAGCGGGCGGTATTCGCTGCCGCGGCGCAGGTTATGCACCGCGCCGATGACGTATTCGTAGGCATCAGTCGCCTCGCCGCTGTAATAGTCCTGTTCGATGCCGAGCAGGATGCGGAGTTGGCCGGAATAAACTGCTTGTAGGCGGCGGATCTCGGCCTGATAGGGGAGAATGCGCTCCTTTGGCATACAGGCTGCGTCGTAGGGCGCGTAGGAATGGCCGGAGAAGCCGAGGGCCGGACAGCCGAGGCGGATGGCCTCCCGCACGAGCTGTTCGGGCGTATCGCGGCCGTCGCAGAAGCAGGTATGGGTATGGTAGTTGGCATAGTACATGGCAGCGGCCTCCTTTTTGTGTCTATCATACGTCAAAAAACGGCGCGCGTAAACAGGAAAACGCGCAAACGCGCAAACGCGCTTTCTTCACTTGCCAGAAAATGCGGGATATGGTAAACTGGGGGAAAAGAAACCGGAACGGGGGATGAAATGCACAAGAAAGTTCTGTTGGAGAAGATCCGCGAGGCGGCTGCGTCGGTTTTGCCGGTGACGGCCATAGTACTGGCACTGTGTTTGCTGATTGTGCCGGTGGAGCCGGGGCTGATGCTGGCGTTTTTGATCGGGTCGGCGATGCTGATTCTGGGCATTGGGCTGTTCAGCCTGGGCGCGGAGATGTCGATGACGCGCATCGGCAGTTTGATTGGCGCCAAGATGACAAAAAGCCGCAGGCTTGGAAGGATCCTGGCGGTGAGCTTTTTGCTCGGCGCGGCCATCACGGTGGCGGAGCCGGATCTGCAGGTGTTGGCGGCAAATGTGCCAAACCTGGACAAGACGCTGCTCATTGCGACGGTCTCGCTGGGCGTGGGGCTGTTTTTGACGCTGTGCATGGTGCGCATTTTGTTTGCAATTTCTCTGAAATGGCTGCTGCTGGGCTTTTATGTCCTGATTTTTGTGCTTGCCTTTGTGATGGACCGGGAGATGCTGTCCATCGCGTTTGATGCAGGCGGCGTGACGACCGGGCCGATGACGGTGCCGTTTATTATGGCGCTCGGCGTCG
>USLX01000052.1 GCA_900555665.1 uncultured Eubacteriales bacterium | reverse complement strand
TGAACTTTTTAAAGTTCAAAAACCTGGACGGCAGCGGGGCGAAAAGCCTTTTTCGCCCCGCTGAGCGGCCCGTGCAGACTGCGCGGGCCGCTTTTATGCGTCAAAAAGTCTCATAATCCGGATCTTTGTCCCGTTTTCAGGACTTTTTGAAATTCAAGATCTGCGAGCCGGGGCGCCGGTGTCGTTTTCCGCCGTGTTCAATTCCACATGGCGATCTGCTCTTCCGTGCTCATCGGATAACGGACAAGCGCCGCACCGTCCAGATTCTCGCGGTGCATGTCAACGCCTGTAATCTGCCGGTTTCCGTAGGTCGTATAGTAGTAGATGCCCTTCTGCGCGTTCCAGCAAGAGGTATAGATCGTGTACTCAAATTCCCCGTCGCGCACCTCGCAGCAGCCCTTTTGCTGCTCCACACTCCCGAGGATGTGGAAAAACTGCCCCACATTTTCCGCTTCCGTCCGGCCCGCTTGCGCATTGGCCCGCACAAAGGCCACCCGCGCAAAACGCGACGCGGACGAAAGATCGCCCGGCAGCCCCAGCGCGCCCATACCGCGGCTGAACGCCGTGAGCGGCAGCTTGTCCGAAAACCGGTTTTCCGGCTGCTTCGGCGACAGGCCCAGATATTGGTTCAGTCCGAACAGCTGTACCGGAAACGGCGGATTATTCGTCAGCACGCCCGCCGGATTGTCATAAATATGCAATCCGTCCGCCATCGACTCCACCACAATGCAGCCGCTCCGATCCCCGATCAGCCAGTGCAGCTGCGCCGCCGGAAAGTTCGGCCCGAAGGGCGTGCCTACCAGGTTGACCCGCCGCAGCGCCTCCCGCGCCTCGCCAAGACTGGCACACCGACCAAGCAGCCAGGGCAAAAACTCATACTGCGCCACGTTTTCCGCTCCGTCCCGCGCCGCGGCATAGGCCGCATTGCCGACAAAGTTCAGCCCGGCCATCCCGAGGCCCTTCTCATTCACCGCGTCATAGTAGAGCGGATAACCGTCCGCCACGCAGGCCGTGCCGAGGATGGCATAGTGCGTCTCCATGCCCCCGCCGTGGCGGAGCGGCAGCGCAAACCCCCGCGGCGTCAGCACCACCTCTTCGCCATATCCGCGCTCATAGTCGAGCGTCCGTCCCATATAAAAATCTCCCGCCAAAAAGCTGGCCGCTGTACACATTTGACATTCCTCCTCCGGGATATTCTTTGTACTTTTTTCTCAGACTATCGCAAAAACAGGCGCCCGTCAATGCGGACGGGCGCCTGTTTACACTTTATTTTCAATTGAGCCGGAAAACCTGCCGTGCCCCCGTGTCATAGAGCCGCACCAGAATGGCTGCGGCCTCGCTGCGCTTCAGGCTGCTTTCGGGATAGAAGGTCCCCAGTCGGTCGGAGCCGGTCAGGATCCCCGCCCGATAGAACGCATAAATTTCATCCGCCCAGGCGTCGCCCGCTTTCACATCCGGGATGCTGTTTACGGTGTTGAGCTGCTTCGCGCCGACGAGCGTCTTTGAGAGAATGTGGACAAATTCCGCGCGCGTGACCGGCGCGTTCATCGCCTCGGCGCTCTTGCTCTGATAGGCCGCTTCAATCAGGCCGTTCACGACTGCATAGTTGACATAATTATCATACCAATGTGCCCCGCCATTCTGCAACGTCACAAAACCGACGCTCTGCTTCTGGTGCAGCGCCGCGGCCAGCTTCACGGCCTGCGCCACGGTCAGGCTGCGCTCCGGCTTGAAATACCGCGCCGTTACGCCGTCGATGAGGTCGTTCTGCCATGCGCTCTTGACAGGTTCATAGAACCAGTCGTTGGAATCCACATCGTAGAACGGGAAATCATCCGGCACGAAGAACAGGCCGGTGCCGACGAGATTCTGCAGCAGATTTCCCTCCGGATCCTTCGGTGTCACAGGCGGCGTGATCGTTCGCTTCTGGCCGTTCAGCAGCGCCCAACTGCCCAATCTCCCCTCATATTCCGTATCACTGACCGCCAGAGACTCAACACCCCGCCGCAGCACCGCTCCCTCGCTGGACAATACGCCGTCCTGGAGCGTCCAGTTGCAGGATGTCCAATTCAATTCACTTAGGACTTTGAACGCGGTACCGCTCGTATTTTCGGCCGTGCTGTGCAGCACGGATATGGCGCTCGGCTGTGGCACATAATAATAGATGTAGATTCCGCGGTCGCTGCGGTATTCGACCGTTTCGCAATCCAGCGCCGGATTCTGGTCGTACCATGCCTGCGACCAGAGCGTGGCGGTATCATCCAGCTTCAGTTTTGTGGCACTGATGCCGCCGTAGGCCTCCAGCGTCGCGCCGTCCGTGACGGAAAGCTGCAAATTGGCATCGCCAGAACCAGCATTATAATCATATTCCCGGATGGCAAACGGCGTTGTGTTCTCGAATTTCTTACCATACGCTTTGACGACCGTATTTTCACCGGAAATGTTGATCTTGCACGCCCCATGCGTGACGATACTGGGCCAGTAGCTGCTGATCGTGGTCAGCGTCCCATTGCCGGTGATGTTCAGCGTGCAGTCCGGGGCGATTGAAATTGCCGACCAGGCATCGTCATATGGCCCGCGCGTGTCCAGCAAATTGTCTCCATCCAGGGTCAGATTTACAACGCTGTTCCCGGAAACCCATATTACAGGGTTCTGGAGGCCCTCGCCGGTAACTTGCAGTCCCTTAAGCGTCACGTCATAGGTACCGCCCGTCCCAAACCAAACCGTATGTGCTTCTTTTTTTGTCTGGAAAAGGCCGTATTTCCCGGTGTATGTGATCTTTTCAGCATTTCCCACCTTATATCCATCCGGATAGATGTTGATCTCACCCGCTGAGATATCCAGCCACGTCACAGTCTCATTCGCCGCGCCGGCTGTGACCGGCAGCAACGCCACACATAGCACCAGCGCCAGCAGCGCACATAAAATTCGTCTTCTCATCGTTCGTCTCCTTTCGTCGTCCGGCGCAGGAGGCTATGAACCGGACTTCCGCCCGGTTCCAAAGGGGCGCCCCTTTGGCCGATTTTGGTTTTTCGCTCAAACTCAGTATACTATATTGCGGCGGGCAGGGCAAGCGTTTCCCGGAAATTTATTTCTTAATTTTCCCATGCCTTCGAAAATACGCGCAAAAAAGCCGCCTTTCGGCGGCTTTTGTTCATTGTTCCTTGCGGAATCGTGCAAGGAAATCCTTGGCCTCGTCGCTCTGCGGATTGCCGAAAAACTCGGCGGGCGCCCCCTGTTCGCGGATGATCCCCTGGTGCATGAAGACGACCTGGCGGCTCACGTCACGCGCGAAGGCCATCTCGTGCGTCACGACGAGCATCGTCATCCCCTCCTGCGCCAGCCGCTGCATCACGGCGAGCACCTCGCCGACCATCTCGGGGTCAAGCGCGGACGTCGGTTCGTCGAAGAGCAGCACCTCCGGATCCATCGCCAGTGCGCGGGCAATGGCCACGCGCTGCTTCTGCCCGCCGGAGATTTGCCGGGGTTTGGCGTTGATGTACGGCGCCATGCCGACTTTTTCAAGGTAGGTCATCGCCTGCTCACGCGCCTCTTCTTTTTTGCGCTTCAGGACCTTCACCTGACCGACCATGCAGTTTTCCAGCACGCTCATATTGTTGAACAGGTTGAACGACTGGAACACCATGCCGACGTGCGACCGGTATTCCGGCGCGCTCACGCCCCGTCCCACGACATTTTTGCCGTGATAGAGGATCTCGCCGCTGCTCGGCGTTTCGAGCAGGTTGATGCAGCGCAGCAGCGTCGACTTGCCGGAGCCGGACGCGCCGATGATCGAGATGACGTCGCCCTTTTTCACGTTGAAATCGATGTCGCGCAGCACCTCGTGCGTGCCGAAGGATTTGCCGAGATGGCGAATTTCGAGAATGTTTTCCATATCAGCGGTCCCCCCTGTCACGCCCATATTTCAGCTCCTGCTGTTTCCGGCCTCGGGCATCATTGTCCAATCCCCACGGCTCTTCGCGGTATTCCTTGCTCCGCTCGTCAAACGGCGTCCCCTTGGACGGATGGTTATACGTCCCGGCGGACATCGTGAGCGCGTCGGTCTGGACGAGGTCGTAGCTGTCGGAGCCATCCATCCGCTTCTCCACCCACCGCAGCAGCAGCGAGGCCAGCAGCGTCATCGTGAGGTACCCCACCATCTCGATCGCCGCCGACGGGAAATACATATTGTTCACGCCGACGATGTAGCGATGTGCCGCGAAGAACTCGGTGAAGCTGATGATGAACATGACGGAGGTATCTTTGACGTTGATGATATAGTTGTTGCCGATCTGCGGCATGATGTTGCGCAGCGCCTGCGGCATGATGACGCTCGTCATCGTTTGCACATGCGTCATGCCGATGGCCTTCGCGCCCTCGGTCTGGCCGGGGTCGATGGAAATGATGCCGCCGCGCACAGACTCGGCCATATACGCGCCGGTGTTGATCGAGACGATCAGGATGGCCGCTGTCCACATGCTGGTGAACTTCACGGCATTGTCCGTGAAATACGGCAGACCGTAGTACACGAACACGGCCTGCAGCACCATCGGCGTCCCGCGAAAAACTTCAACATAGATGCGGATGATCACGCGCAGCAGCTTCAGCAGAAAGCGCTTCGGCCACGGGTCGTTTTTCGTATACGGGATCGTATTCAGAACGCCGCAGACGAGGCCGATCAGGCAGCCGATCACCGTCGCGACCAACGCAAGGATCAGCGTGTTCTTGATGCCGTTCAGGTACATCACATGGTACTTGTCCCAGAGCTGTACCACGTCCTGACAGAGCTGTGCGAGTTTCTCCATGACAGTTCTCCTTTTCCGTTTTTATGTGCACCGGGCAAGGCCGCCCGGTGCGCTGAAGTGTTAGACTTCCGGCTGAATCGAAATCGCCTGATCCATCAGGGCGTTGAAGTCGTCCTCGGTCATCGTGGACAGGACAGAATCAATGGCCTCGGCCAGCGCGGTGTTGCCCTTCTGGACGGAGATGCCGATGTTGACGTTCTCGGCGCGCTCTTCCTCAGAGGCGAACTGGAAATCGCCGTCCGTGCCGGAGAAATTCAGGATGACGAGGCTGTCGTTCTTGGCAACGGCGGCCATCGCCGTCGGCATATCGGTACAGACAAAGTCGACCATGCCGGTCTCAAGCTGCATGATCATCGCGGGGGCGCTGTCGGCCGGAGCGAGGATGTTGGCGTTTTCGATCTGCGGCAGGCAGGAATCATACCAGATGGTGCCGGACTGCGACGTGCAGGTGCCGCCGGCAAGGTCGGCGATCGAGGCCGCGGAGGCGTAAGCGCTGTCCTTCGTGGTCAGGCAGACGATGGTCGCGTAGTAATAGGGGCCCGCCATATCAACCTGCGCCATGCGGTCGGCGGTCATGGACTGGCCGGCGATATTGGCGTCCATCGTGCCGGACTGGACAGCCGGGCACAGGGAATCCCAAGCGCTGGACACGATCTCGAGCTCCCAGCCGTTGGCCTCGGCGATCTTCTTGGCAATCATCACATCATAGCCGTTGGCATAGGCGCCGGGAACATTCGAAATGGGCACCGCGCCGTTGGAATCATCCATCTGCGTCCAGTTGTAAGGCGCATAGGCGCATTCCATGCCGACGGTAAACACGCCGTCCTCCAGGCCGGGGATCGCGGCATCCGCCGTCTCGGTGGATTCGGAGGCAGCGCTGGTGTCAGCGGTCTCGGTGTTGGTGGTCTCGGTGTTTGCAGTGTCCGCGGTTTCGTTCTTCGCGCCGCAGGCGGTCATCGCAACAAGCATCAGTGCGGCCAGCAGCAAAGCGATCATTCTTCTCATAGTGTTCTCCTTTTGAACGTTGGTTCCCGATGATTTTTCCCGCATCGGACAGGAAACTCTCTGTCTGGGATAGACTGGACGGCATGTGATTCTCGCGCCGCAGATTTTTCGTCAGGCGAAGAAAAGCCACAGGGAATCCTTTGTGGATTCCCGCGGATTTTTCTGAAGTCTGGCGGGAAAGATGCAAGCGAGAACGCTTGACGGACGGCCTATCACAGACACTAACAAAAATGAACCGCTTTTGTTAAAGCGGTTCATGGGATATGCGGAACAGCCGCCCCGGGACGGGCGGTTCCGAACAGCCATTGATAGCGCTTCACAAAAATGTGACAGTCCGGCAGATCTTCTCTGCCGACCCAGCATGACCGGTCAGGCCCCGGCCACACTTCGGCGGTCTCCCCTTTCGCGTCCGGCGGCTGCCTGGCCTTGCCGAACGGTACTGATGAATCCCGCGCCTCTATCGAATTAGCGATACAAGCGATTCAATTTTGAACGCATCATAGCACCGGCGTCTGCATCTGTCAATCCCTTTTTCTGCATTTTCACAATGCTTCACGAATTTTTATGCAGAAAGTACAGTTTTTTACAGCTGTCGCGCTCCATTTTCTTGCGATTTACTCCCCCGAAAAGCTCTTGCAGTAGGGTGCCAGCACGCAGGCGGCGCAGTTTGGCCGTCTGGCCACGCAGACCGCGCGGCCGTGGAGCACAATGCGGTGGCAGAAATCAGATGATTCCTCCGGCGGCAGAATTGCCCGCAGCTGACGCTCCACCTTCTCCGGCTCCTTGCCGGAGGCCAGGCCAAGCAGATTGCAGATCCGGATGCAGTGCGTATCGCAGACAACGCTTCCCGGCTCACCGTAGAGGTCGCCGAGCAGAAGATTGGCCGTCTTGCGGCCAACGCCGGGCAGCCGCAGCAGATCCTCCATCTTGTCCGGCACCTTTCCGCCGTACTCGTCCCGCAGCATCTGACAGGCGAGGACGATGTCCCGCGCCTTGTGCTTGTAGAAGCCGCATGAGCGCACGCATTCCTCCACGTCCGCAATGTCGGCGTCCGCGAAGGCATCCAGCGTCGGAAAGCGCGTAAACAGCCCCGGCGTCACCAGGTTTACCCGTGCGTCCGTACACTGGGCGGACAAGCGCACCGCGATCATCAACTCATAGTCCTTTTTATATTGCAGCGCGCACAGCGCGTCCGGATATTCCTCTTTTAACGCCGCAATGACGCCCGCAACCCGCTCCTGCATCTCCATACCTCGCGCCTCCCATGCCTTTTTCGACAGTATATCACACCCACGCACGACTTGCAAACAGAACCAAAAGGCAATATAATAGAGAAACTACAGAAGCTCACGAAAGGAGGCTGCACCATGGCCAGCATCTATGACCGAACTGAGCTCTATGATCTGTTCGATACGCCCGACCGTCAGGCTGTCTACCGTGAACACTGGCACACGCTTTTTGCCGGAAAGCAGGTTCACACCATGTTGGATGTCAGCATTGGCTCCGGCAGCGTCACGCTCCCCGCGCTGGAGCTTAACGTCTCCCTCTGCGGCTCCGATCTCAGTGAGCCGATGCTTACTGCCTGTGCGCAGAAGCTCGACTCTCGCGGCCTTGCCGCCGAACTGCATCAAGCTGATTTCCGCGAGCTTTCCATCTGGGCCGGGCGACAGTTCGATTTTGTCGTCAGCAGCGGCAGCTCGCTCGGCTACGTGGAAAACGCCGATGTTGCCCGCGCACTGCGGCAGATGGATGCGCTTGTCGCACCCGGCGGCTGGCTCTGTTTCGACACACGTAATTGGGACTACATCCTGCAAAATCGTCCGCGCTTTTACCTCTACGACCCGCTGTTTGACGGCGATACACGCATCAATCTCATTCAGGTCTGGGACTATGAGCCGGATGGCTCCGTCCTGTTTCATCTGCTCTATACCTTTGAGCGAGAGAACCATATCTTCCAGAAGGAAAAGTTTGAAGAACACTATCACCCCTTTTCCCGTGCACTCTGGGAGCAGACGCTCTCTTCGCTCGGCTATCAGAACCTTCAAATCCTCCCGTTCCCTGCCCAGCGCCCCTATGCACCTGGCAGCGAACTCGACTGGTATACCGTCCTCGCTCAAAAACCTGAATCCTGACAAGGAGGCACACCGCCATGTATCAGCCTCTGGCCGACCTCATCCGGCCCCAGACGCTCGACGATGTCTGCGGGCAGACGCATATTCTGGGTCCGAACGGTCTGCTGCGCCGCATCATCGAATCCGGGCAGATCCCGAACATGATCTTTTACGGCCCCTCCGGCACCGGGAAGACCACCATTGCCAACATCATCGCCAAACAGACGCAGCGCAAGCTCTGCAAGCTCAATGCCACCACGGCCTCCACCGCCGACATCAAGGAGATCTATGCCCAGCTCGGCACCTTCCTGGCCCCGAACGGCGTGCTGCTCTACCTCGACGAAATTCAGTATTTCTCGAAAAAGCAGCAGCAGACGCTGCTCGAATACATCGAAAACGGCAAGATCACGCTCATCGCCTCCACGACGGAAAATCCCTATTTCTATGTCTATAACGCGATCCTCTCCCGCTCGACGGTTTTTGAATTCAAACCCATCACGGCAGAAGAAGCGCTCAAGGGTGTCAAGCGCGCCGTGCGCTTTTTGGAGGAGCGGGACGGCATCACCGCCGCCTGCGAGGAAGGCGCGCTCGAGCGCATCGCGCAGGCCTGCGGGGGCGATTTGCGCAAGGCGGCCAACGCCGTCGAGCTGCTCTTCTCCGCCGGGCGTCAGCCGGACGGCATGGTGCGCATCACCCTTGCCGATGCGACGCAGCTCACCCAGGCCTCCGCCATGCGCTACGACCGCGCGGGCGATGACCACTATGACGACCTCTCGGCCCTCATGAAATCCCTCCGCGGCTCCGACCCGGACGCCGCCGTGCATTATCTCGCCCGCTTCCTCGAGACCGGCGACCTGCCCGGCGCCTGCCGCCGGATTCTCTGCTCGGCCAGCGAGGATATTGGCCTTGCCTATCCGCAGGCCATCCCGATCGTCAAGGCCTGCGTCGATTCCGCCTTGCAGCTCGGCCTGCCCGAAGCGCGCCTGCCCCTGGCCAACGCCGTCCTTCTGCTTGCCACCGCGCCGAAGTCCAACTCGGCCTATCTGGCCATCGACGCCGCCATCGCCGACGTCAAGGCCGGCATCACCGGCGCCGTCCCGCGCGAGCTGCAAAACGTCCACGCCGACGGCGCGGGCTTTGAACGCGAACAGGGCTATCTCTATCCGCACAACTTCCCCGGCCACTGGGTCCGGCAGCAATATCTCCCCGACGAAATCAAAGACCGCCGCTATTACGAATACGGCGACAACAAGACCGAACAGGCCGCCAAACGTTATTGGGACGAAATCAAAAAATAATCCGCCGCAGCGGAATGCACTCTGCACCCGTAGGGGCGGACGACCCTGTCCGCCCGTCCCCGTCGCAGCGGCTTGGCTCCCCCTCTGGGGGGAGCTGGCGCGCAGCGCCTGAGAGGGGCATACGCAAACCTCTCCGTCATTTGCTTCGCAAATAGCGGCGAGGACGGGCCGATGAGGGCATCGGCCCCTACGGGCGCTCCTGTAATCCCCTAAAATATCGTATAACACTTGGCAAAGTGTTCATTTCCATAGCGCCACTGGTCGAGGTGACCGCCCGTTTGGAAATACCGCAGCGCTCCGCGCGGCTGCGGCGGGAGGCGGTGCAGCACGCTCAGCTTGATCTTCAGCGTCTCCGGCACAATGGCCCGGATATATACAGCAACATGGTCTCCCACGCGCAGCGTCCCGTCATCCTCGGCCAGCCCGGAGAGATTCGGCGTCAGCTCAACAAAAGCACCGTACTCCGTCAAACTCCGCACCACCCCCGTCACGGTCTGCCCCGCGCGAAACAGTGCAGCGTTCTCCTCCCAGGTTCCAAGCAGCTCCCGCTGCGTCAAAAACACACGGCGTCGGGCCGGATCGAGTGCACGGACAGCCGCATAGATACGCTGTCCAGGTGCAAGCAGTTCGCCCGCATGACGCAGATGTGAAATGCAGAGCTGCCGCGTCCCAAGCAGCGCCACCGCACCGCAGCCCACATCGCAGAACGCCCCGAAGGGTGCACACCCCGTCACCACAGCGGGCAGGATGTCGCCCGGCCTTGCCTCGCGGAGCAAATGCTCCATTGTCTCTTGCTGTGCGCGCCGGCGCGAGAGCAGGATTTCGCCCTCCGGCGTAATCTCCGTCACGCGCACACAGACCAGCCGCCCCACGCAGCGCAAAATCGCGATCTCCCGCGTGCTTCCGTCTGCGACGCCCTCCGCCGCCTCCAACCGCGGGATCCGCCCCACGGCGCAGCCGAGATCGACAAGCAGATCGTGATTTTCATCGCAGCGTACAGCCCGCGCCGTCAAAATCGTCCCTGCCTGCATCGCCCGCTCAATGTCTGCGCGCGCATATCCCGGCGGGCAGCGCCGCATTGTTTCCGGCAGATAACAGTTCATAAAATTCCCCCGTTTCCGCATTGACTGCAAAGATCGATGCACCAGTCTATGCCGTATGAAGCGGTTTGGGCCGTGGGGAGAAATTGGAGGTTTTGCAATGGATATCCGCGTTGACGATATCCTCGTCATGAAAAAAGCACACCCCTGCGGCGAAAAACGCTGGGAGGTGCTGCGTACCGGCATGGATTTCCGTCTCCGCTGCCTCGGCTGCGGGCATGAGGTCATGCTCCCGCGCAGCAAGGCAGAAAAAAACATCCGTCAGGTGCTGCGCGGCGGCGAATCCGTGCCGCCGCAAAGATAAGTGAAATCCGGCGAACGACAGGCCGCAATTCCTTCGGGGATTGCGACCTGTTTTTTGTCCCCGCTGCGCTATACTTTGTCCATCGGCACAACGGAAAAGGAGGTGTCGCAGCCGATGACCGTCTATCTCGATACCGCCTTTGCGCTCAACAGCGCCGTCAACTATTTTCTCCTGCTCTCGGCGGCGCGTCTGGCCGGCGCACCGATCCGGCGCGGACGCTTCCTGCTTGCGGCAGCGCTCGGTGGGCTCTACGCGGCGGCCACATTTCTGCCGTCCCTCGTCTTTCTGCGCGCGGCCGGGATAAAGGCCGTGCTGCTCGCTGTGATGGCGCTCGCCGCCTTCGGCGCGCGGCGGCAGACGATCCGCCTGGCGCTGCTCTTCGCGGCAGCCGCTGCCGCGCTGGCCGGAGCAGCCATGCTGGCCGTTCAGCTGCTTCACATCGGCGCGCTGATCCTGCCCGGCGGCGTATTCTATCCGCTCTCGCCCCGGGCCATCCTGCTCCTCGCCGCGCTCCTTTGCGGCCTCTGCCACCTGGTCTTTTCCTGCGTCACCGCGCACAGTGGCCATCTCATCCCCCTCACAATCCGCCTCGGCCCGCGCTGCGTCTCGCTTTGCGCTCTGCACGATACCGGCAACACCCTCAAAGATCCCTTGACCGGCGAAGCCGTTCTGGTTGCCGGCTGGGAGGTCGCCGCGCAGCTCCTGCCGGATGCGGCGCTCCGCCCGGAAGATCTGCTCCACCCGGCGGATTGCTTGCCGGAGCTGCAGCGCCGCTGCCCTGCCCTGCATCCTCGTCTGATCCCCTACCACGCAGTCGGCACCGACAGCGGCCTGCTGCTCGCCGTGCGCTGCGACGTCTCATCCCCCGGGCAAAAACCGGCCGCGCGTCTGGTTGCCTTTTCTCCCACCCCGGTCTCCAGAGCCGGCGAATTTGAAGTACTGACAGGAGGTTATGTATGAATCTCAGGCAATTTTTTGAACTTCTAGGGCTGTTCCGTCCGGAAAAACTCCTATACATCGGCGGCAGCGACATTCTGCCCCCGCCGCTGCGTCCTGAGGAGGAACGTGAGCTGATCGCGCGCCTCGGCGCGGGCGACAAAGCCGCCCGCCAAACCCTCATCGAGCGCAATCTGCGCCTTGTGGTCTACATCGCGCGCCGCTTTGAAAACACCGGCGTCAACATCGAAGACCTCATCTCCATCGGCACCATCGGCCTCATCAAGGCCATCGGCACCTTCCGCGCCGACCGCAACATCAAGCTCGCCACCTACTCCTCACGCTGCATTGAAAACGAGATCCTGATGTACATCCGCAAAATCTCCGGCCGCCGTGCGGAGGTTTCACTTGACGAGCCCATCAATACCGACTGGGACGGCAACGAGCTGCTCCTCTCCGACGTCCTCGGCACCGACAGTGACGTCGTCATGCGTCCCCTCGAAGACGACGTCGACCACGCCCTTCTGCGCCAGGCTCTCGAAAACCTGCCTGCGCGTGAGCAGGCCATCGTCTGCATGCGCTTCGGCCTCGGCGGCCGGCAGGAAAAAACGCAAAAAGAAGTTGCCGACCTCATGGGCATTTCCCAGTCCTATATCTCCCGCCTGGAAAAAAGGATTATGACCCGCCTGCGCCGCGAAATCTCCCGTCAGATCTACAGCTGACGCCTCCTGCATCAAATTGTGCGGAAAGACAGATTTTTCCCAAAAACCGCGAAATTTTTCTTGCATGCTAACACGGTTTATGGTATATTAAATTTGTTCTACTATCGATATATTTTATCGATAGAACCGCACAAAAAAGGAGCTCTGTACATGGTGGAAAAAGAAATTTCCCGCGCGACACTGCGGCGCCTGCCCACATATCTGTCCTACCTGAAATCCCTTCCCGCTGACGCTTCCGTCAATATTTCCGCCACAGCCATTGCCGCTGGGCTGAACATGGGCGAAGTCCAGGTCCGAAAAGACCTTGCGCTCATCAGCGACGGCGGCCGCCCCAAGATCGGCTACAACCGTGAGCGCCTGATTGAGGACATTGAGGTATATCTCGGATATGATAACACAAACGATGCCGTACTGATTGGCGCAGGGAAGCTCGGTCGTGCCCTGCTCGGCTATTCCGGCTTTGCCGAGTATGGCCTGAACATCGTCGCCGCCTTCGACGCCAACGACGCGCTCATGGGCACCACCAAGAGCGGCAAGCCCGTTATGGATCTCAGCCGCCTGTCTGATATCTGCCGCCGGTATAAAATCCAGATCGGTATTATCACCGTCCCGGCCGAGCAGGCGCAGTCCGTCTGCGACCTTCTGATCGCCAACGGCATCCGCGCCATCTGGAACTTTGCCCCCACCCACCTGACCGTACCGAACGACATCCTGGTGCAAAACGAAAACATGGCCGCCTCTCTGGCTCTGCTCTGCAAACATCTCAACGAACACATGGGACGTCAGGATTGACATTTGCCCTGCCTTCATGTATAATAATTCCGCAATCAGCCGGTGTGATGGAATTGGTAGACGTAGTGGACTCAAAATCCACCGCCAGCGATG
>USLX01000051.1 GCA_900555665.1 uncultured Eubacteriales bacterium | reverse complement strand
TGAAATACGTCAGTATTCCTGCGAAAAAATGTCTTGCTCAGCGCGAAAATTCCTCCCTGCCGGTCACATCATGAGTTGGAAGAATACACCCTAAGGGAACATTTTCTGCTGAATTTCGTCTGAAAAGCAGAACAGAGAAAAGGAGGATTTATGATGTCTGGATTCGGCTTTGGCGGGTTTGACCTGTTTTCCACCCTATTCCCAATCTTTTTTACCATTATCTTCGTTTTTGTAATCGGCACGATGATCGCGATGCTCGTGCGCGGCGCGAAGGAAAAGCGGAAAAATGACGCCTCGCCGCGCCTGTCCGTGCCCGCGACGGTCGTGACCAAGCGCACCAACGTCAGCCACCGGCACCACCGCGGCGCAAACGACATGGATTACTGCACCACGGACACGACCTACTATGTGACCTTTCAGGTCGAGAGCGGGGACCGCATGGAGCTGCGCATGACAGGGCGCGATTATGGCATGCTTTTTGAGGGCGACCGTGGGACGCTCCATTTCCAGGGGACGCGCTATCTTGGGTTCGACAGAAGTTGATGAGGGTGTTGATCGCTGCGTTTGCAGAAATAGGCAGGGGGCGGACAGGGATGTCCGCCCCCTGTGTGCGCTTTTGGGGGAGGCTTTCGCGGTGGGGGATGGGACGATATGGGAGCGGCTTTTGTAAGGCCCTTCTCAGTTGCTGCGCGCCGGCTCCCCCGGAGGGGGAGCCTTTGCCCGGCTGCGGTGGGGCGTCTGCTCCAGTCTGCGCGGAGCGCAGACAGCCCCCTCTTGGCAGAGGGGGCTTAAAAACGGATGGGTAGAGGGGGTTAAAGCTCAAAATCGATTGCGCCGCGGGATTCGCGGATGGATTTGCAGAGGGTGGAGACGGCGACGTGGCGCGGGTCGTTTTTATAGTACTCCAGCGCCTCCAGATCGTCGAAGTCCGCGATCAGGCAGGCATCGTACGGGTTGCCCGGTTTGCAGCTGCGGTGGATTTCCATGTGGCGGATCTGCGGCACGACGCCGTCCAGCGCCTGCAGGCCGGCAAGAAATTTTTCGCGGTTTTCTTCCTCCCCTTCGCGGAATTTCCACATGACAATGTGACGGATCATAGCGGTTCCTCCTTATTTGATGCGGTATTCGAAATTTTCACAGACGAGCACCATGCCTTCGCACACGCCGTCCGGCAGCAGGGCCAGCGCCACCTCGGTTTCTACGCCGCTCTGCCCGACGAGCACGGCATAATCGCCGCGGATTTCTTTTACGGTTCGCTCAAAGCTCATTTCCGGCGCCCCCTTTCCCTGCAAGTATATCATAGATCCGTCTCTTTTTACACATGCTATTTGCAAAAGGAGGCATTTTTTATGAACAGCGATACGATCTCCCTCTTGCAGGAGTGCTCCGCCGGGGCCAATATGGCCCTTGCCGCCATCGACCAGGTATTGGACGGAGTGGAGAACCCCGCGCTGCGGCACGCACTGACCGAGAGCCGCGCATTTCACGACCGCGTCGGCGGTGAGACGCGCAGCCTGCTCCGTGCGCAGGGACAGGCAGGCAAGGCGGCCAATCCCGTCGCGCAGTCGATGGCCTGGCTGAAGACGAACTGGAAGCTGACCGTCCGCCCGGGCGACGCGACGGTAGCCGACCTCATTGTCGATGGCTGCAACATGGGGGTCAAGTCCCTCACGCGCTATCAAAACCAGTTCCCGGCCGCCAGCGTCCATGCCCGCGCCCTCGCCGGACAGCTCATCGACGCGGAGGAGCAGCTGTCCAACGAGCTGCGGCGCTATCTGTGAAGCCGCAAGCGCCAGTTGGCAAGGGGAGACGGAAAATTTTTCGTTGTCTTTCCGGCGGATTTGGAGTATAATGGACTTACCAAGAAAAGGGGGAGTCCACATGACCAATAAAGTTATCACGATCAGCCGTCAGTTTGGCAGCGGCGGCCGCACCATCGGCAAGGAAGTCGCCCGACGCCTTGGAATTCCCTACTACGACAAGGAACTTGTCGACCAGGTCGCCAAGGAGAGCGGGTTTTCACATGAGTTCATCGAAGAAATCGGCGAATATGCCACGGTGACGAGCAGCTTTTTGTTTAATATTGCCGTATCTGCGCATCCCATGGGCCTGATTGATACGATGTCGGTATCGGACAAGCTTTACGTCTGCCAGACGAATGTCATCCGCGACCTGGCCGATAAGGGGCCCTGCGTGATCGTGGGCCGGTGTGCCGATTTTATCCTGAAAGACCGGCCGGACTGCCTGCACGTCTTCATCCATGCTGACAAAGTCCACCGCGCGGCCCGTGTGCTCGAGCGCTACGGTGAGACAAAGCAGCCCATGGAAAAGCGCCTTCAGGAGAAGGACAGCAAGAGAAAGGTCTATTATAAGCACTATACCAACCGCAACTGGGGCGAGGCCGACAACTATGACGTCTGCCTCGACAGCGGCGCGCTCGGTGTGAAAAAATGCGTGGATATCGTCTGCGATATCGCCGAAATGCCGTAAGCCGCGCTTTGCTTGCGGAAGATATACCAGAGCAAGCCTCCTGTGCAGGAACAAAGCCCGTGCAGGAGGCTTTTTTCAAGATGCGAAGACCGGGAAAAAGCGCGGCGGGGAACAAACGAACTCTGTGCCGCGTCAGAGAGATATCATGAAGAAAAGGAGTACATAGCAATGGGACTCATAAAAGCAGCATTGGGCGCGGCTGGCGGCGTGATGGCCGATCAGTGGAAAGAGTATTTTTACTGTGAATCCATTCCGGAGAACGTGATGGCCGTCAAGGGCCTGCACCGCGTTTCCGGGCGCAGCAGTAACTACAAGGGCAGCGAGAACATCATCTCCAACGGCTCCGTCGTCGCGGTGGCTGACGGCCAGTGCATGATCATCGTCGATCAGGGCAAGGTCACGGAGCTCTGCGCGGAGCCGGGCGAGTTCGTCTACGATTCCTCGACCGAGCCGTCTATTTTCTCCGGCCAGCTTGGCACGAGCATCCTCGACACGTTCAAGAACATTGGCAAGCGATTCACGTTTGGCGGCGAACCGCCCAAGGATCAGCGCGTGTACTATTTTAATACCAAAGAGCTCATCGGCAACAAGTATGGCACGCCGAGCCCGGTGCCGTTCCGCGTGGTCGACCAGAGAGCGGGCATCGACATCGACATTGCCATCCGCTGCTTCGGTGAATACAGCTACCGCATCTGCGACCCGATCCTGTTCTATACGAACGTCTGCGGCAACGTGGGCGAGGATTACACGCGTGACCGGCTGGATGGCCAGCTCAAGACCGAACTGCTGACCGCGCTTCAGCCCGCGTTTGCGAAGATTTCCGATATGGGCATCCGCTATTCCGCGCTTCCCGGTCACACGATGGAGCTGGCCGACGCACTGAATGAAGTGCTGTCTGGCAAGTGGCGTAATCTGCGTGGTCTGGAAATCGTCTCGTTCGGCGTATCCAGCGTCAAGGCGAGCGAGGAAGACGAGCAGATGCTCAAGGAGATGCAGCGCAACGCGGCCTTCATGGACCCGACGCGGGCGGCAGCGCACCTCGTCGGCGCACAGGCGGCCGCCATGCAGTCGGCCGCGTCCAATCAGGGTGCAGGCCCCGCGATGGCGTTCATGGGCATGAACATGGCGGGACAGATGGGCGGCGTGAACGCCCAGAATCTTTACCAAATGGGCGCACAGCAGCAACAGCAGCCAGCACCGGCAGCTCCCGCAGCGCCGGCAGCCGGCTGGACGTGCAAGTGCGGCAAAACGGGCAACACGGGAAAATTCTGCGGCGAATGCGGCAGCCCGAAGCCGGCGGACGACAGCTGGATTTGCTCCTGCGGCGCAGCAAATAAGGGGAAGTTCTGTGCCGAGTGCGGCAAGCCGAAGCCCACGGGCCCGGTGAAGTGCGCGGGCTGCGGCTGGGAGGCCCCGGAGGGCCAGCGGCCGAAATTCTGCCCCGAGTGCGGCAAGCCGTTCGCCTGACCGGAAGCACGGCGAGGGAAAGGAGAAGCGCGATGCCTACACAGGTGACCAATTACCAGTGTCCGGCGTGTACCGGGCCGCTGCATTTTGTCGGCGCGTCGGGGAAGCTGGAATGCGATTACTGCGGCTCGACCTACGATGTCGCCGAGATCGAGGCGCTCTACGCGGAAAAAGAGGCGAAGGCGGCCGAGACGCAGCAAAAGGAAGAACAAAAGCAGACGGCAAAGCGGCAGGAAGCCGACGGAGACGGCTGGGACGTATCGGAGATGAGCGACGATTGGGGCGATGACGCGGATGGGATGCGGGCGTATTCCTGCCCGTCGTGCGGCGCGGAGCTGATTTGCGAGGAGACGACGGCGGCGACCAGCTGCCCGTACTGCGGGAATCCGACGGTTGTGCCGGGAAAGTTCGCCGGGGCGCTGAAGCCGGAGTATGTTTTGCCGTTCAAGCTGGCAAAAGAGGACGCCGTCGCGGCGCTGAAGGCGCACTACAAGGGGAAGCCCTTCCTGCCGAAGGCCTTTACGGCCGGAAATCATGTGGAGGAGATCAAGGGCGTCTATGTCCCGTTCTGGATGTTTGACGGTGAGGCCGAGGGTTGGGCCAACTACAAGGCCTCGCGCTCGCACACGCACCGCGAGGGAGACTATGAGGTGACGCGGACGGAGCATTTCGATGTCTACCGCGAAGGGTCGCTGGCCTTTGAAAAGGTTCCGGTTGACGCCTCCAGCAAGATGCCGGACGATTATATGGACTCCATCGAGCCCTTTGATTACAGCGCGCTGAAGTCCTTCTCCACGGCCTACTTGCCCGGATTCCTCGCGGATCAATACGATGTCAGCATCGAAGACAGCCAAGCCCGCGCCAACATGCGCTGCGAAAACACGCTGGTGGACGCCATGCGGGGCACGGTGGTCGGCTACGACGGGTGCTTTGTGGAGAATCAGGACGTGAAGCTCCGGCGCGGCAAGGTACATTATGCGCTGCTTCCGGTTTGGCTGCTGTCGACGAAATGGAAGGACAAAAACTATCTGTTTGCAATGAACGGACAGACCGGGAAGCTGGTCGGCGATCTGCCGACGAGTTGGGGGAGGTTCTGGGCGACGTTCGGGATCATCACCGGCGTGCTGACGGCAGCCCTCACGGCATTTTTCCTGCTGGCGTGAGGAGGTGGACGGAATGAAACGAAGACTTGCCTGTATCGTGCTGGCCGCGCTGCTCCTGCTGGGGCTGTGCTGCACTGCCTTTGCGGAGGAGGCGGATACGACCGGGCCGCAGCTCTGGAATATCACGGACACCGTAGGACTTCTGACGAGCGACGAGGATCAGTCGCTGGAGGAGCGGGCGGAGGAGATTTCCGCGCAGTATGGTGTCGGGGTTTATCTGCTGATCCTCGAGGACTATTCGGAATACTATGATGATCCCTACGAAACGGCGTATCAGTTTTATCACGGGTATACGCTGGGCGAGGGTGAGGATCGGGACGGCGTGATCCTGATGCTGAGCATGTCGAACCGGAAGTATGCCACGTTCTTCTATGGGCCGAAGGCGGAATATGCCTTTGACGCCTACGGACAGGAATTGATGGAGGAGGAATTCCTCGACGATTTCCGGGACGACGACTGGTACGACGGCTTCGAGGATTATCTCGAGGTCTGCGACGAATATCTGGCCAGAGCCGAGGCGGGCGACCCCGTTCGCAGGGACGATTCTTCGGCGGAGGGCTCGGACGAATCGAGCGGAGCGGGCGACGGCGGCATTGGAACCACGATTTTGGTCTGCGCGGGCATCTCTGCGGTGATCGCGATGATCGTGTGTCTGATTTTGAAGGCGAAGATGAAATCCGTCCGCAAAGGGACGCATGCCAGCGCGTATGTCGCAGGCAGCCTGAATCTGACGGCCAGCCGCGACCAGTATACACACACCACCGAGACACGCACGAAGATCGAGACCGAGTCCTCCTCCAGCGGCGGAGACGGCGGAAGCTCGGCCTGCTCGGGCGGCGGCGGCTCCGGACGGAGCGGCTCGTTCTGAGAGATTACAATACAAATCAAAGGGGCGCGGCCGGATGGGCCGCGCCCCTTTGAGACTTTTCATACTATTTTCTGATTCAATTCTTTCATCAGAAAGGTTCCGCCTTTGGCGTAACCGATTCCGTGATTTTGATAAAATCACGGAATCTCGTCTCAGAATGATCTTCCTATGAAAAACTTCCATTCCATGAATGAAAGTTTTTAATGGAATATCAGGATAAGATGGGGATGGTGGGACGGGGGTTCGTGCGAAGGAAGATTTTCGTGCATCCGGGCCCTCATCCGGCCCTTCGGGCGCACCGGGACAGCCCCCCTCTCAGTCACGGCTTTGCCGTGACAGCTCCCCCCTGAAGGGGGGAGCCTTTGTCCGCTGCGGCGGGGCTCTCCCCCAGTCTGTGGGGAGCGTTTATTCGGACAGGAGGATGGAGCGGCGGCGGAAATAGTAGGCGAAGCCGGTCAGATCGGCCAGCGCCCAGCCGATCGGGATGGCGGCCCAGATGCCGACCTCGCCCACCGGGCCGGCGAGCAGATAGGCCAGCGCCACGCGCACGCCCAGGGAAATGACCGTCAGGACGACGCTCATGCCGGGGCGCTTGACGGCGCGGTAGAAGCCGTAGAGCAAAAACAGACATCCGATGCCCGCATAGCAGCTCCCCTCGATCCGCAGATAGCGCACGCCTGCGGCGATCACCGCCGTTTCGCCCGCCTGCACGAAAATCCGCATCAGACTGCCGGCGAACAGGCACACGAGCAGCGAGATCAGCGCGGAAAAGCCCACGCTGACGGCCACAGCCTGCCGGAAGCCCCGGCGTAAGCGCTCCGGCTGCGCCGCGCCGAAGTTTTGCGCCACGAAGGTGGAGAAGGCGTTGCCGAAGTCCTGTACGGGCAGGTAGGCGAACGAGTCGATCTTCACGGCGGCGGCAAACGCGGCCATGGTCACCGGGCCGAAGCTGTCGACCAGGCGCTGGATGAGCAGGATGCCGAAATTCATGGCCGATTGCTGCGCGCAGGTCAGAAGCGACAGGTCCAGAATCTCGCGCAGCACTGCCCGGTCAAAGCGCCAGTCTTCGCGCCGGGGCAGAAGCTCCCGGCAGCGCGCCCGGGCATAGAGCCACAGCCCGACACCCGACACATACTGCGCAAACACCGTTGCCGCGGCCGCGCCTGCGACGCCCCAGTGGAAGACCAGGACAAACAGGAGATCGAGCCCGATGTTTAAAAGCGCCGCCGCGCCCAAAAACCAGAGCGGCGCGACCGAGTTGCCAGCCGCGCGCAGGAGGCAGGCAAAGAAATTATAGAGCGATGAGGCAATCAGGCCCGCAAAAATGATCACAAGATAGCCGCGCATCTGCCCGTAGATCTCCGATGGGATCTGCAAAAAGCGCAAGATCAGGTCCAGCCCGGCGTATACGGCCACATTCAGCACCAGCGTCACCGCCAGGATGAGCCCCAGCGCGTGCGCCACGGCCTGACGCAGCCGCTCCGGCTCCTTCCGGCCCAACGCGATGGAAAACAGCGCCCCCGCGCCCATCGAGAGCCCCAGGAAGATTGACGTCAGAAATGTCATGAGCGTATAGGCCGAGCCGACGGCCGCCAGCGCGTTTTTCCCCAGCACCTGGCCGACGATCAGCGTGTCGGCGATATTATAGAACTGCTGCAGCAAATTTCCCGCGATCATTGGCAGTGCAAACAAAAGCAAGCCCTTTGTGATGCTCCCGCGGGTCAGATCCCGATACATGTTTGCCCCCCTCTGCTATGTTAAATAGAATATTTCGAAAGTATTATAGAGAATAATATTTCAAATTGCAACCATAATATTTCGGATTGAAAAATTCGGCGGGCTGTGGTATCCTGTTTTCGAGGTGATTGACATGTATTTGAGCGGACTGGACGAGCTGGATCAGAAGATTTTGGCGTTGCTGGTGGAAAACGCGCGCTACAGCTATTCGGAGATCGGAGAGCGGCTGGGCTATTCCCGCGTTGCTGTGAAAAACCACATGGATGCGCTCGAGGCGGCGGGTATCATCGAGCAGTATACCGCTGTCATCAACCCACAGAAGCTCGGCGGGGCGGTCTCCTGCTATTTTGAGATTGAGACGGAGCCGGGGACCTTTTCCGAGGTACTCTCGCGGCTGACCGATTGCGAGACTGTCACCCAGATCTACCGCACCACCGGCGAATGTCATCTGCATGTGCATGCGGTGGCTGCGGGCCAGGCGGAACTGGAGGCGTTTTTGCATGAAACCATCGATGTGCTCCCGGGATTGCGCGCGATCCGCACGAATGTGATTCTTTCCCGCGTGAAAGATGTCAAGGGGCTGCGCCTTTGACGTTTGGTTTTTCGGATGGATAGCAGGAGGAATGAAATGAACCACGCTGTTTTTGACCGGATCGATACCGACCTCCGCCCCGCCTCCGGTGAGACGGCACAGGATTATATGGAGCGGCTGTTTTCTGCGGCCTGCGCTGACAGCCCGGGCGAGGGGCGCATCAACGATCTGCTCCGCCCGCGCTTTGTCGCCTGCGACGCCGATGCGCGGACGCTCACGGTGGATTATCCCCCGCAGGATTGGACGCTCAACAGCAAATCCACGCTCCACGGCGGCATGATGTCCACGATGCTGGACATGACCATGGGGCTGCTTGGCCGGTACTGCAAGGGCGTTCAGGATGTGACGACCGTGACACTGGACGTCCGCTTCCTGCGCCCGGCCCCGGCGGGGCGGACGGTTCGCGTCTGCGCGCAGGCGGAAAAGACCGGCCACCGTATCCTCTTTCTGCGCGCCGGACTGAGCGACGCCGAAACCGGCGAGCAATTTGCCAGCGCCGGGGCAACGTTTTTATGAGGAGGGCTGTTTTGTGAGATACCGTGAAATTTCGCTTGAGGATGATCCGCGCCGCGCACAGTTTGCGTATTTTTCTACGCTTGCAAACCCCTATGTCGGGTTGACGGCCGAGGTGGATGTCGGGGACTTTCTGGCTCGCTGCCATGCAAACGGCTGGCCGTTTTCCCTGGCCATGACCTATTGCGCCGGCCTTGCGGCCAACGCGATTCCGGCGCTGCGCCGCAGGATCCGGAATGGCGGCGTGGTGGAGTTTGACCACTGCCGCACTTCGCATACCGTTTTGCGCGAGGACGGCGTTTATTCCTACTGCACGCTCGACCCCGCGCAGCCCTTCGCACAGTTTTTGCCCGAGGCCAGGCGGCTGCAGGAGGCTGCGCGGGAGCACGGGACGCTCGACGACGGCGAGGAGCCGCTCGATCTGCTCTTCCTCTCGTCCATTCCCTGGCTGCACTATACGGCACTGACCCAGCCCACGCCCATCCCGGCAGACAGCAATCCCCGCATCACCTGGGGCAAGTACGCCACGGAGGGTGGGAAGACCACGCTTCCCGTTACGCTGCTCGTCAACCATGCCCTTGCCGATGGGCTGCATATCGCCCAATTTTTTGCCGCGCTGCGCGAGGCGCTCGAGCAGCTTTGAACAGTTTGACAAAATCCGAAAAAACGCCCGCACCGGCTGCCGTTTTGCGGCCATATGCGGGCGCTTTGCATGTCTTCGGCAGATTTGGGGTTTCTTTTTCGCCGAAAATCCGGTATAATAAGCGCAGTATGAAAAGAAGGAGGCGGGAGGCTTGCTGCCGGAAGGATTTATCGTGCGGATGAAAGCGCTCCTTGGCGCGGAAGCGGATGCGTTCTTTGCCTCCTATGACCGGGAGCGGAACGTGGGATTGCGGCGCAATCCGCAAAAAGGCGCGCCGCTGCTGCTTTCAGAGTTTTGCCTTGGCGCCGTGCCCTGGTGCGCGGACGGATTTTACTATGACGCGGCGACGCGGCCGGGCCTTTCGCCGCTGCATGAGGCGGGCTGCTATTATCTGCAGGAGCCGAGCGCGATGGCCCCGGCGGAACTGCTGGATGTGCAGCCGGGAATGCGGGTGCTCGATCTTTGCGCCGCGCCGGGCGGCAAGAGCACACAGCTGGCTGCAAAGATGGAAGGGCGGGGGATGCTCGTCTGCAACGAAATCCACCCCAAGCGCGCGCAGATCCTCGCGCAGAACATCGAGCGCATGGGCATCGCGAACGCGCTGGTTCTGAACGAACACCCGAAAAATTTATCGCCCCGGTTCGACGGGTATTTTGACCGCGTGCTGGTTGACGCGCCGTGCTCCGGTGAGGGCATGTTCCGCAAGGAGGCCGCCGCTGTGACCGACTGGTCGGAGGAGACGGTGGCGATGTGCGCTGCGCGGCAGAGTGAGATTTTGCACACGGCATCGGCGCTGCTCCGCCCCGGCGGGCGGCTGGTCTATTCGACGTGTACGTTTGCCCCACAGGAAAACGAGGGCACGATCTCTGCATTTTTGAAGGAACATCCGGAGTTTTCGGTTGTGCCGATCAAAGCTCCGTATTTTTCACCCGGCAGGCCGGACTGGATCACGGATCCGGCGCCCGGACTCGAAGGGACGGTACGGCTCTGGCCGCACCGGCTGCGCGGCGAGGGACATTTTGCCGCAGTGCTGCAAAAGGGCGGCGATGCGCCGGGACGCGAGGTTCCGGCGGAGCCGGGGATCAAGGCCCCGAAGGAAGTCGCAGAATTTGCAGCCGCGGCGGGCGCGGCCCTGCCGGAGGGGAAAGCTGTCCCGTTTGGCGCGCGGGTGTTTCTCGCGCCGGAGGAATTGCCGGAGCTTCGCGGATTGCGCGTCCTGCGCTGCGGGCTGGAGCTCGGAGAGCTGCGCAAGGGGCGGCTCGACCCGGCGCATGCCTGGGCGCTCTGGCTGCGGGCGGGCGCATCGACATTGGAATTTGACCGGGACGACCCGCTGCTCCGGCGCTACATGGCCGGAGAGACCATCCCGGCAGACTGCGCGGGATGGACGCTCGTGCAGGTAGAGGGCTGCACGCTCGGCTGGGGCAAGGGCTCCGGCGGGCAGCTGAAAAACCACTATCCGAAGGCGCTGCGGCGCCCACTGTGAGGTATTTTTGATGGAAGAAAAGAAGAAAATTCTGATCGTCGAGGACGAACGGGCGATCGTCGAAATTCTGAAATTCAATCTGGCGCGCGAGGGCTATGAGACGCTCGAGGCGCTCGACGGCGAGACGGGCTTGCAGCTCGGCCTGACCGGCGACCCTGACCTCATCCTGCTCGACGTGATGCTGCCGAAGATGAATGGCTTTGACATCTGTGCAAAGCTCCGCGAAGCGGGCAGCACCGTCCCCATCATCATGCTGACGGCCCGCGAGGAGGAGACGGACAAGGTCTTTGGACTGGAGGCCGGGGCGGATGATTATATGACGAAACCCTTTTCCATGCGCGAACTGCTGGCCCGCGTGCGGGCGAACATCCGGCGGCGGAGCCTCGATCTCAATGCCCGCAAATCCGTCGGAAAGCTCATTGAGGCGCAGGGGCTGACGATCGACCCGGCAACGTTTTCTGTGATGCGCAACGGGCGGGCCGTGGATCTGACGCAGAAGGAATATGATCTGCTGCTCTACCTTATTCAGGAGCGCGGCGTGGTCTTCTCACGCGAGGATCTGATGCAGAAGGTCTGGAACTACGACTATTACGGCGACATGCGCACTGTGGATGTGACGATCCGCCGCCTGCGCGAAAAGATCGAGGAGGACCCCGGCAAGCCGACGCGCATCCTGACGCGACGGGGCGTGGGGTATTACTTCGCGGAGTAACCTTTGACGAACCTCGGCGGATCTTTTGACCCAATGCTACGGTGTTGACTTAGGGTGTATCTGAAAAATCCCGCTGCCCGGGGGCATTGGCGGGTTACACTCTGAACAAGAAAGGGGGCGGAGCCGGTGCGCACGCTTCGCATGAAGATGGTCATGATCATGGTCATCCTCATTCTGGCACTGATGACGGTGATCGGTGCGTTTCTGATCAGCGGTGTCGGTAATTTCTATATTTCGGAGTTTTACGTCCAGATGGAGCGGACGTTTTCGCCGGAGTTTATTACCCAACTGCAGACGCTGGCCGACGGGGAGAACGGCCCCACCCAGATGAAGGAGCTGTTGATGGCCCAGACGGGGCTCGGTATCGATGTGACCGACCGGAACGTCTATATCCTTGACGAGCTTGGGCGCGTCCTGGAGGGCTCTGACGAGCGCACGCAGGTGAACGCCTCCCAGAATCTCCTGGCCGCCATGAACGGCGAGGTCGGACAGACCGGCTCCGTGACCGGGGACTTCATGGATCTGGCCGTTCCCATCGACACGCAGGAGCATTCCTATATCGCCTACATCTATGATAACCGCGCCACGGTCGACGCGCTGACGAGCGAGTTGATGGGCATCATTCTCCGCGCGCTGGGGCTTGGCCTGGTGATCTGCGTGGTGCTCTCGTTTTTGCTGGCCCGCATCCTCATCACGCCCATCCAGGCGCTTACCGTCGGCACACGGCAGGTCGCCGCGGGCGACTTTTCGCAGCGTGTGGCCGTGGAGGGCCATGACGAGATCGGCGTGCTCGCGCGGAACTTCAACCACATGGCAAAGGTTCTCGAGGACACGATCTCCGAGGCGGAAAACGAGCGAAACAAGCTCTCCACGCTGTTTTTGCACATGACGGACGGCGTCATTGCCTTCTCGGCCTCCGGCGCCCTCATCCACTGCAACCCGGCAGCAAGCCAGATGCTTGCGCGCGGACTGGACTCCACAACGACCTTTGATGAGCTCTTCGGCCAGGAGGCTGAGCTCGACACACTCCTCACGCTCCGCCGGCCGCAGTATCTCGAGCTGCAGAAGACGGCCGGAAGCCGGGAGCTGGAGCTGTTTATGGCCCCGTTTTCTTCCGATCAGACGCAGGGCGGCGTCCTTGTGGTCATCCACGACGTCACCGAGCAGCGCAAGTCGGAGCAGTCGCGGCGCGAATTCGTCGCCAATGTCTCCCATGAGCTGCGCACGCCGCTTACCAACATCAAGGCCTATGCCGAGACGATCATCGGCGCGGGCGACGAGCTGCCGGGTGAGCTGCGCAGCAACTTTCTGGCCGTCATTGTCAACGAGGCAGACCGGATGACCCGCATTGTGCAGGATCTTTTGACGCTCAGCAAGATCGATTACGGCAAGATGGAGATGAACATTTCCCGGTTTTCGTTCCGAAAGGCGGTGGAAAACGTCTTCGAAGCCGCCAAGCTCAATGCCGAGCAGAACCATCACCACACCATGCTCCTCACGGAGGAGGACGATATTCCGGACGTCAACGGCGACCGCGAACGCATCGAGCAGGTGGTCACGAATATCGTGTCCAATGCGGTCAAATATACGCCGGACGGCGGGCGCATCGAGGTTCACGTCGGGAAGAGCGGGAAGAACGTCTATGTCCGTGTCTCGGACAACGGCATCGGCATCCCAGAGAAGGATCTGCCGCGCCTGTTCGACCGGTTCTACCGCGTCGACAAGGCACGCTCGCGCGAGTCGGGCGGAACTGGCCTGGGACTTTCCATTGCACAGGAGATTTTGAAGCAGCATAAGGGCACAATCCGCATCGATTCGGTCTATGGCGAGGGCACGGATGTGCGCATTACCCTCCCCGCTGCTGAGCGTTGACACAAGCATGAAAAAGGCCCCCTCTGTAAGAGGGGGGCTGTTGCCGAAGGCAACTGGGGGAGAAAACCCGCCGCAGTGGATAGCCTCCCCAGTGTAAGGGGAGGTTGCCTTTGCAAAGCAAATGACGGGGAGGTTGTTAAAACCGTTACCTTCAAACCTCTCAGCCGTGCGCGTAAGGAACATGCGCCCGGCATACCCTGCGGTATGATGCGGGGCAAGTCACGGCTTGCGCCGTGACAGGGCCCCTTTCATAAGGGGAGCCTTCGAGCGGGCGAGCACTGGTCACCCGCAGGGCCGATGAGTACCCGCAAGGGGCAGGCCGCATCTGTAACGCTCCTTCGTCGCG
>USLX01000050.1 GCA_900555665.1 uncultured Eubacteriales bacterium | reverse complement strand
CCCGCCGAAACGCAGATTTCACCGGAAGAGGAGCTCGCCGCCTACCGCCGCGCCGCCCAGACCGAGCGCACCGCCGCCGCCCGGGCCCGCCGCCTGCGCGAGCAGGTCCTCTCCCTCTGCGACGGCGCCCGCACGCGCTATCAGGATACCGGCGAAGAGATCTCGGCCCTCTCCGAAGACCTTGCCTCCGGCATCACCCGCCTGCAGGACGCCCTGGCCGAGCTCCGGCTCATCTTTGACCAGTCGCAGGAGGCCTTCGACGCGCTCGACCTTCCGGAAGAAGAATAAGTTCCGTTCCCGGGGCTCCCAGCCCCGGGATTTTTCGCACTTTCGCGCATTTCCGCCCAGAACCGCCAAAAGCCCTTGCAATTTCCCAGCGCGTTTGTTATGCTATAGATACCGCGCCGCGTTCAGACGCGGTATTCTTCTGTAATGGGGGCGATATCACATGCACGCGACCACGCGCGACATGACGCAGGGAAGTCCCTGGCGGCTGATCGCCGGGTTTGCCATCCCGGTGCTCCTCAGCCAGATTTTCCAGCAGCTCTATAACACGGCAGATACGCTCATCGTCGGCCGCTTCCTGGGCGACGAAGCGCTTGCCGCCGTCGGCTCCTCCGGCCCGCTGATCTTGCTGCTGGTCAGCTTTTTTGAAGGCATGACCATGGGCGCCAGCGTCACCATCTCGCGCTATTTCGGCGCCGGGGACGAGACGCGCGTCTCCCGCGCCATCCATACCAACCTTGTCGTCGGCTTCCTCAGCGGCCTCATCCTCACGGCCTTCGGCGTCGTCATGACGCCCCATATCCTCCGCTGGATGGGGACGGATCCGGACGTCCTCCCAGAGGCCATCTCCTATTTCCGTTATTATTTTGCCGGCAGCCTTGCCGTCGTTTTGTATAACTCCTGCAAAAGCATCATGAACGCCCTCGGCGACAGCCGCCGTCCGCTCTATTACCTGGTTTTCTCCTCCGTGCTCAACGTCCTGCTCGACCTGCTCTTCATCGCGGTCTTCCACTGGGGCGTCTGGGCGGCCGCCGTCGCCACTACCATTTCCCAGGCTGCCAGCATGCTCCTCTGCCTCATCCACCTGGCGCGAAAGACCACACCCTTCCATGTGGAGTGGGCCAAGCTCCGCATCGACGGCGAGATGTTTGTCCAGATCGTCCGCTACGGCCTGCCCTCCGGCGTACAAAATTCCGTCATCAGCTTTGCCAATGTCATTGTCCAGAGCTATGTCAACTCCTTCGGCAAGCTGGCCATGGCGGCCTTCGGGGCCCATAATAAGCTCGAGGGCTTCGGTTTCCTGCCCATCACCAGCTTCAACATGGCCCTCACCACCTACGTCAGCCAAAATCTCGGCGCCGCGAAATACGACCGTGCCAAACAGGGCGCCCGTTTCGGCATCCTCAGTACGGTCATCCTGGCCGAGCTCATCGGTGCCGCAATGTATCTTTTCGCCCCGGCGCTCATGTCCCTGTTCACGCAGACGCCCGAGGTCATCGCGCTTGGCACGCATCAGGCCAGAACGCTTGCCCTCTTCTACTGCCTCCTGGCCTATTCCCATGCGGTCGCGGCCGTCTGCCGCGGCGCGGGCAAGGCCTTCGTACCAATGATTGTCATGCTCGGTGTCTGGTGCTTGTTCCGGATTTTGTATATTACAATGGTCATGCGCCTCACGCATGATATTCAGTATCTCTATTGGGCCTACCCCCTCACCTGGGCCATCAGCTCCCTGATCTATTTCATTTATTATCACCGTTCCGATTGGGTTCACGGCTTCGATTCCAAGTCCGCCGCCTGAAAAGCTCCCCCACGGGGGAGCTTTTTTGTCTCCTCAAGCCCCCTCTGGCAGAGGGGGCTGCCGCCAAAGGCCGACTGGAGGAGCCCCACAATAGGCTTCCCTCCGGGGGGAGCTGGCGCGAAGCGCTTGAGAGGGCCTCCGCCCCGAAAAGAAAAACCTCCCCTAAATCATTGCAATTCCCCCCTTCTCTTGCTATAATATAGTGTCAAGTTATCGAAATTCGGAGGAAAACTGCCGTGGAGCGCAAAACCGTCGTCATTGCCCAGACCGATCTGGACCGTCAATCATCCATCTGCGAACAGATCCGCGCCCATTGGGCCGCGCAGGGCCGCACGCCGCTGGCCTTTGTCGATACCTATGGCTGTCAGCAGAACGAGGCGGATTCCGAACGGATCCGCGGCCTGCTCCAGCAGTGCGGCTATCGCCTCACCGACACAGAGGAGGGCGCGGACTGCATCGTCATCAATACCTGCGCCATCCGCGAGCACGCCGAAACCCGTGTCTACGGCAACGTCGGCGCCCTCGTCCACACCAAAAACCGCCACCCCGGCCAAAAGATCTTCCTCTGCGGCTGTATGATGGGCCAGCCCGCCGTGGTCGACCGCATCAAAAAGAGCTACCGCCATGTCGACGGCGTCTTCAACCCGCATCAGCTCTGGCGCTTTCCGGAGCTTTTGCAGTTCGTCCTCACGAAAAATAAGCGCATCTTCGCCACTGACGACTCCGCCGGCAACATCGCCGAGGGCCTGCCCGTCGTCCGCACGTCCAATCTCAAGGCGTGGGTGTCGATCATGTACGGCTGCAATAACTTCTGTTCCTACTGCATCGTCCCCTACGTCCGCGGCCGCGAGCGCTCGCGCCGTCCGGACGAAATTCTGGAAGAGGTGCGCACCCTTGTTGCAGCCGGCTACAAGGACATCACCCTCCTCGGCCAGAATGTCAACTCCTACGGCAAGGATCTCGACTGCGGCGTCGATTTTTCCGACCTTCTCGCCCAGCTCGCCCAGCTGCCGGGCCAGTTCTGGCTCCGCTTCATGACGAGCCATCCGAAAGACGCCTCTAAAAAGCTCTTTGATACCATTGCCAAATATCCCAAAATTGCCAAGCAGTTCCATCTGCCCTTCCAGTCCGGCAACGACCGGGTGCTCAAAGCCATGAACCGCCACTATACGTCCGCCCAATACCTCGATCTGGTGCACTATGGCCGCGCCCTCATGCCGGATCTGGTTCTCACCAGCGATGTCATCGTCGGCTTCCCCGGCGAGACGGAGGAGGAGTTTGAGGATACCATCCGCCTCATCGAGCACGTCCGCTACGACGCGCTGTTTACCTTCATTTTCTCCCCCCGCGCCGGGACGCCCGCCGCCAAAATGGATGACCCCACCCCGAAGGAGGAGAAAAACCGCCGCTTCGACCGCCTCTGCGACGTGCAAAACCGCATTTCGCTGGAAATTCACCAGGCCTATATCGGCAAAACGATGCTCGTCCTCGTCGACGGCAAAGACGGTGACCAGCTCACCGCCCGGACCGAGGGCGGCCGCCTTGTCCGCTTCCCCGGCGACGAGCACCTCATCGGCCGGTTCACCCAGGTTACCATCACCGGCAGTACCACCTGGAGCCTCACCGGCGCCCTCGCCTGAAAATCGCTCCGGTCGCCCGACTATCACGAAGAAAGAAGGAATCTCCCATGGCAGAACTCACTCCCATGATGCAGCAATACCGTGCCGTCAAGGCGCAGAACCCCGATTGCCTGCTCTTTTTCCGCCTCGGGGATTTCTACGAGATGTTTGAAGACGACGCCCGCGTCGCCTCCCGAGAGCTCGACCTCACCCTCACCACACGCGACCACACCAAGGGCAAGTCCGACGAGGAAAAGACGCCCATGTGCGGCGTCCCCTACCATTCCTCCGAGAGCTATATCGCCCGCCTCGTCGCCAAGGGCTATAAGGTCGCCATCTGCGAGCAGATGGAAGATCCCGCCCTCGCCCGCGGCCTTGTCAAGCGCGACATCATCCGCATCGTCACCCCCGGCTCCGTCACGGAGAGCTCCATGCTCACCGAGTCGCAGAACAACTACTATGCCTGCCTCTACGCGGAGCAGGGCGCCTGTGGCCTCGCCTTCTGTGACGTCTCCACCGGCGCCTTCCATGTCACGCAGACCACCGGCGACGCCTGGGTCGAGTCCGCCTGCAACGAGCTCGGCAGCTTCCTGCCCGCCGAGGCCCTGCTCGGCGGCGACGCAGCCGAGCAGGACTCCATCGCCTCCACCCTGCGCGACCGCCTCGGCGCCTGCGTCAACCTCGGCACCGATGCCCAGTTCGAGTTTGACGCCTGCCAGACTGCCGTCCAGACCCAGTTTGGCGCCCTGGACGCCCTGGACGCCATGCCCTGCGTCGTCCGCGCCGCCGGCGCCCTGCTCACCACGCTGAAAAACCTCCAGAAAAACGATCTCCCGCACATCCGCCAGCTGGAGCTCTATATGGCGGGCCGCTTCATGGGCCTCGACCTCTCGGCCCGCCGCAATCTCGAGCTCACGCAGACCATGCGCTCCAAGGAAAAGCGCGGCGCGCTGCTCTGGGTGCTCGACCAGACGAAAACCGCCATGGGCGGCCGCCTCCTGCGCGCCTGGATGGAGCGTCCGCTCCTCTCCCCGGCCCAGATCACCAGACGCCTGAACGCCGTCGAAGAACTCACGAAAAAAACCATCCAGCGCGAAGAGCTCGTCTTAAATCTCCGCGACGTCACCGACTTTGAGCGGGCCATGACCCGCATCGCCACCGGCACCTGCTCCTGCCGCGACCTTGTCTCCCTGGCCCAGGGCGCGCAGGCCCTGCCGGAGCTGAAAAACCTCCTCGCCCAGATGGACGCCACGCTCCTGTCCTCCCTGGCTGCCGAGCTTGATCCTCTGGACGACCTGGCCGACCGCATCTCGTCCATCATCGTGGACGAGCCGCCGCTCCTCGTCCGCGAGGGCGGCCTCATCCGCACGGGTGCCAACGAAGAGGTCGACCGCCTCCGCTCCATCCAATCCGGCGGCAAAGACATGCTCGCCAAAATCGAGGCCGAGGAGAAGGAGAAGACCGGCATCCGCAGCCTCCGCGTCGGCTATAACCGCGTCTTCGGCTACTATATCGAGGTCGCCAAGGGCCAGCTGAGCCTGGTTCCCGAGCACTACATCCGCAAACAGACGCTCTCCACCGGCGAGCGCTTCATCACCCCCGAGCTCAAGGAGCTCGAAAACACCATCCTCACCGCCAAAGACCGCCTCGCGGCCCTGGAGTATGAGCTGTTCACGCAGCTGCGCGACTTTGTCGCCTCCCAGTCCGCCCGCGTCCAGAAGACCGCGCAGACCGTTGCCACGATCGACGTGCTCTGCTCCCTCGCCTCCGTTGCCGTCAGCAATCACTACTGCAAGCCCGAGATCGACCTGTCCGGCGAAATTCAGATCACCGCAGGCCGCCATCCCGTGGTTGAGCAGGTCTTAAAAGACAGCCTCTTCGTCCCCAACGATACCAACCTCTCTCCCGAGGGCGGCCGCATCGCCATCATCACCGGCCCGAACATGGCCGGCAAGTCAACCTATATGCGCCAGGTGGCCCTCATCGTCCTCATGGCCCAGATGGGCAGCTTCGTCCCCGCCGCCTCCGCCCGGATCGGCATCGTCGACAAGCTCTTTACACGCATCGGCGCCTCGGATGACCTCGCCTCCGGCCAGTCGACGTTTATGGTCGAGATGACCGAGGTGGCCGACATCCTCAAAAATGCCACCTCCAATTCGCTCCTCATCCTCGACGAGATCGGCCGCGGCACCTCGACCTTCGACGGCATGGCCATCGCCCGCGCCGTGCTGGAATACTGTGCCGACCGGAAAAAGCTCGGTGCCAAAACCCTCTTTGCCACGCACTATCACGAGCTCACCGACATTGAGCAGGAGCTTCCCGGCGTCAAAAACTTCAACATCGCCGTCAAAAAGCGCAAGGACGAGATGATTTTCCTCCGCAAGATCGTCCCCGGTGCCGCCGATGACAGCTACGGCGTCGAGGTCGCCCGCCTGGCTGGCCTGCCCGACCGGGTCATCACCCGCGCCCGCGCCATCCTCACCCAACTGGAGTCCGCCGCGCCGCAGCCCACCTCCGGGCAAAGCGCCCCTGCCTCCGCCCAGGTCTCCATGCTCGACCTCCATACCGACGAGCTCCGCGATACCCTCAGTCAGATCAATGTCGAGACGCTCACGCCCATTGAATCCATGAACGTCCTCTACCGCCTCAAACAGATGCTCTAAGGAGGCTCCCATGGCGAAAAAACCCTCCCTCGGCTACGGCCTCAGCCGCGCGGCAACCATCGCCGGCTGGTGCTACCTGCCGTTCTATCTGTTCCTGCTCAGCTATCTCATCCAGTATGCCGCCGCCCTGCTCGGCCTGCACCCCTCGGCGCTCACGGTCAATCTCATCTATTTTGCCGTCAACCTCGCCGTGGTGCTCATCATCTTCCGCGATTTCCTGCGCCAGCGCTTCTTCGGCCCCGGCTTCTGGAATTTTGTCCAGTCCATCATTCTCGGCTTCGTGCTCTACTATGCTGTCACCTGGGCCGTTCGCTTCGCGCTGGACAAGCTCGTCCCCGGCTACACCATCTATAATAACGAGACGGTGGGTGACCTCGTTCTCGCCAACCGCTATGCCATGATGTTCGTCACGATCATCCTGGCCCCCATCATTGAAGAGACGCTCATCCGCGGCCTCGTCTTCGGCTCGCTGCACCGCACGTCCCGGGCATTGGCCTATGTCGTCTCCTGCTTCCTCTTCGTCTTTATGCACAACTGGCAGTATTTCGCCCTTTATCCCGTGGGATCCGTCCTGCTCAGCTGTCTTCCCTATATCCCCGCGGCCATCGCGCTGGGCTGGGTCTACGAAAAATCGTCCACCATCTGGGCGCCCATCACGCTCCACGCCCTCATCAATGCGATGTCCTTCGGCATCCTCACCCTGTCCTGAAAGGAGGCTCCCCATGCCGCATATCATCCAGCTCGACCGCCACGTCGCCGACCTCATCGCCGCCGGGGAAGTGGTCGAGCGTCCGGCCTCCGCCGTCAAAGAGCTTGTGGAAAACGCCGTCGACGCCGGCGCCACCCAAATTACCGTTGAGCTGCAAAACGGCGGCATGACCTTCCTCCGCATCACCGACAACGGCTGCGGCATCTCGCCCGAGGACGCGCCCACGGCCTTCCTCCGCCACGCAACCAGTAAGATCCGCACGAGGGAAGACCTCGCCGCCATCTCCACGCTCGGCTTCCGCGGCGAGGCGCTTGCCGCCATCTCCTCCGTCAGCCGCATCGATCTGCTTACCCATGCAGACGGCTGTGAAGGCACCAGCCTCCATCTCGAAGGCGGCGTCCTCACCGCCCAGCAGCCCGCCGGCTGCCCCCGGGGTACGACGATCATCGTCCGTGACCTCTTCTATAATACCCCCGCGCGCATGAAATTCATGAAGTCCGATGCCGCCGAGTCCTCGGCCATCGCCGCCGTCGTGCAGCAGCAGGCCCTCGCCCACCCGGCCATCTCCTTCCGCCTCATCCGTGACGGCGAAACCCAGTTCCAAACCCCCGGCGACGGCGAACGGCTCTCCGCCGTCTATACGGTCTTTGGCCGCGAGCTTGCCAAAAACATGCTTGCCGTCAACGGCGCCTGGGAAAAATTCCGCGTCACGGGCTATGTCTCCCGCCCCACCGCCACGCGCGGCAACCGCGCCCTGCAATATTTCTTCCTCAACGGCCGCTTCATCCGCTCCCGCCTCCTTTCGGCGGCGCTGGAGGAGGCCTACCGCAATCAGAGGATGGTTGGCCGCTTCCCGGCCTGCGTACTGGAGCTGACGATGCCGCTCGAGGCCGTCGACGTCAATGTCCACCCGGCCAAAACCGAGGTGAAGTTCCTGAATGAGCGCGCCGCCTTCGACGCCGTGCACTATGCCGTCCTCTCCACGCTCTCCAATGCCTCCGGCCGTGCCGCGCTGAATCTCGGCAAACCCTCTGCCGAAGAAGCGACCCCGGCCCGCGCCGCGCAGCCGTCCGCTGCCCCCACAGCAGGGGAGCGGCCTACAGCCCCTGCTGCCGCAGGCGGCCTGAAAATCGGGGCCGTGCGGCCCAACTTCTATCAGACCATGCAGGCTGAGGAATACCGCCGTCAGGTGAGTCAGCCCGGCCAGGCCCGCCTCGCCTCCCAGATCCAGTATCCCACCCGGGCCTCCTCCGCGCAGCCCAGCCTTGGTGTGCAGCTGCAGGAACAGGCACCGAAGCGTGAGACAAAGTTCGACGGCCTTCGCAGTGCCGAGGCCGCCCCGGCCGAAGCAGTACCGGAAGAAACCGGAGCGCCGGAGACAGCACGATCCCCCATTTCCGGCGCACTCCAGAGCGATGAACCAAAAATGTCCGCAATGCAAGGACAAACCACTCCAGCCGCAGCGGCCACCGCAGCGCAGCCGCAACTCCAGCCGCCTGCACCCGCAGTCCAACCCGCGCTCCAGCCGCAGCCCGATGGACAGTCCACGCCACAAGGACGCGAAGCCGATGACACGCCGGAGCAGCTGGAGCTGCCCCTGCAAACGAGGGATTATCGACTGATCGGTGAGGCATTTAATAGCTATTTTATCGTCGAACAGAACGATAACGTGCTCTTTATCGATAAACATGCCGCGCATGAGCGCGTTTTGTTTGAAAAGCTGAAGGCGGAGGATCACCCCATCGTCTCGCAGCAGCTCGTGGCGCCCCTCTCCGCAGAATTGACCCGCGAAGAGTCCACAATTGTCCTGGAAAACACCGAAATCCTTGAGAAATGCGGCTTTGAAGTTTCAGATTTCGGAGATGGAGACGTCCTAATCCGCCAGATCCCCTGCGACGTCGATGAAAAGGACGCAATTTCCCTCCTGCAGGAACTTTCAGCCGATCTTTTGTCGGGGAAAACCCTTGATCCGGGTACTTTGCGGGACAATATGCTCCATACCATCGCCTGCAAAGCTGCCATCAAAGCCGGCTGGCATACCGAACCCGCCGAAGCCGAACATCTGGTGCGTGAAATTCTCTCCCGCACGGACATTAAATACTGCCCCCACGGCCGCCCGGTTTGCATCGAATTGAGCAAAAAACGCCTGGAAAGCCAGTTTAAAAGGACGTAATTTCAAGATTTATGGATAAAATTATCTGCGTCGTCGGCCCCACTGCCTCCGGGAAAACTGCCTTGGCAGTCCACCTTGCAAAAACACTCGGCGGCGAAGTCGTCTCCTGCGACTCCATGCAAATATACCAGAATATGGATATCGGAACCGCCAAGCCTACCCTCGAAGAAATGGACGGCGTTCCCCACCACATGATCGATATTGTCCCCCCGACAGAGGACTTTTCAGTCGGAAAATATGTGGAAATGGCGGATTTCTGTGTACAAAACGTACTTTCCAGAGGAAAACCGTGTATCATTGCCGGCGGCACCGGCCTCTATGTGGACAGCCTGATCGCCGGCCGCGCCTTCGCACCCATCCCCTCCACCGGGAAACGAGCCCTTCTGGAGTCCAGAATTTGCACAGAAGGAGCGGAAAAACTCCTTTTTGAGCTTCAGAAAGTTGACCCTGCGGCCGCCGCCCGCCTCCATCCGGCAGATGAAAAACGCATCATCCGCGCCCTCGAAGTCTATCTGGAAACCGGTAAAACCATCACTGCACACAACCTCGAAACCCAAAAATGCCCCCCCAAATATCATCCTGTCTGGCTCGGCCTCGATTTTAAAGACCGCGCCGATCTCTACCGCCGTATCGATTTGCGCGTAGAAATTATGCTGAAACAGGGACTTTTGACGGAAATTCAGAACCTTTTGGCCTCCGGCGTCCCGGAAACAGCCACTTGCCTTCAGGCCATCGGCTATAAGGAATTTTTCGCCTATCTGCGCGGTGAGTCCACCCTCGCGGAGGCCACCGCCCTCTGCCAGCGCCGCAGCCGCAACTATGCCAAACGCCAGCTCACCTGGTTCCGCCGCAACCCTGCCATCCACTGGCTGATGCAGCCGGAAAATCCGGATAAAAATGCGGTTTTTGCGGATGCCCTGCAGGAAATCCCCTTTTTCGCGGGATCAATATGATAAAATCCTGGGTATCACCGATACAAAGAAAAGGAGTCGATACCCATGCAAAAAACAGAAAATTATCAGGATCAATTTTTGAATCAGGCCCGGCGCGACCGCACACCGCTGACCGTCTTCCTCATGAACGGCTTCCAGATGCGCGGCATCGTGACCGGCTTCGATTCGTTCGTGATTTTGCTGCAGTCTGACGGCAAGCAGCAGATGATCTATAAGCACGCCGTCTCAACGATGACGCCGTCGAACAGCGTGCGCATGTCGCAGGAATGAGCCCGAAGGGCTCCTCCTGCCTCAGAGAGGAGCCTTCATGAAACAGGGCAAGCGCTATCTTTCCATTGTAATCTGGATTTTTTTAGCGGCAATTGTGGTATATTTCGGCTATCATGTGGCAAAAAGCCTCTATACGCCGATGACAACGACAACGGCCGTCGAGTACGAAGCCGGGGCGGGTTATTACGCCACCGGCTTTGTGGCGCGTGACGAGAGCCTGATTCGTTCGAGCTATGCCATCAGTGTCATCACGGTCTCCGAGGGGCAGCGGGTAGCCGCAGGCGGCCAGGTTGCCACGGGCTATCTCACGGGGGATGCACAGGCCCGCCAGAGCCGCATTCAGGAGCTCAAACGCCAGATCGAGCAGCTGCAATACGCCTGGAAATACTCCTCCAGCATCTACGATCAGGCCCAGCTGGACACGCAGATCTCCAACGACCTGATTGCGCTGAACCGCTATATCTGCCGCCGGGACATGAATTCCGCCGGGGATCTTGTTTCAGAGCTCAAAGGCCTCGTTCTGCGTCGCAGTACCGCTGACGCGGACAGCGGCGCCCTGCAAACACAGATCGAAACGGCGCAGAGTGAGCTGGACGCTCTGGAGCAGCAATCCTATTCCGATACCAAGGCCGTCACGGTTTCTGCGGCAGGCTATTTTTCCGGCAGCGTGGACGGCTATGAAACCGTGCTGACGCCGGAGGCACTCGACGCGATGAGCACGCAGGATTACCGGGCGATTGAGGCCCAGCCGGTGGACGGAACGGCCATCGGAAAGCTCGTACATGGCGATACCTGGTATTATGTGACGCTTGTTCCGGCGGCGGACGCGAAGGAGGTCGAGGCCGGAGACAGCGTCCAGGTGACGTTTGCCCGCGACTTTTATGTGCCGATCACGATGACTGTCCGGCGCATCGGCGGCAACGAGGCCGGATACCGGCTGCTTGTGCTTGAGAGCGACGAATATATGCAGAATATCACGATGCTCCGCCAGCAATCGGCGGACGTGGTATTCCAGGTCTACAGCGGCATCCGCGTGCCGAAGGATGCCGTGCGTGTCGATGAAAACGGCCAGGCGGGTGTGTATATTCTGGAGGGTGCGGTGGCCCGCTGGAAAGCAATTGATATTCTGCACGACAACGGCGAGAGCTATGTTGTCACGCTGGATAAAAGCTCAACAAACAACCTCTGGCCGGGTGACGAGATCATCGTCGGGGCCAGGAATCTCTATGATGGAAAGGTCGTCAGTGGATATGGAACAGAACAATGACATCCGGGCCAATGTGGCTGCGATTCGGGCCAAAATGGCCGAGGCGGCGGCGAGCTGCGGCCGCGACGTGCGGGAGATCAAGCTTTGCGCGGCGACGAAGATGAACGACGCCGCACGCGTCAAGGAGGCCGTGGCGGCGGGCGTGGATTGCTGCGGGGAAAACCGCGTGCAGGAGCTTTTGGAAAAGCAGCCGCAGGGCGCCTATGAGGGCGCACCGGTTCATTTCATCGGCCATCTGCAGACCAACAAGGTCAAGCAGGTGGTCGGCAAGGTCGACCTGATCGAGTCGGTTGACCGGATGGAGCTGCTCGAGTGCATCGAGAAGCAGGCCGCGAAGCTGGGCCTCCGGCAGGACATCCTGCTTGAGGTGAACATCGGCGCGGAGGAGAGCAAATCCGGCTTCACGCCCGCAGAAGCCGCCCAGGTTGCGGCAAAAATGGCAGAATTTCCGCACTGCCATCTCAAAGGGCTGATGGCGATTCCGCCGGTGAGCGAGCATGCGGGGGATAATTGCAGATATTTTGCCGAAATGCGGAATCTTTTTGTTGACATAAGTGCAAAAAAATACGATAATGTGTCTATGGATTGCCTGTCGATGGGGATGAGCGGCGATTATCCCGATGCCATCCGCGAAGGCGCAACCATGATCCGCGTCGGCACTGCGATTTTCGGCGCGCGCAACTATCAAAATAAATAACGTCTGAAAACGACACATATCGGAGGAACAAATAATGGGATTTATGGATGACCTGAAGAAGCTGGCAAAGCCCTACGCCGAGGACGACGACGATTTCGACGAATTCGACGATGACGTCCGCCCAAGCCGTGCCAACCGCGGCTCGACGGCACCGGCTCCCTCGCTGGATGATCTGGGCCTGGATGGCAGTGCCTCTGGCAGCGGCGCGGGCACGCGGCGTGTCCCCGGCGGCAACAAGGTCGTGAATATTCACACTACGGCGCAGATGCAGGTTGTGCTGGTCAAGCCCGATCGGTTTGATAACGTGTCGGATATTGCCGAGCATCTGCGCAGCAAACACGCGGTGGTTCTGAATCTGGAGGCCACGAATAAGGATGTGGCACGGCGGCTGGTCGATTTCCTGTCCGGCTGCGCCTATGCGCTGGACGGCAAGATCAAGAAGATTGCCATCAGCACCTATATTATCACGCCGTATAACGTGGATATTGTGGGCGATCTGATCGACGAGCTGGAAAACAACGGACTGTATCTGTAATTCCCAGGATCCAAGGAGGAACGAACGCCTATGTTCACACCGCAGGAAATTCAGGAACAAACTTTCTCAAAGGCCGTGTTTGGCGGCTATGACATGCAGCAGGTCGATGATTTTCTCGAACCGCTGACGGAGGATTATATTGCGCTGTACAAGGAAAATTCGGTGCTGAAGTCCAAGATGAAGATCCTGGTCGAAAAGCTCGAAGAATACCGCGGGCAGGAGGCCTCGATGAAGAAGGCCATGGCTGAGGCACAGGCCAAGTGCGACAAGATGCTCGCCGATGCCAAAGCACAGTGCAGCGCGATGGTGCAGACAGCGGAGGACGGCGCGGCCAAGCAGAAGGTCGAGGCCGACATCGCCGCGGAGCAGGAACGGCTGGAGTACGCGAAGCAGACGGCGTTGAACTTTATCGACGTCATCGAGGGAGATATTCGCGGACATCTGGATCTGTTGGAGAAGTTGAAAAGCCGCGATCTGAAGGCCGAGGAGCAGCCCAAGCCGCAGCCGAAGCATGCCAAGCCCTACGACTGGCAGGCGGACAGCGCGCCGTCGCTCGTGGTGGACACATCCAGCAAGCACACGCAGGACATTGCAGATGAGATATCCGAGAACCTCGAAAAGCTCGTCGGCAGCGAGCCGGAGCCCGATGTGAAGGTTGCCCCGGCAAAGCCTGTGGTTCCGTCCCACCCGGACAGTGCAACGATCAAGTTTGAAAACCTGAAATTTGGCAAGAATTACGATCCCACCAAAGAATCGTAAGACATCCCCCGCGCGGAGTCCCGCGCGGGGGATTTTTGACCTCTCAGAGGTCGGACAGGCTGGGGAAGCCGGCGCGCAGCGCATGAGAGAGGCCGGCCACGCTCCACATTTCCTATGCGCCAAAACCATCCTCCAAATAGAAGCGTCATTGCGAACCAGTGCGCACTCTGGCGCGGCAGTCCCGTAGATCTTCCAGGAGTCTCATGGGGGAGCGCCGGCCCACAGTCCCCCTCTACAAGAGAGGACTGTCATGCAAAGCATGACTGGAGGAGAAGCGGGGAGAGCTGGCGCGCAGGACAGTATGGGCATCCCGTATCTTCCGGAAGTTATCCGAACCTCCAAAATTTATAGTTTTTCTGTTTGAAACTGCCTGGAAAACTCCATTCCCCCGACAAAGAGAAAAAACGGAGCTGCCCGGGTGGGCAGCTCCGTTTGAGACTGTCAAAAAACGATAAACTGCAGCTCCGCAATAGAGCAGCGGGGATAGAGTGAAAGGGG
>USLX01000049.1 GCA_900555665.1 uncultured Eubacteriales bacterium | reverse complement strand
GCGCACCGCAAAAAGACCCGCTGTCCGGGTGCGTTGGGAGTTGGAAGAATACACCTTAAATCAACCCCGCCCCTCTCCGTCCGCCCCACAAGCGTCTGGGGCCTTTACGCACACGGTGGAGCAGGGTTTCAAAATCATGGGGAGCCTGGCAGTTTCTCTCCCGCGTCAGGGCCGGCACAGCTTTTCCGCAAGTTTCTCCCCGCGTCCAGCGCCCCGGCCCGATCCTAAAAAATCAAAGCCCGCCTCTTGACAGTTCTCAAGAGGCGGGCTCAAAAAACTCGCGGTTCCACTCTGATTTCTCACTATGGCCTTGACGCGGCCAACGGGGTCTCCCCTTCGCTCCCGGATGCACTTCACGCCGCGTCTTTTGCTCTCCGCTTCCAGCCGATGGCGGGGATTCTCTGTCAAAGCGCTGCGGCGCTACTCTTTCCGATCTTCGCGATATTCACATTTTCACTGCAACATCATAGCATTTCGCGCCACGGCTGTCAAGCCTTGAGATTCAGCACATCCCAGTTCTTGCAGAAATACTCGACGCCGGAATAGACCGTCGTGGCCAGGATCACGATGCTGACGACGAGATCGAGCGTGGCGGAGCCGGTCACGGCCATCATCAAAATCAAACCGACCATCGTGCAGGACGTCTTGATCTTGCCGCTCCACGCCGCGGCGATGACGCGCCCGTTGCCGACGGCGACGAGCCGAAGCCCCGTCACGGCAAACTCCCGCGCAATCACCACAAACACCAGCCAGCTGGCCATCCGGCCCTGTCCGACAAAAATCATCATGCACGCCGTCACCAGCAGCTTATCGGCCAGCGGATCCAGGAACTTGCCGAAATCCGTCACCTGGTTATAGTGGCGCGCGATGTAGCCGTCTACAAAATCGCTGATACTCGCCACCACAAACACCGCCAGTGCCGCCCAGCGCAGCGCGTCGTTCGCGCTGCCAAGGATCAGCAGCACCATAAACACCGGGATCAAAACCACCCGCACCAATGTAATTTTACTCGCCGTCGTCATCGATATCATCCTCCGCAATTCCTACCAGTTCTCCGTCAAACGTGTCCACGATGCGCACACACACAAAGTCGCCCGTTTTGACATGCTCCTCCGACGTAAACCAGATCTTTCCGTCCACATCGGGCGAATCGGCATACGTCCGCCCGAAATAGCTCTCCTCATCCGGGTCATAGCCCTCGCAGAGCACCTCCATCGTCTGCCCCACACAGCCGGCATTGTATTCATCCATAATGCGCGACTGCAGCTCGGCCACAATCTCGGCGCGCTCCCGCGCGATCTCCGTGTCAGGGTATTCCATCTCCGCCGCGCGCGTGCCTTCCTCGGGCGAGAAGACGAATGCGCCCACGCGCTCGAGCTTGTACTCCTTCAAAAATTCGCACAGCTCTTCAAATTCCGCCTCCCCCTCGCCGGGCAGGCCCGTGATGAGGCTCGTGCGGAACACTGCGCCCGGCACGCGCTCGCGCAGATGCGTGACGAGCTTGCGGATATACGCCCCGTCGGTGTGCCGGTTCATCTTTTTCAGGATTTCATCGTTGATGTGCTGGAACGGGATGTCGAAGTATTTGACGAGCTTCGGCTCCGTCGCGAACACGTCGATCAACTCTTCGCTGATCGCCTCCGGGTAGAGGTAATGGACACGAATCCAGTGGAAGCCATCGATCTTACAAAGCTGGCGCAGCAGCTCCGGCAGCCTCCGCGCGCCGTAGAGATCCTCGCCATAGCGGCTGGTGTCCTGCGCGACGACGATCAGTTCCTTCACGCCGTCCTCGGCGAGCGTCTTGGCCTCGGCGATCAGCTCTTCCATCTTCCGGCTGCGGTAATGGCCGCGCAGCTTCGGAATGATGCAGAACGCGCAATAGTTGTCACAGCCCTCGGCGATTTTGAGGTAGGCATACTGCTCCGGCGTTGTCAGGATGCGGCCCGGCTCGTTCAGCGGCGCGCTGATATCGTCGAACCGCTCATATTGTTTCCCGTCCAGGATCTCCTTCGCTGCGTGGACGATGTCGTAATATGACCCCGTGCCGAGCACACCGTCGACCTCGGGCATCTCGCTGACAATCTCCTCCTGGTACCGCTGCGCCAGACATCCGGTGACAAGAATTTTCCCGACACGTCCCTCCTGCTTGAGCGCACCCATGGCCAGAATATGGTCGATGGCCTCTTCCTTGGCCGAATCGATGAAGCCGCAGGTGTTGATGATCACCAGCTCCGCCCCGTCGGGATCCGGCAGAATTTCATATCCGGCCTGCCGCAGCAGATAGAGCATCTGCTCGGCGTTGACCTGATTTTTGGCACAACCGAGCGAGATCATGCCGATCGTATGCGTCATTCCAGTTCCTCCGTCTTTGTTTCTTCCTGATTGTATCTGAATAATCGCGCTCTGACCGGCAGCAAGGCGTTTTCGTGCTGCGCAAGACATTTTTCGCAGGAATACGGCCGTATTTCAATGAAAAATGGAGCGATTTCGCACAAAACCCCGCCTCCGGGAGCGCTGACCGTTTTCAGATATCCTCAAATTCCAGATCTTCGAGCTCATTCTCTTCAAGATCTGCTTCATAACGCCGCAGCGCCTCGCGGATCTCCCCATAGGAAAAGCCGCGGCGCAGCAGCGCATCGATCGTTTTTTTGATGGTCTTCTCGTCCGCCGGCCGCCCGCGCAGCTTCGCGGCCAAGAAGCGGTCGATGGCGTCATCCATCGCCGGGATCCGCGCAAGCGCCTCTTCCCAGAGGTTCTTCGGAATCCCCTTTTCATAGAGAATATTTTGGATCCGCGCACGGCCGTAACCCTTGCGCACAGCGGAATCCACCAGCTGAGCCGCCGTCGCCGCGTCATCCACAAACCGGTGCTCCTTCAGCCACGCAACGGCGTCCGCCGCGTCGGCCGGGAGCGCCCCCTTCTGCACGAGCCGCTTTTCCAGCTCCCGTTCCGAAACCGCCGAGGCCGTCAGGATGCGCACCGCGCGTTCCCGTGCGGCCTCCTTCGCCACGGCGGCTTTCAGCGCGGAAAACGCCTCTTCGTCCATCTCCATCCCCGCGCACAGCGAAAACTGCACACAGAGCGAAACGGAAACGCCCAGCGTCTCGCCGTCAAAGACCGCCCTCAGCTTCTCCGGCCGCTGCGTGGCCTCGAGCCGTTCGAGCCTCATTTCTCGTCGTCAAAATCATCCGCGGACACGCTCACGGGCTTGGCCGCCGCCGTAATGGGCGGGCGGGCATGCGCGCCCTGCAGCTTCCACATGTTCTCGCGCACCTGCTGCTCGACGCTGTCGGCGATATCCGGGTGCTCCTGCAGATAGGTCTTCACGCTGTCGCGGCCCTGCCCGATGCGCTCGTCGCCCATCGAGAACCAGCTGCCGCTCTTCTGGATGATGTCCAGCTGCACCGCCAGATCAACCAGTTCGCCCCACTTCGAGATGCCCTCGCCGTACATGATATCGAAATACGCTTCCTTAAACGGAGGCGCAACCTTGTTTTTCACGATCTTCGCGCGCGTCCGGTTGCCGACGATCTCGCTGCCGTTCTTGATGGCCTCGGTGCGGCGGATATCGATGCGGACGGAGGCATAGAACTTCAGCGCATTGCCGCCGGTCGTCGTCTCGGGGTTGCCGTACATGACGCCGATCTTCATACGCAGCTGGTTGATGAAGATGACAACGCAGTTCGTCTTTGAGATGTTGCCGGCGAGCTTCCGCAGCGCCTGCGACATGAGCCGCGCCTGCAATCCGACAAACGTGTCGCCCATCTCGCCCTCAATTTCCGCGCGCGGTGTCAAGGCCGCGACCGAGTCGACAACCACAACGTCCACCGCGCCCGAGCGCACCAGCGCGTCCGTAATTTCCAACGCCTGTTCGCCGGTGTCCGGCTGCGAGACGAGCATCGAGTCGATGTCCACGCCAATCCGCGCGGCATAGTCGGGGTCGAGCGCATGCTCCGCATCGACGAACGCGACTTCGCCGCCGCGCTTTTGCGCCTGCGCGACGATGTGCAGCGCCAGCGTCGTCTTGCCGGAAGACTCCGGCCCGTAGATCTCAATGATGCGCCCCTTCGGGACGCCGCCGATGCCAAGCGCCGCGTCCAGCGCAAGCGAGCCCGTCGGGATGGCCTCCACGGTCATCTCCGGCCGGTCGCCGAGACGCATAACCGAGCCCTTGCCAAAGTTCTTCTCGATCTGCTTGATCGCCGTTTCCAGGGCCTGTTTCTTGTCGTTATTGCTGCCAGCTTCTCCGGGTTTTCTCTTCTCCATAGCCATAAATCAGCGCACCTTTCTGTTTTTCTCTTAGTATAACACAGGGTTTGCTAAAAATCAAACATTTGTTTTATTTCTTTGCACACACCGCGCGCACCACGCCGCGATAGTCCTCCCGCAGCTCCGGCTCTGCAAAGCCGCCCTCGTGCAAAATCGCGCAGACGGCCTCCTCCTGTCCCATGCCGAACTCGAAGCAGAGCGCGCCGCCCTCCTTCACAAGGCCGCCATAGTTCCGGACGATGGCCCGGTAAAAATCCAAACCATCCTCGCCGCCGTCGAGCGCCAGATGCGGCTCAAATTCCAGCACCGAAGGCTCCAGCTCCGCCATCTCCGCCTTCGTCACATACGGCGGATTGGACACCAACACGTCAAACTGGCCCAAAAACGCCGGTGCCGGTTTCCGCGCATCCAGCTCAAATGCCGTCACGCGCATGGAAAAACCGAGATCTGCAATGTTCTGCTTCGCCACGCGCAGCGCCGCGGGCGACACATCCCCGAGCGTCACGCGCGCGTTTGGAACCGCATCTGCAATGGCGAGGCCGATGCAGCCGGAGCCGGTGCAAAGGTCGAGCACGCGGAGCGGCCCTTCCCGGCCCTGCAGACGCTCAATGGCCAGCTCCGTGACCGCAAGCGTATCATCGCGTGGGATCAGCACATCCGGCGTCACCGTCAGCGTCAGCCCTCGAAAGTCCCACTGTCCAAGCAAATAAGCCAGCGGGCAGCCCGCGAGATACCGCGCCGTCAGGTCGCCGAGCCGCGCCTCGATCGCCTCGGACGCATACAGCTCCTGGTCGGCCAGCAGCGCCGTGACCGACTTGCCGCTTGCCATCGCGAGCAGCTCCCGCGCCGTCTGCGCCGCCAGCTCGCCCTCCGTCGAACGAAGCCTTGCGCGCGTCTCGCGCAGCAGCTGGCCGTACTGCTTTACCATTGGTCCTCCCCTTCGTGCTCCGGAAGGACAAGCTCCAGCGCCCGGATGCCGACCTCGAGCATCGAATCGTCCGGCTCCTGCGTTGTGAAGAGCTGGAGCCACATGCCGGGCTTGGAGAGGATGCGCGTCAGCTTGTTGTCGTGCCGCCCGACAAGGCGGTTGAACTCATACGCGATCGCCACGATCAGCGGCAGCCGCAGCAGCGTCAGGCCCAGACGGCCCAACATGTTGTCCACGGGCCAGATTGCGCTGAAAATTGCTGAAATCAAAATCGACAGAATGACGACCACAAACAAAAAGCTTGTGCCGCAGCGCGGATGCAGCCGCGTCATCTGCCGCGCGTTCTCGACCGTCAGCGGGAGCTTCGCCTCATAGCAGCGAATCGTCTTATGCTCCGCGCCGTGGTAAGAGAAGACGCGCTTCATGTCCTTCATCTGCGACACACCGATCATATACCCGAGGAAGATGGTCACGCGCACCACACCCTCGATCAGGCTCCGCACGACGGCATTGCCGATCCACCGGTCGAAAAATCCGCCGATCAGCGTCGGCAGCAGGAAAAACAGCACCACGGAAAACCCGACACCCAGCACCATCGAGAGCGTCACGACCGCCTTTTCCAGCTTCTCCGAGCCGAATTTCCCTTCGAACCATTTTTCAAACTTACTTGGCTCCGCGTCCTTTTCCTCCGGGAAAAACTCCGCCGAGTACATCAGTGCCTTCACGCCGCCATACATCGACGAGCCGAAGTTGACCACGCCGCGAATCAGCGGCCACGTCATCCAGCCGCTCTTCTTTTTCAGCGGCTCCACCTTTTCCACCAGCCCCTCGGGGCTGCGCACAACGATGGCGCGCTTTTCCGGCCCCTGCATCAAAATGCCCTCAATCAGAGCCTGTCCGCCGATCATCGTTTTGAATTTTTCCTTGGCCTGCGCCTCGCGCAAAACCTCTTTTTCCTCTGCCATGCTTACCTCGCTTCTTCCCCAACCGGGAGTGCAATGGTGACGAGCGTGCCGCCGCCCTCCGCATTTTCCAGCGTCAGCGTGCCGCCGTGCATCGTCACAATCTCTTCGCAGACCGCAAGGCCGATCCCGCTGCCGCGCGCCTTGGAGCTGCCCTTGTAAAACTTCATCTTGACATGCGGCAGTTCCTCCTCTGGAATGCCGGGTCCGTAGTCCCGGATGCGGAAAACCACCTCGCCGTCCTCCTGCGCGACCGAAGCGTCAATGCGCTTGCCGTCGCCGCCGTGCTTGGCCGCGTTGTCCAGGATATTTAAGAAAACCTGCCGCATTCTTGCAACATCGCAGGGAATCTCCGGGATCTCCTCGTCGCAACCGTCATAGTCCAGGGTGATTCCCTCCTGCTTCAGCCGGCTGCCATACATAAAGACCGTATCTTCAAATTCCGCCAGAATGTCGGCCTGTTCGATATTCAGTGTAAACCGCCCGTCCTGCATCCGCGTAAACTCGAGCAGTTCCTCCACCATGCCCGTCAGCCGCCGTGCCTCACGCAGGATGATGAGCATACCGCGCTTTGTCTCCGGCTCCAGATTGCCGGACGCCAGCAGCGTCTCGCCCCAGCCGGAAATGGCTGTCAGCGGGGTGCGCAGCTCATGTGAAACGGAGGAAATAAACTCCGACTGCGTCTTTTCCGCCTGCCCGATCTTCACGGACATGTCGTTGATCGTCTGTGCCAGCTCGCCGATCTCATCGTCATAGAGCTTCGGGATCTGCACCCCGTAGGAGCCCGCCGCGATGCGCTTGGCCGTCGCCGTAATCTGGCTGACCGGCTCGATGATCGAGCGAATGAAAAAGCTGCTTGTAAACAGCATAAACGCCACAAAAATGAGCCCCGCGACAAGCGTAATCAGTCCGATCATGAGCACCTGCTTGTCCGCCGTGCGCAAGCTCGTCACATACCGCAGCACGCCGATCACCTCGCCGTTCGTGTAGATCATCGGGCTCGACACGGCAAGGATGCGCTCGCCCGTCTGGGGATTGACCCCCTTGTAGGGCACAAGTTGCTGCGTCTGGATGGCGGACGCGATATCCGGCGTCGTCGGTGCCTTCCCGGCCCACTGGCCGTAGGATGAGGCGACGAGCTTTCCGTTTGCCGAAATAAACTGCAGCTCCAGCTGATCCTTGTCCTCAAAGGTCTGCGCGAATTTGATGCAGGACTGATAATATTCGTTGTAGCTCTGGTTGATATAATTTGCGAAAAAATCCGTTGTGGTCTTGGCCTTGGCCTCCAGCCCGGATTTCAGGTTGGAATAGTAATAGGCCGCCATTGAGGCCGTCACCGCCGCGACACAGATCGCCGCCAGCGCGATCATAATGCTGACGTTGTTGACCAGCCAGCGCTTTTCCAGCCCTGCCAATCGCTTTTTCTTCTCCAAGCGTCCCTCACCTCATTCCGCCCTCCGCGGTCAAACGCCCCATTTATAGCCGAAGCCCCAAACCGTTGTGATGAAGGTCGGGTTCGCCGTGTCGTCCTCAATCTTGATGCGAAGCCGCCGGATATTCACATCCACAATCTTCAGCTCGCCGTCATAATCCCGGCCCCAGACCGAGGCCAGAATGTCCTCACGCGAGAGTGCGCGGCCCGGATTTTGCATAAAGAGCTTGACGATGGCATACTCCACCTGCGTCAGCTTGATCCGCTTGCCCTCTTTTTCGAGCGTCCGGTTGCGCGTGTTCAGCACAAACGGCCCCTGGGTGATCTCTGTGCTCTCGCCGTCCGCCTCCGGGCCCACGCGGCGATAGAGCGCGTCGATGCGCGCCGTCAGCTCCGCCGGGCTGAAAGGCTTGGTCATATAGTCGTCCGCACCGGTCATCAGCCCCGTAATCTTGTCCATCTCCTGGCTTCGCGCAGTTAACATAATAATCCCAATTTTCTTATCGGTCGCCCGAATACTTCGGCAGACCTCAAATCCGTCAATACCGGGTAACATAATATCCAAAATCGCCACGCCAACATCCGGGTTGCTTTTCAGCAGCTCCAGCGCTTCCTCGCCGGTCCCGGCCTCGACGACGTCATAGCCTGCACGCTTGAGATTGATGACGACGAAGCTGCGGATGCTGACCTCGTCCTCGAGAATCAAAACTTTTTTCATATGCCTCTCCCCTTATCTCTCGCCGGAATTCCAATCGACGTGAATATAATTGAACATCGCCTTGAGCGTCTCTTCCCCGAGCGCTCTGGCGCGCTGATCCGTGCCAAGCAGAGCCGAATAGGTGACATCGCCCTTCTCCGACAGGATAAACCGCCCGTCCGCTGCCGCCAGCTGGTTTCGGTCCTCACCGGAAAAGGCGTAGATCGTGAAAATCGGCTCTGCCGTCGCCGCCGCGTAGCGATAGCCCGAGAACGTCAGCCCCCGCACGCCGGAAACCTCCGCGCTGCGCGAGATCGTCACATGCCCGACCCATTCCTCCGGCAGCTTGACGAACCAGCCCGCCGAAAAATTGTGATAGGTTGTCAGCTTCAGCGCCCGGTTGCCCGCCAGATCGAGATTATACCAGCGGATCAGGCTGTATCCTTCCTCGCTCTCATCGGTCTTTGCCAGCGGTAAAATCTCCGGCAGCTCAATCAGTCCATCCGTGTCAATGTCGGTGGCATAGACGTAATAATTTCGCACCGTCTGTACGCTCCGGTCTGCGTCCGCCATCGTCACGTTCTGAAAGCTGCCGCCCCGGAACGCAAATACGTCCGTCACAACGCTCTCCTCCGGATAGCTTCCCGCCACAAACACCGCCGGTACGTTCCGCGTCAGGTCGCCCACGACGATTCGCCGCACCGCCTGCACCCCCGCCGTCAGTTGGGCCTCCGGCTCGCGTTCCATCTGCCCGTCGCGGAAGCGGTAAAGCTCCGCCACGCCCTGGCTCTGCTCCGCGTCAAAGCGGATGAGGAAGATGTCCTTCCTCCCGTCCCCGTCGAGGTCGGCGAGCGTATATTCTGAATAGCTGGCGCTCATCAGCTCCACCACATGCCCATCCGAGAGCGAATAAACGCCCAGCGTCTGGATCACCTGGTCGGAGAGCTTGCGCCCAATGAGGATCTCGGTGCCGCCCTCGTCGTCCAGCTGCACATATTCCGCGCTGGCAAAGGCCGTGCCGCCCCCCTCAATGACGGCGATATTCTGATATTCGCCGTCCACAAGATCAAAAATATAGGCCCCCAGCGGCTTGTCTCCGCCGGTTTTCAAAAAAACGATGGCCTCGTCCTGCCCGTCGCCGTCGAGATCGGCCAGCTGAACCGATTGCTGGTTCGCCCCGGACACCGGCGCGCTGTATGCCGCCCCCTGGGCCATCAGCCCGTCGATGGCATGCTGCAGATCGTTATACTCGTTGGAATGCTTCGGCAGCGTATAGAGCTCATCCACTGTCTTCACGAAGCACCCCGTCAGCACCAGCGTCAGCAACCCCGTCAGGATGCCGACAGCAAGCAGTTTTCGCCGCACACGGCATCCCTCCTCCTGCTGATCCTTGCTCAACCAAATTATTGTATCATGCTTTGTCATAAATGTGTAGCCGGTTTGTAAAAGTTTTCTGAACCCAGAGGTGGAACTGAAGCTGCCCCCTATTTCAAAACCACATTCTTTTCGCCGAGCAGCCCGCGCAGCTCCTCCAGCATACAGGCCTCCGGCCCGCACGTCCCGCCGCGGCGGACGCCCGTGTCGGCATAGTAGATCACGGTTTTCATCCTGCCGGGGAACATCCGCAAAATCGGCAAAATCTTCTCCTCGCCCTTCTGTCCCGTCCGGGCCACGCGGAGATACAGCGTCTGATACTGCCCGAAAGCGTTTGCCGGCCGATCCTGCGCGGCGGCGGCCGCGTCGTCGATCTTCCATACGCAGTTTGCCACCATCTGCGGATCCTTGTCCTCGCGGATGGAGATGCGCCCGCTCACCACAATCGCCGCGCCCTCGTGGATCAGGCTTCCGTACTGCCCAAGGGTATTGGAAAACACCAGCAGCTCCATGCTCCCCGTGTTGTCCTCGAGCGTCACATAGGCCATCATCGACTGGTTGCGCGTTGTCTTCATCCGCGCCACCTGCACGATCCCCGCCACAGAGACCACCTGCTCATCCTGATACACGCCGTCTTTTTCCTCAAAGCTCTGCATAATCCGCCCGATGGGCACCACATGCGCCGCGCGCAGCTGTTCGCGGTAATCGTCCATCGGATGCCCGGTGAGATAGAGCCCGGTTGTCTCGCGCTCCATGGCCATGCGCTCCTGCGCCGTAAGCTCCGGGATGTCCGGCACATGTACGTTTGAGACCGGCGCGTCCTCCCCTTCCAGCATGCCGAACAGGCCCATCTGCCCCTCGACGTTTTTCCTCCGGCTCGCCGCGACCGATTCCATCACTGCGTCATAAATCGCCAGCAGCTGCGACCGTTTCAATCCGAAGCAGTCGCACGCGCCGCACTTGATGAGATTTTCCAGCGCACGCTTGTTGAGATCCGTGCCATACATCCGGCTGCAGAAATCCTCCAGCCCCAAAAAAGGCCCGCCGTCCACGCGCGCCTGCATCACCTTCTGGATAAAGCCGCGGCCGATGTTCTTGATGGCCGCAAGGCCGAAGCGGATGCCGTTCGGCACGACGGTAAAGTGATCGTTCGATTCATTGATATCCGGCGGCAGCAGCGCAATGCCCATGTTCTTGCACTCGGCAATGTACTCCGAGATCTTCACCGTGCTGTCGAGCACCGACGTCATCAGTGCCGCCATGTATTCCCGCGGATAGTAGTATTTAAACCATGCCGTCTGATACGCAATCACCGCATAGCAGACCGAATGCGCCTTGTTGAAGGCATAGTTGGCAAAGTCATACATCTCGTTGTAGATGTCCTCGGCCACCTTTGCCGGGATGCCGTTGGCCTCGCAGCCGGCAATGCCGCGCGCTGGATCGCCGTGGAGGAACGCCCCGCGCTCCTTTTCGATGTCCTTCACCTTTTTCTTGCTCATCGCGCGGCGCACCATGTCCGCCTGACCGAGCGAATAGCCGCCGAGCTTGCGGAAGATTTCAATGACCTGCTCCTGATAGAGGATGCAGCCGTAGGTGACGGAGAGGATCGGCTCGAGCATCGGGTGCTTGTATTTGACGAGCTTCGGGTCGTTTTTGCAGGCGATGAGCCGTGGAATCGAGTCCATGGGCCCCGGCCGGTACGCCGCAACAATGATCGAGAGATCTTCAATCGACTGCGGCTTTAACCCCACGCACACGCCCGTCATGCCCGCCGATTCCATCTGGAACACGCCAGACGTCTTCCCCTGCGTCAGCATCTCCATCACCTTCGGGTCGTTATCCTGTACCCGCTCCATGGAAAAGTCCGGGTCTGTTTTCCGAATCTCCTGAATGGCGTCGTCGATGACCGTGATGTTGCGCAGGCCGAGGAAGTCCATCTTGAGCAGGCCCAGCTCCTCGAGCGTCGTCATCGTGTATTCCGTGACAATCGTGTCGTCGTTCGTCGCCAGCGGCACATAGTCATAAACCGGCAGCCGCGTAATGACCACGCCCGCCGCATGCGTCGACGTGTTGCGCGGCATGCCCTCGAGCGCGCGCGCCGTGTCGATGAGGGTCTTCACGCGCTCGTCGCCCTCATACATCTCGCGCAGCTGCGGCGAAACCTTCAGCGCCTCATCCAGCGTGATGTGCGGCGTCGAGGGTACCAGCTTCGCCACAACATCCGTCTCGGCATAGGTAAAGTTCAGCGCCCGCCCCACGTCGCGGATCGCGCCGCGCGCGGCCATCGTGCCGAACGTGACGATCTGCGCCACATGATCCTCGCCGTATTTCCGGCGCACATAGTCCACAACCTCGCCGCGCCGCGTATCGCCGAAGTCCATATCAATATCGGGCATCGTCACACGCTCCGGATTCAAAAACCGTTCGAAGAACAATCCGTACTTCATCGGGTCGATCTCCGTGATGTAGAGCGTATACGTCACCATCGACCCCGCGGCGCTTCCTCGCCCCGGGCCGACGGGAATGCCCGCCTGCTTTGCAAAGTTGACGAAATCCGCCACAATCAGGAAGTAGTCCGTAAAGCCCATCTTCTCGATCATGTCGATCTCATAGTCCAGCTGCGCCCGGTATTCCGGATGCTCCGCGCCGTAGCGCTCTGCAAAGCCCTTTGCGCAGAGCTCCTTCAGATACGTCAGCGAGTCATACCCCTCCGGCAGCTTAAATTCCGGCAGGTGATACTTGCCAAACGTAAATTCCACATTGCACCGCTCCGCAATGCGCACGGTGTTGTCAAATGCCTCCTCCAGCGCCGGGAAGCCCGCACGCATCTCCTCCTCCGACTTCAGATAAAACTCGTCCGTCTCAAACTTCAGCCGGTTTTCATCCTCGACGGTCTTGCCCATCTGGATGCACATCAGAATATCCTGGTTCTTCGCGTCCTCGCGGCGCAGATAGTGCGCGTCGTTCGTCACGACCAGCGGCAGCCCCGTCTCCCGGGCAAGCTTCATCACGCCCTGGTTGACGCGCGTCTGCTCCTCCAGCCCGTGATCCTGCAGCTCGAGGTAAAAATGCTCCGGCCCAAAGATCTCCGCATACTCCAGCGCCGCCGTTTTGGCCTCCTCATACTGATCGTGCAGCAGCGCCTGCGGCACCCGCCCGGCCAAACACGCCGAGAGCGCGATGAGGCCCTCATGGTGCGCCCGCAGGAGATCCATATCCACACGCGGCCGGTTGTAAAATCCGTCGAGATACCCGCGCGAGACCATATAGCTGAGGTTGCGATAGCCCGTCTCGTTCTCGCACAGCAGCACCAGATGATAGGCCTCGCGGTCGAGCGCGTGTTCCTTGTCAAAGCGCGTGCGCGGCGCAACATAGACCTCACAGCCGATGACGGGCTTCACCCCCGCCGCCTTCGCCGCCTTATAAAAGTCGATCACGCCATACATGTTGCCGTGATCGGTGATGGCCACCGCATCCTGCCCCAACGCCTTCACCCGTTCCATCAAATCGCGGATGCGGCACGCACCGTCGAGCAGGCTGTATTCTGTATGCACATGCAGATGCACGAAGCCCATAGCGTTCTCCTTACCGTGTCCTGGATAATTCCATCAATTTCCGCATCCGGTGGTTGATTGCCGACTTGCTCACCGGCGGATCCGGCATTTCGGCCAGCTCCGAGAGCGTCGCCTCCGGGTTTTCGCGGCGCAGCCGCGCCGTCTCCTGCAATTTTTGCGGCAGCGTCTCCAAAACGCCCGCCTCTTCGAGCTTCCGGATGGCCGCCAGCTGCTCAAACGAAGCATCTACGGCCTTTGAGAGGTTCGCCGTCTCGCAGTTCACGCGCCGGTTTACCCCGTTGCGAAGATCCTTTTCCACCTTCGCCTCCATCACGCCCATCGCCGAAACCTGCGCGCCGATGGCCGTCAAAAAATCCTCAATTGCGTCGCTCTGCTTAAAATAGAGGATGCTGTTGCCCGCGCGGCCGGTTTCCTTCGCGGCAAACCCAATCTCCCGCAGCAAAACCGACGCCTCCGCGCTCACCTTGATATGCGGCGTGGCCAGCTCCAGATGATAGCGCTTCGCCGGATCCGTCACCGACCCGCCCGCGAGAAACGCCCCCCGGAAAAACGCCAGCTGCTCCGGCTCCTCTTCCAGCAAACCGAAGTTCACATGCAGCGCCACCTCGCCGTCCGCCCGCATGTCGAGCGCCGTAAAAATCTTTTCCAGCTTTTCCTTCTGTTCCATCGCATAGAGCAGCTTCCCGCTCTCGCCGTCCGCCGGCTCCTCATCGAAGCCGAGGCCGAAGGCCTTCCGAAACAGCTTTGGCAGCCGCTCGCCGAAATCCCGGCTCTCCGTGATAATGCGGATCGCCGCACCGGAGCAGGTATTGCAGTACAGCAGCACGCCGTAGGCCTCGGCCAGTGCCTCGCTCCTGCGCCCCGGCAGCTGCCGGCAGAGCTCCGCCTTTACATTGGAGGAAAATGACATAGGCCCCTCCTTATCGGGTTCGAAATTCTTTCCACACATCGAGCACGGCCTTCGCCAGCTCGTCGGGGTTGTG
>USLX01000048.1 GCA_900555665.1 uncultured Eubacteriales bacterium | reverse complement strand
TGGAAGCTATTTTTTTACCCCCGGCATAGCCGGGGGTTGTCTTTGGTACAACCAAAACCAAGACCCGGGCGCAGAGGATTCTGCGTCCGGGTTTTCATCGCCGCGGCGGGGTTCTCCCCCAGTCGCCTTCGGCGACAGCCACTCTTGGTAGAGGGGGCCTTGAAAACCATTTCTGCTACGCATCTTCAGGTCATAGAATTTGCGCTTTTCAGGGGGGGATTTCTATGCTATACTGAGTTTATGCCTCATAGGATGCTATGGGGTGATCGAAATGAAAAATCGGGGCGCGCTGGTACTTGCAGTGGGGCTGTTCGGGCTGGTTTTGGCGATGTGTTTGTACTCTGTGCCGCGGCTGGCGGCGGAGGCTTCGGCGTATGTTGAGGCGGAGATGCTTGTGGTGATCGACGCGGGACACGGCGGCGAAGACGGAGGCGCGAGCACGGCGGATGGAGTGCTCGAAAAGACGCTGAATCTGGAGATTTCGCAAAGGATCTGCGATCTGCTGCGGCTGCTTGGCGCGCGGGTGCAGATGCTGCGCGAGACGGACACGGCGCTCTATTCCGAGGGGTGCAGCGGGATCGCGGAGAAAAAGGTCTCGGATTTGAAAAACCGCGTGAAACGGACCAACGAGACGGTGGGAGCGGTATTGCTCAGCGTGCACCAGAATTTTTTTACAGAATCGAAATATCGCGGCGCGCAGGTGTTTTATGCAGCGACGGACGGAAGCCGCAGTCTGGCGGAGGGGATTCAGGCGGCGCTGCGGGCGCAGGTTGACCCGGGCAATCACCGCCAGGTGAAGGCGGCACGGGGCGTTTATTTGATGGAGCATGTGAACGGGCCGGCGGTTTTGGTGGAGTGCGGATTTTTATCGAACGCGGCGGAGGCTGCGCTGCTGCAGGACGCGGGATATCAGAAAAAGCTGAGCGCGGCGGTTTGCGGCGCGGTGATCGAATGGATCCGGGAAAGAGGAACAGAAGATGAAGTCTAAGACGGTATTTGTCTGCAAGGAGTGCGGCAATGAGACGCCGCGCTGGCAGGGGCAATGCCCGGCCTGCGGGGCTTGGAACTCGATTGTGGAGTTTGAGGACAAAAAGGCCCCGGCGCAAAAGGCGGCTGTGCGCACGGCGGCGCGGAGCATGCCGAAGAAGCTGCGCGACGTGACGGTGGGCAATGAGATCCGGTTTTCGACCGGGATGGGAGAGCTCGACCGGGTGCTGGGGGGCGGCGGCGTGGCCGGATCGCTGGTGCTGGTCGGCGGTGCGCCGGGGATTGGCAAGTCGACGCTGCTGCTGCAGATTTGTTCGTATCTCGGGAAAAACGCGCAGGTTTTGTACGTTTCCGGCGAAGAATCAGAGCAACAGATCAAGCTGCGCGCGGCGCGGCTGCATGTCGAAAACGATGAGCTGATGCTGCTCTCGGAGACGGACATTGACGCGATTTTGGAGAGCGTGGAGACCGTGAAGCCGGACATTTTGATCGTCGACTCGATTCAGACGCTCTATCATGCGGAAAACACGTCCTCGCCGGGGAGCGTGTCGCAGGTGAAAGAATGCACGATGCTGCTGATGCAGCTTGCCAAGTCGACGGGAATTACGGTTTTTGTGGTTGGCCACGTCAACAAGGAGGGCGCGATTGCAGGGCCGAAGGTGCTCGAGCACATGGTGGACTGCGTGCTCTACTTTGAGGGCGAGCAGACGAGCAACTATCGCATTCTGCGGGCGGTGAAGAACCGATTTGGGTCAACGAACGAGATCGGCGTGTTTGAAATGGAACAGAACGGGCTGATTGAGGTGCCGAATCCGTCGGAGATGCTGCTCTCGGGTCGGCCGCTGCATGCGCCGGGGACGTGTGTGGCGTGCGTAATGGAGGGGTCGCGGCCAGTGATGGCGGAGATTCAGGCGCTCGTCGCGCGGACAAGCTTCAACGTGCCGCGGCGGACGACGGACGGGTTTGACTTCAACCGGGCGAATCTGCTGTTTGCGGTGATTGAAAAGCGCGGGGGGCTGAACATCGGGATGTGTGACGGGTACATCAATGTCATCGGCGGGCTGCAGCTCAATGAGCCGGCGGCGGATCTGGCGCTGGTGCTGGCCGTGGCGTCGAGCTACCGGGACAAGCCGATGGACTCGGACGTGACGGCCATCGGCGAGGTCGGGCTGACGGGCGAGGTGCGCGCGGTGCTGGCGCTGCAGCAACGGCTCGGCGAGGCGGCACGGATCGGATTCAAAAAATGCCTGATCCCGCGGCACGGGACGGGGAATGTACAGATCCCGGAGGGCCTCGAGGTCGTGCGGGTGCGGAATATCCGGGAGGCAATTGAATTTGCTCTGCCGGTCTGAGAAAAGGGGAGAGGGATATGGACGCGAGAGCGTTATTGGATGCGCTGCATGTGGCGGAGCGGCTGAAGGACGAGACGCGGCACTGCTACACATCCGGCGGGCGGCATGAGTCGGTTGCGGAGCACAGCTGGCGGATTGCGCTGATGGCGTTCTGGATGAAGGATGAATTTCCCCATGTGGACATTGACAAGGTGATTCGGATGTGCCTGATCCACGATCTCGGCGAGTGCTTCATCGGAGACATCCCGACATTTGCCAAGACGGACGCGGATGAGGCGCGCGAGGAAGCGGAGCTGATGGCATGGGTGCGGAGGCTGACGGAGCCTGTGTCCAGGGAAATGGAAGCGCTCTACCGCGAGATGATTGCGCTGGAGACGCCGGAGGCAAAGCTTTATAAGTCTTTGGACAAGCTGGAGGCCATCGTGCAGCACAACGAGTCGGACATTGCAACATGGGAACCGCATGAGTATCAGCTGAACATGACGTATGCGGACGATGCGGTTGCCTGGTCGCAGGTATTGCGGGAGCTGCGCGAGGAAATTCGGAACGATACGAAGGCGAAGATCGCCGCTGCGGAGCAAAAAGACTGATCTGACATTGAAATTCCGGAAGGCCCCAATGAGATTCCCGGTCTGAGCAATGGATCTACTTTTGGGATGCAGATTGGACTGTCCCGACGTATAGTATGTGGCTGGATCGGGGAAAGAACGGTGACAGGTAACCGGCGGAGCGGCGGGCGGAAACCGCTGCTCCGGTGATTGACAGAAGGGCGCGGGTCTGATATAATGACGGAAATTCATGAGTTGGAGGTGACTGGGCGCGCATGGACGCAGACAGTAATGACGAAAACCACTTGACTTGTCATATCGATGTACGGGCATATCCGCGCTGCTAGAGAGTCTGGCGGGGTGGACGTGCTTTTTTGCGCTTTCGGCGGAGCTTTTCCGCTATATAAAATTTGACAAATCAAGGAGTATTTACTTTGGCTACCAGTACATACATCATCATTATGGCGGTCTGTTTGCTTTTATCGGCCTATTTTTCCGCGACAGAGACCGCATTTTCCTCGGTCAACACCACAAAACTGAAGGCGTTGGCCGAGAAGGGGAACAAGAAGGCTGCGCTGGCCTGCCGGCTGGAGGAACAGTACGGCAAGTTGATCTCGACGGTGCTCATCGGGAACAACATTGTGAACATTGCGATGGCGTCGCTCGGGACGGTGATTTTCGTGCGGCAGTATGGCGATTCGGGCGCGACGATCTCCACGGTCGTGGTGACGGTGGTGGTCTTGATTTTCGGGGAAATTTCGCCGAAGAGCATTGCAAAGGACTGCGCGGAGCGGTTTGCGATGTTTTCCGCGCCGCTCATCCAGCTTTTGATCTGGGCGTTCACGCCGCTGAATTTTTTATTCTCGCTTTGGAAAAAGCTGCTGGCAAAGGTGTTCCGGCTGAATCCGGATAGTCGGATGTCGCAGGAGGAGCTGCTGATGCTGGTTGACGAGGTTCAACAGGACGGAAGCATCGACAAAAACGAGGGCGAACTGCTGAAAAACGCGATTGAGTTTTCGGAGCAGGAGGCGCAGGACATTCTCGTCCACCGGGTCGACCTGGCGGCGCTCCCGGTGGGGGCGACGCGGGAGGAGATTGCGGCAATGTTTTCCGAAACGAAGCATTCGCGGCTGCTGGTCTATGAGGGCAGCATCGACAACATCCTCGGCACCGTCCATCAGAAGGATTTCTACGTCGGCTGTGGGATCACAGACAGGACGCTGCGCGAGATTCTCTCGCCGGTCATTTTCGTGCTTGAGAACGAGCCGATCAGCCTGCTGCTGAAAAAACTGCAGAAGGGCAAGACCCACATTGCGGTTGTGGTCGATGAATACGGCGGCACCTGCGGCATTGTGACGATGGAGGACATTCTGGAGGAGCTGGTCGGCGAGATCTGGGATGAACACGACGAGGTCGAGGTGCTGCTGCACAAGACCGGCGAGGACACCTATCTGGTCGATGCGGGAATGGATCTCGAGGAGTTCTGCGAGCATTTCCACGTCAAGACGGATTCGGAGATGGTCTCTGTCAGCGGATGGGTGATGGAGCAGTTTGGCCGCGTACCGGAGGCCGGCGAGGAATTTGAATGGAACGGACTGCAGGTGCGCGTGAAAAGCGTCGAGGCGCACCGCATTGAGCAGATCGAGGTGCGCTGTGCTGCGGCTGTGGAACATGGATAAAAAAACCAGACCTCTGAAAAGAGGTCTGGTGCTTTTATCAGCGTGTGTTTGCAGTTTGACAATCCCTCCGTCAAAAATCTTCGATTTTTGACACCTCCCTTTACACAAGGGAGGCTATCCGCTGCGGCGGGGATCTCCCCCAGTCACCTTCGGTGACAGCCCCCTCTTGGTAGAGGGGGCCTTTGGGCAGATGAGGGCATCGGCCCCTACATGTGCGGATCAGTATTCAATTTCCTGGGCGGCGGGGGTTTCGAGGAGCTCGGGGTTTTCCAGGAGGGTTTTTAGCAGGCGAATGGTTTTGGAATAGTAGTAACCGTCGGCCAGGCGCTCGTCGATGGTGAGGCCGAGATCGAGCATTTCGCGCATTTCGACCGTGCCGTCCTCGTGGAAGACGGGGCGCTTCGACTTTTCACCGATGATACAGAAGATGGAGCAGGTACCCCAATTGGTGAGATGATGGTAGCCTGACTTGAGCTTGATCGAGCCGAGGTTGGAGATCACGACAGTACAGTAATACGGGTCGGTCTCAATGATGCTGGCGGGGATCCAGCCGTGAATATCGAGCCTCGTCAGTACCCAGACCAGAAACTTGCCGAGCCAGCGGGGCATTTTATTAAAAAAGTCCATGCTGTCCGTCGAGGAGTCAACCTTGTTGATGTCCCTGCAGTCGAGGATTTGATGACGCAGGTCCTCGTGGATGGTCTCCAGCGTGGAATCGTCTTTTGCGTGGATGACGGCGAGCGCTTCGGCAGCGTTGTCCGCAAACTGCTTTTTGACGACGAAGGAGGCCGAAACCTCGTTGCGCTGGTAGAAATTCTTGTTGGCGATGAAGCGGTTCATCTTCGGGCGAAGCGTAATGGTTTTGATGAGCGCGGCGACGATGACGTGGAACATGGTATAGCGGAATTCGGTTTCGCCAGCGTTGAGCTTGGCGAGGTACGCATTCATGTTCGTGAGGTCGATGGTCTCGGAAATGTACGCTTCGTTGTCGCAGCGGTTCGGATAGATCAGCGGCGTAATGAAGTGCATGCCGTCGAGATCGCGAAGCAGCACGCCGTCCTTCCGGTCGCCCCAGCGACGTTTTTTCTTCTCCATAGTTTCAATCACACACCTTAATTTGGCGAAAAAAGCCAAGATCACGTCGGTTGACGCGGATGTATCATAACAAAAAGTTCCTGAAAATGCAAGTATTCACGCGGAATTTGGCGGAAAAAGAGGGGATAGTCTTTAATTTACGAACAGATGTCTTTGAAATACGGGCATGAGAAAAAGTAATCCAGGTGAATTTGTGAGATTTTTACAAAAGCCACCGGGAAATTTCGCGCTTTTTTACCATTTCAGCACTTGACATCGCTAAAGTAAACGAGTATAATGAGCCCATCGTTTCAAGGAGGTGCACAACATGATGCAGTTGGTTTGTAAGCAGAATACTACCAGTGCCGATGCAGCCATGTGCGCACCGGCTGCTTGTGATGCCCGTATGAGCAATGCGTCTGTGAATACCTGCCTGGACACTGCCATTTGCGCAGTGTCCATTTTTATTGTACTGGTTCTGGCGGCAGCTCTGCGCCTTTCCGTACTGATTGGCCTGCTGGCCCTCATTATTATGAGCCTGCTTGTATGGAACAAGCAGGGGAGTGCAAAAAGCGTATTCGCAAGGATTCCTGAGCCGGCCTGAAGGGGCCGGCAAGGTGATTCAAAGCGGTTCTGCTTTTTGCAGGGCCGCTTTTTTGAATGGCAAACAACCGGGACACCGGTTGCGATAAAAAAGCAAATCAAACACAAAGCGAGGTAAACGAAAATGAAAAAAATGATGAAACTCCTCAGTCTCGTGTTGGCAGTGGTCATGCTGCTCGGCTGCCTGGCTGGCTGCGGCGACAAGAGCGCCAGCACCACCACTCCGGCTGCAGACTCCAGCTCCAACGACACCGCATCGAACGACACTGCGGCGGACACCAGCTCTGACGCTTCTTCCGAGGGCGGCGAGATCACCATCGCCTTCATCGGCAACACCACCGGCGACTATGCCCAGTACGGCATCCCCGTGCGCAACGCCGTTATGATGTACTTCGATCAGCTGAATGCTGCCGGCGGCATCAACGGCAAGACCGTCAAGGTTCTGGAGTACGATGACAAGGGCGACGGCGTTGAGGCTGTCAACTCCTACAACCTGGCCAAGGAAAACGGCATTACCGCTGTGGTCGGCTCCGTTCTGACCGGCACGACCATCGCGCTGGCTGACGCCACCTACGAAGACAACATGCCGCAGATCACCGCCTCCGCCACCGCGACCGGCGTCACCATCATGGAGGATACCGGAGAAGTCCGCACGAACGTGTTCCGTGCCTGCTTTATTGACCCGTTCCAGGGCGAAAAGATGGCGAGCTACGCCGTTGAAAAGCTCGGCGCCAAGACCGCAGCCGTCTTCTTCCAGACCGGCAGCGACTACTCCGAAGGCCTGAAGGACGCGTTCGTTGCCAAGGCCGAAGAGCTCGGCCTCGAGATCGTCGACACCGAGGCGTTCGCCGAGGGCGACAAGGACTTCAAGGCGCAGATGACCAACATCGCCGCGAAGGCTCCTGATGTTGTGTTTGCTCCGATCTACTACGCTGAAGCTGGTCTGGCCATCTCCGCTGCCCGCGCAGCTGGCTGCGAAGCGACCTTCCTCGGCGGCGACGGCTTCGGCTCCGTCAAGGATTATGCCTCTGCGGAAGATCTCGAAGGCTCCGTCTACTGCTCCGGCTATGCTCCCGGCACTGAGAGCGTTGCCCAGTTTGAGAAGGACTACTGCTCGACCTTCGATGTGGACGCTGTCCCGAACATGTTTGCGCCGCTCGCTTATGATGCTGCCATGATCATGACCTACGGCCTTCAGGCTGCGGAAGATCAGGGCCTGACCGCCGGCACTGAGGAATACAAGCAGGCTGTCATCGACGCCATCAAGAACATGGACGGCGTGCCCGGCATCACCGGCTCCTTCTCCTTCGACGACGACAACAACCCCATCAAGTCCGTTGCGATCATCGAGCTGACCGGCGGCGACGAGGTCTACAAGGAAATGTACTAAGCGTTTGTCAGGGAAGAGGCAGACAGGGAATCTTCTGCTTGTGGCTTTTCTGAGAAAAGCACAATCTGGCAACATCGCAAACGAGTTCAAATGGGCCGGGGCGGGGAAACCCGCTTCGGCCCGGGCGGACATCGGATGGACGCTTCCGGCAATGGGCAGAGGCGGCCATCGGGTGTCCGCACACGCGCACCAAACCTGAAAACACAAGGAAAGAGAGGAAACGCATATGGCATTGCTGTTTTCCCAGTTTTTGAACGGCCTGCAGACCGGCTCCATCTATGCGCTGGTCGCGCTTGGCTACAGCATGGTTTACGGTATTATCCTGCTTTTGAATTTCGCACATGGCGACATCATCATGGTTGGCGCTTACGCAGCCTATTACGCCATGACGACCTTCCATCTGCATCCGATTGTCTCAGTTGTGATCGCAATTGCAGCGAGCACGATCCTTGGCGTGCTGATTGAAAAGGTCGCCTACACGCCGCTGCGGAAGGCCCCGCGACTGAGCCTGCTCATCACGGCCATTGGCATTTCATTTTTGCTGGAGAATGGCGCACAGCTCGTCTTCGGCGCAGACACGAAGAGCATGGATCCGATCGTCACCGGCCAGATTGTGCTCGGCAGCCTGAAGATCAGCAAGGCTGCTGTGCTGACGATTATCGTGACGGTGATTGCGATGGTGGCACTGACGCTGACTGTGCAGAAAACGAAGCTCGGCAAGGCGATGCGCGCGGTGTCGGAGGACATGGGCGCGGCGCAGCTGATGGGCATCAGCCTGAACAAGACCATTTCGTTCACCTTTGCCATTGGTTCTGCACTGGCCGGCATCGGCTCGGTGCTGTATCTGTGCGCATACCAACAGGCCTCGCCGACGATGGGCTCGATGCTGGGCCTGAAGGCCTTCGTCGCGGCGGTGCTCGGAGGCATCGGCTCGATTCCCGGCGCGATGGTCGGCGGATTTGCCATCGGACTGCTGGAGGCGCTGGTTTCGGCGGTCAATCTCTCCGTCTGGAAGGACGGCGTTGTGTTCGCAATCCTGATTGTGGTTCTGCTGGTGAAGCCGACGGGCATTCTGGGCAGACCGCAGGTGGAAAAGGTGTAAGGAGGGGAGCGGAATTATGAAAAACAAGCAAGCCTCCGCCCAAAAGGGCAAATCTCTGATCCGCATCCCGATGCCGGTGCGCTACGTCATCAATCTGGTGCTGATCGTGGCCGTCTGGTTTTTGTTTACGTCGCTGATTTCCGCCGGTGTCATCTCAAATTACTGGTCCGGCATTCTCATCATGGTCGGCATCAACATCATCCTGGCTGTGTCGCTGAATATTGCGACCGGCTACCTCGGACAGCTGCCACTGGGCCACGCGGGCTTCATGGCTGTTGGTGCTTATGCGGGCGGTATCTTCATGAAGGCTGTGCCGGTGGCGGCGCTGCTGAAGGAGGGGAACACGGCCGCGACGATTCCGTACATTTTGATTGCGCTGCTCATCAGCGCGGTGGTCGCCGGAATTTTCGGCATCATCATCGGCATTCCGGCCCTGCGGCTGCGCGGTGACTACCTCGCAATCATCACGCTGGGCTTCGGCGAGATCATCCGCGTGGTGCTGACGAACATCGACAGCGTGCTCGGCTTCGACTTCACCTACGGTGCGGCCGGTCTGAAGCGGATTCCGAAGTTTTCCACGTTTACGCTGGTATTTATCTGCGTGGTGGTGTCCGGCTATGTCATTCACACGCTGATGAAATCCCGTCATGGGCGCGCGATTCTCTCCATCCGGGAAGACGAGATCGCCTCGGAGAGTGTCGGCATCCGGACAACCTATTATAAGACGTTTGCCTTTGTGCTCTCGGCCATGCTGGCCGGTGTTGCGGGCTGCCTCTACGCCGGATATCTCGGCTCACTCTATCCCTCGACGTTCAAGTTCATGAAGTCCATCGAAATTCTGGTCATGGTGGTTCTTGGCGGTATGGGCTCGATGTTGGGCTCGGTCATCTCGGCGACGGTTTTGACCGTGCTGCCGGAGCTGCTGCGTTCGTTCTCCGATTACCGCATGGTTGCCTACTCGCTGGCGCTGGTTATCATGATGATCTTCCGGCCGAAGGGACTCATGGGCAGCTATGATTTCTCCCTGTCGCGGTCGCTGGAGGCCGGGCTGAACCGGATTTTCCGGTCGAATCTTGTGAAAAAAGCGAAGAAGGAGGCGGCGGAACATGAATAATACACATCCAAAGCTGGTACCGCAGCCTTATACCAACCTGCTGACGGAGCGCGATGTGGGGCGCCGCCCGATTTTGGAGACACGGCACCTCGGAATCGATTTCGGCGGCCTTTCCGCTGTCAGTGATTTTAACCTCGCCATCGGCGCGACCGAGATCACCGGCCTCATCGGCCCGAACGGCGCGGGCAAGACCACGATCTTCAACCTGCTGACCAACGTCTACAAGCCGACGCGCGGGAGCATCCTGCTCGACGGTGTCTCCACGGAAGGGAAGAGCACCATCGAGGTCAACCACATGGGCATTGGCCGGACGTTCCAGAACATTCGGCTGTTTAAGAATCTGACGGTGCTGGACAACGTTTTAATCGCGCTCAATGAGGAGATGAACTACTCCGCAGTGGCCGCGGTGTTCCGGCTGCCGCAGTATTGGCGACGCGAGCGCATTGCCAAGGAACGCGCGATGGAGCTGCTCAGCATCTTCAATATGGAGACGGTGGCGGATCATCTGGCCGGTTCGCTGCCGTATGGTGCGCAGCGGCGGCTTGAGATTGTCCGCGCGCTGGCCACAAATCCCAGTCTGCTGCTGCTCGACGAGCCGGCAGCCGGCATGAACCCGTCGGAGACGACGGAGCTGATGGAGAACATCGTGAAGATCCGCGATACGTTCCAGATTGCCATTATGCTCATCGAGCACGACATGAACCTCGTGATGGGCATTTGCGAGGGCATTTGCGTGCTGAATTTCGGCAAGATCATCGCCAAGGGCACTCCGGCGGATATCCAGGACAACCCTGCCGTCATCGAGGCGTACCTCGGCAAGAAGAAGGAGGGCTGAGAGATGTTGCTTTCCGTCAATGATATTCATGTGTACTATGGCGCGATTCACGCGGTCAAGGGCGTTTCGCTGGAAGTCAACGAGGGCGAGATCGTTACGCTGATCGGCGCGAACGGTGCGGGCAAGAGCACGGTTTTGAACACGATTTCGGGACTGCTGCATCCAAAGTCCGGCTCGATCACCTTTATGGACAAGCCGCTCGGTGGTATGGCGCCGAACAAGATCGTGCAGCTTGGGCTGGCGCAGTGCCCGGAGGGACGCCGCATTTTCCAGCACATGACCGTCGAGGAAAACCTCGAAATGGGTGCTTATACCCGTCCGAACAGTACGATCGAGGGCAATATGGCCCACGTCTACGATCTGTTCCCACGGCTGAAGGAGCGCCGCAAGCAGATCGGTGGCACGCTTTCGGGCGGCGAGCAGCAAATGCTGGCCATGGGACGCGCGATGATGAGCGAGCCGAAGCTGCTGATGCTCGACGAGCCTTCGATGGGTCTGGCGCCGCTGCTGGTCGAGCAGATCTTCGAGATCATCCGGGAGCTGCATAAATCCGGCGCGACCATCCTGCTCGTGGAGCAGAACGCACAGATGGCGCTCGAGGTGGCCGACCGGGCCTACGTCCTCGAGACCGGCGCGATCACGCTCAGCGGCAGCGGACATGAGCTGCTCGAAAGTGACGCAATCAAAAAAGCCTATTTGGGTGGTTAAAGATCAAAAAATCGCGGGCTTTTCACAGAAAAGTCCGCGATTTTTAGCTCTGAAAGTCGGTGTTAGTTATTTGAATTTGGAGAGGGGATTGGCCTCAGCGGCAATTTTTTTGTCGGTATTTTCAATGTGGGTGTAGATTTGCGTGGTATTGAGGTTTTCGTGGCCGAGAACCTCCTGCAATGTCTTGAGGTCGACACCATTGGAGAGCATCAGCGTGGCGGCGGTGTGGCGCAGCTTGTGCGCGGAAAATTGCGTTGCGTCGAGGCCGGCCTCGAGCAGGTGCTTTTTGACCAGACGGTGCACCGCGCTGACGCTGAGGCGGTTTTTATCGCGCGAACCGAAGAGGGCGCGGTTGTCGCTGAGGACGATCTGGCGGCGCTCGACCATGTAGCGGTCGATGGCCTCGCGGCAGGCGGAGCCCATGTAGACGATGCGCTCTTTATTACCCTTGCCGACAACACGGATGCGGTCATCATAGACGTCGGTGAGGTTGAGGCCCACAAGCTCCGCGCGGCGGATGCCGCAGTTTAAAAACAGCATCAGGATTGCAAAATCCCGGGCCTGATTGGGGCCGTCGACTGCGCGCAGGAGCGCCTTGGACTCCTCCAGCGTCAGGTATTTCGGTAAACTTTTACGGATTTTTGGAAATTCAATATCCTTAACCGGGTTTTCTGTCAGCTGTTTTGTGCTGACGGTCAGATATTTGTAGAAGGATTTGATGGCCGAGAGCTTCCGGGCGCGCGAGGCGGTGTTGATGCCGAGGGAGCCGGGGGATTCCGGATTTTCGCGGTCATTCGACAGATAGCTGAGGAAGTCGAAGACTTCGGAGGTTTTGACTGCGGACAGAAAGGCGGCGTCGATGTCGGTGATAGGGATATCGTCGAGCGGCGTCCGGTATGGCAGCTCATTGCGCATGAGCTTTAAAAAACGCAGAAACATGCGAAGATCCAGATAATACTCCGCGACGGTCTGGCGGGATTGGCCTTTGATGGTTTCGTGGTAGGATAGAAAGTCCCGCAAGATCTGCGGTGCGTCCTGATAGCGTTCCATATTGTTCACCTTTGTGTGAGAAATTTGAGGGAGGCCGGAGAAATGCGAGCTTGGCGCTGAATTAGAGTTCGTTGTTGTCTCCCAATAACGCAACAAAATAAAAATTTTGTTGCGTTAGAGGTATTATAACAGCTTAGAAGGCAGATGTCAAGGGATGCGCAGGGCGAGATGTACGCAAGGCTGCGAGGTTCTCGTCTGGAGCAAGGCGTGTCTGCAGACATTCCTTGTCCGGGAATTGCTGCATTTGTCATCGGGCTGTTACGGAGGCAACGGGAAACTTTGAAAAAACCATGCGAGCATTTGGGCAGGCACTATGGTGGGAATGCGCCTTTCGTAGGTTTTTTGTGGAAACGGGTTTACTTTTTCTTAATACTGTGATATGATAAAAAAAATTTGAAATTGAAATGAGGTGCTTTTATGGGCTATGCCGTGAAACGGATCGGTGTGCTGACTTCTGGCGGGGACTCGCCAGGAATGAATGCGGCGGTGCGCGCGGTGGTGCGTACGGCGGATCTGCTTGGCATTGACTGCATTGGCATCCGTCGGGGCTACAACGGCCTGATCAACGGCGACTTCGTAAAGCTGGATGCCGACAGCGTCTCGCATATTATCAACCGCGGCGGCACGATCCTCTATACGGCCCGCAGCGAGGAATTCCCGACCGAAGAGGGCCAGAAAAAAGCCGTTGCGACCTGCAAGCTGCTGGGCCTGAACGGCATTGTCGCCATGGGTGGCGACGGCACGTTCCGCGGGCTGCTGGAACTGTCAAAGCATGGGATCTCCGTGGTCGGTGTGCCGGCGACGATCGACAATGACATCAGCTGCACGGACTATACCATCGGCTACGATACGGCGGCGAACACGGCGGTTGAGGCCATCGACCGGCTGCGCGACACGATGCAGTCGCATGAGCGCTGCTCCGTTGTAGAGGTGATGGGCCGCAATGCGGGCCATCTGGCGCTCTATGTCGGTTTGGCCACCGGCGCGACGGCAGTTTTGGTGCCGGAGAAGGAATTTGACTTCCAGCGCGACGTGGTCGAGCGCATCCGTCTGGCCAGACTCAGCGGCAAGACGCATTTTATGATCATCGTGGCCGAGGGTGTCGGCAGCGCTGTTGAGATCGGCAAGCAGATTCATGAGGCACTGGGCCTGGATCCTCGTGTGACGATTTTGGGACACATCCAGCGCGGCGGCACGCCGTCTGCCCGTGACCGCGTGATGGCGACAAACATGGGATATCACGCCGTGATGGCGCTGGCCGAGGGCAAGACGAACCGCGTCATCTGCTCGCGCGGCGGCAAGATGGTTGATCTGGACATTATCGAAGGGCTCGGGATGAAAAAGAGCCTCGACAGCCAGCAATATGAGGCTATGGAGGCCATGACCGGTATCGGCAACTGAGCCTCTCCCCTTTCCTGTTTTCTCCGCCGGAGCTGCTCCGGCGGAGATTTTTTTCTGTCAAATCCCCTTGCACTCCTGCATATACTGATTGGGTAATGATTTCTAAAGGAGGAAGAAAAATGACAGAATTTCACACCTGCGGCGCGAAAGAAGACATTGACGATCTGATCTTTGCTGAGCTCGACTATGAGGTCAGCCGCAGGTAACGCAAGGCAGGCCCTCTTCCCTGCCGGGCTTTGAAAAGAGCTGCGGCAGGGCAATTTGGGCTGGACAAAGACGGCACGCGGCGCGTGCCGTTTTTCCTCTTTACACGGCGCAGTTTTTCGGGTATAATACCATAGATAAATATGGAAGTGTGGGATACACAGTATGATTGAATTTGATGAATACAAGGTAAAGCTCAATAATATTCATCCGAAATTGAAGGAATTGGCCTCCTCGCTGAACATTGAGGAGTGCAAGGTCGAGCTCGACCGGCTGCATGCGCAGATCGAGTCCGACGGCTTCTGGGACAACACCGACACGGCGCAGAAGGTCACCAAGCAGGCTAGCCAGCTGGAGGCCAAGATTGGGCGCTATGAGAAGATGTGCGCGCACTGGGACGACCTGATGACGATCTGCGAGATGGCAATTGAGGAAAATGACGACACGATGCTGGATGAGCTGGTCGAGGGCTATCAGGAACTCGAGGAAGAGATGGAAAAGGAGCGGCTGGAAACGCTGCTCTCCGGCGAATATGATGGCAACAATGCCATCGTCTCGTTCCAGGCCGGCGCGGGCGGCACCGAGGCGCAGGATTGGGCCTCGATGCTCTATCGGATGTACACGCACTGGGTCGAGGCCCACGGCCTGAGCTATAAGATCCTCGACTATCTCGACGGCGACGAGGCGGGCATCAAATCCGCCAGCATCCTTGTCGAGGGCACGAATGCCTATGGGCTGCTCAAGAGCGAAAACGGTGTGCACCGGCTGGTGCGCGTGTCTCCGTTCGACGCCAACGCACGGCGGCAGACGTCGTTTGCTGCAGTCGAGGTGATTCCGGAGATTACTGACGATTCCAAGGACGTGGAAATCCGGCCCGAGGACATCGAAATGCAGGTCTACCGCTCCTCCGGCGCGGGCGGCCAGCACATCAACAAGA